>NZ_FNSN01000001.1 GCF_900105345.1 Arthrobacter woluwensis
GCCATGGCAGCGGCCCGGCTATGGCTGATCGCGAGGATCCCTGGCCTGACCGTCGTCGGTACTGAACCGAATCCTCGTCCGGACCAGTTCGTTCTCATCAGTGATGCTGGTGGCCGGCAGTTCTCGCCGATCCATGAGAAGGCGTTCCTCATGTGATACGTGGGGGCGACGAAGAACGTTGCTAAGGCAAGGCGCAGCTCGTCCGGGCGCACCTGTCGGCCCTGAGCAATGACACCATCACTGTCCCGGCCAGTGCCGATTCCCAAGCAATGGATGTCGTCATCTACTGGGCCCACCCCATGGGTGGGCTCGTGGATATTCCTGACCCGGACGCCAAGATCCCGCGCTACCGGCAGAACTTCGAACTCGCTGTTCGTGGGACGCCGATCTAACCCCATCCAACCCTTGCAAGCCCTGCCACCTGGCGGGGCTTTTTTCATGCCCCAGGAGGGACAACATGGCACTCACTGCCGGCAATGTGCGCGTCGCGGTCACCGGAACGATCTCGTCCGGCCCGCTCGGAACCGCACTCCCCACTGACACCACGACCGCCCTGAACGCCGCCCTCAAGGATCTCGGCTATGCCTCCGAGGACGGCATCACCCAGGCGATCAGCACCGACCAGACCGACATCAAGGCCTGGCAGAACGGTGACGTGGTCCGGAAGATCCAGACCAGCCACGACCTGACCTACCAGTTCACCATGATCGAGACGTCCGCAGAGGTCCTGAAGGTCTACTACGCGGACCCCACGGCCACCGCTTCGGCGATCAAGATCAAGGGCACTCAGACCGATCACCTGGTCTGGGTCATCGAGGTCCGTGATGGTGCCAAGACCATCCGCATCTGCCTCCCGGACGCACAGGTCACCGAACGCGGCGACGTCTCCCTCAAGGGTGACGAGGCCATCGGCTACGACGTCACCCTGACCGCCTACCCGGACTCCACCGGCACCAAGGCCTACATCTACATGGCCTGATCCCAACCCCTGTGGGGCGCGTGTTGCGGGACCGCGCCCCACAGGTCACCACCAGTCCCGCAACCCCTACCAAGTTCTCTGCCCGCAGGAGGCACCCATGTCTGAAATCAAGATCACCGACGACACCACCACCATCCCGGAAGGTGTCAAGAAGCCCCAGGATCGCAAGCCCAGGGTCAACAAGGACGGCACAAAGACCGTCACTGTGCATGGTCAGGAGTACACCATCGCGGCCGACGCACTCGATGACTTCGAACTTCTCGACGACCTGGACTCCCTCGATGAGGGTGAGGTGCAGCGGCTCCCCCGGATCCTGCGCCGGCTGCTTGGCAAGGAGTCATTCAAAACGGCGCTCGAATCGGTTAGGGACCCCGAGACGGGGCGGGTCTCCGTGGAAGCTGGCAGTGAACTGGTCCAGGACCTCATCAAGGAACTGGCCCCAAACTCCTAACGCTCGCCGCTCTCCTTCGGGAGTTCGGCGGGCAGTTGCGGGCCGACTTCTTGCGATACTACGGGCTCCGTCTCACCCGCACCGGCAGGGTTCCCGGCTTCCACCTCTGGGAGGTTGCCGATTTCGCTGAACATCTCCCTGACGATTCGGCGACCAAGCGGGCGCTCGGACAAGGCTGGACGCTTCTCGAACAACTTACTGCCTTGATAGCAGACCGCTTGGCAGTCCTGGCATGGCAGAAGACCGCTGACGGGCAGAAGGGCAAACGCCCACCCAAGCCCATTCCGCGCCCAGGGTTCGAGGACAAGACCACCACGACGTTCAAGGGCAAACCCATGAGCCTCGAACAGGCCGAGAAGTGGAAACAGGCTCGGCGTGCACCGCAACCCCCACCGGGGAAGGTTGCTCACACCACCAAGGCCGGCGTGGTCAAGTTCGTCACCGAACGACAAGTCGCCTATTACAACAGAAACCGCTAGCCCCTGCACCGTCCTGGTGCGGGGGCTAGCCGCATTCCAGGAGGCCCCATGTCTGAACTGGCGACCGCGTATGTCAACATCGTCGCCTCCTCCAAGGGCCTTGGCAAGAGCATCGTCAACGACCTAACTGGGGCAGCAGACGCGGGCAGCGCGGCCGCTGGCAAGCGCGGCGGAAGCTCGTTCGGCGCTGCATTCGCCGGTATCGCCGGCAAGGTCCTCGCCGTCGCTGGACCTGCAATGGTTGCAGGGCTGGCAGTCAAAGGCGGGATCTCTCGAGCACTGAACATCGAGGACGCACAGGCCAAACTCACCGGGCTGGGCCACTCCACCCAGTCGGTAACGAAGATCATGAACAATGCCATGGCCGCAGTGAAGGGCACGGCGTTCGGCATGGGTGACGCGGCCACCGTGGCTGCTGGCGTGGTCGCTGCTGGGGTGAAACCCGGCCAAGACCTTGAACGGACCCTGAAGCTCGTGGGCGACTCGGCCACCATTGCGGGTGTCGGCATGGGTGAGATGGGAGCGATCTTCAACAAGGTCGCCGCGTCGAACAAGATCCAGGGCGATGTCATCGCCCAGCTGAACGACGCTGGCATTCCGATTGTCCAGCTCTTGGGCAAGGAACTGGGTAAGACCTCCGACGAGGTCTACGACCTCGCGTCCAAAGGCAAGATCGACTTCGCGACCTTCCAGAACGCCATGGAAAAGGGCCTCGGCGGTGCAGCGCTGAAGTCCGGCGAAACGTTCCGGGGCTCGATGGCTAACCTCAAGGCAGCCCTCGGACGCGTCGGCGAAACCGTCATGCTCCCTTTCCTCGCCGCAATGAAGGACGGGGCAAACGGCCTCATCCCGGTTATCGACGGGCTCAACAAGAAGCTAAAGCCGATCTTTCAGGACATCGGCAAGGGCTACCAGGAGATGAAAAAGTCCTTCGACGATGGTGAAGCCCCGAAGTTCGCCAACCCAATTCTCACCACCTTCGCGGCAGTAGGCGCAGCAGCGGGGAAAGCCTCCCGAGAAGTCAAGGGCGGGATCAAGGCCATGAAGGCCGCTTACGAAGACGGCGGCTCCGATGTCACCAGTTCCGGTTTCGCAGGAGTCCTTGAACGTATTGGGATTAGTCTCCGTGCCGGGAAAGATGGCGTAGACGCATTCTTCAAGGCATTTCAAACTGGCACACAGGACTTCAGCAAATCCGGATTTGCCGGATTCATGAGTGATTTCGGATCAAAGATCAAAGGATCTTTGACGCGATTGGGGATTCATTCGGGCCGCTGATGCCGATCTTCGGGTCCATCATTGGACAAATAGCTGGGATTGTCACAGCCGCCTCACCAATTGCAACAATCTTTAGCGGCCTGGCGGACGTGATGCCCGATCTCATCGGTACCGTAGCGGGTGTCATCGGCGCATTTGCAGGAGCCATAGCCGGCGTCCTTCCCACCATTAGTGACACCGTTGGCACGATCTCCGGAGTCATCTCAGGAGCCTTCAAAGAGATCGCTCCTGTTCTGGCCAGCGCGGCCGGCGCAATCGGTGGAGCATTGCAAGACCTAGCCCCTGTTTTCGCGAAGGTCGTGGGAGCAATCGCGCCGCTGATCACGGCAATTGTTAGTTCACTTGTGCCGATCATCGTGAACCTGGTAACCACGATTCTTCCACCGGTGGTCACAATTTTCACTGGAATCATCTCGGCGATTGGTCCGCTCGTTGACATCATTTTGGCGATTCTGGTACCCGCGATTCAGGCACTTCTACCTGTGGTCACCACAGTATTCAACGCTGTTGCAGACATCATCAAGTCGGTGATGCAGATCGTGCAGGGCGTGATTCAAGTCGTGACCGGCGTCATCTCCGGCAACTGGTCCCAGGTGTGGGAAGGCATACAGAACATCTTCGGTGGGATCTGGAACGCGATCAAGGCCATTGTTTCAGGCGCTATCGCGGTAGTGTCCTCCACAATCAGCGGAGCGCTCTCGTTGATTGGTTCGTTGTGGTCTTCGGCGTGGAACGGCATCAAGTCGTTCTTCACCGGTCTCTGGTCGAACATCACGGGTGCGATCTCGTCCGGGATCAACAATGTGGTCTCGTTCTTCCGGGACCTCCCGGGCAAGATCCTCGGCGCGCTCTCCGGTCTGACGGGCTCCCTCGTCCAGATCGGTCGAGACATGATCCAGGGTCTTCTCAACGGGGCAGGAAGCCTCCTGTCTAGCATTGGCAGCTTCTTCCTCAACCAGCTCCCCGGCTGGATCGTCGGACCGTTCAAAGCAGCTCTCGGGATCCACAGCCCGTCGCGAGTGTTCCGGCAGTTCGGTGAGTTCATCGTTCAGGGCCTCGCCGGTGGGGTGAAGAAGGCTGGGCCGCAGGCCACGGCAGCCATTACCGCTGTGGCTCGGAAGGTCACCTCTGAGGCCACGAAGCACTTCACGAAGGCTGACCAGCTCCGCAAGGCCGCGTCATCTTTGATGAGCCGTGCCGCTCAGGTGTCGGGGGTGAAGGCCCCGGCCCTGGGGAAGGACGCGAAGGCCAACGCGAAAAAGATGACCGCCTACTACGCGGCCATCGCCAAGCGGAACAAGCAGGTCGCGAGCCTGATCGCTCAGGGCCGGCAGAAGCTTGCCGAGGCCAACCGGGAAACGTCTCTGGGGCGGACGTTGGATGCGACGTCGCGGATGATCAGCGCCAGCAACGCGCAGATCTCCAAACTCACCACCCAGCGTGCCAGCATCGCGTCCCGTCTGAAGACAGCGCAGAAGAGCCTTTCGGATGCGGTCAAGACTCGGGACAAGGCGGCCAGTGACGCGGCTGAGAAGTTCCGGGACGAGTTCAACCTGGGCGATCTTGCCGGGCGTAGCGCTCAGGGCATTGTGGCGGCTGCGAAGAAGACCGTGGGCAACGTCCAAGGGTTCAAGGGGCAGCTCGACAAGCTGCGCTCCATGGGTCTTGATGCTGGCCTGCTGGCGCAGATCGGTGAGCTTGGCACCGGTAAGGGTGGCTCCATCGCTAAGTCCCTCATCGCCGGGGGCAAGGGCCTTGTCGGGCAGCTCAACGGGCAGTGGAAGCAGCTTGGTTCGGTGTCCCAGTCTGCGGGCATGTCCCTGGCAAACGGGATGTACGGGGCGGGGATCGCCGCGCAGCAGGGTCTTGTGAACGGGCTGTCCGGGAACCTCAAGGCCGTGGACGCGGCGATCAAGAAGGTCACCGACCGGATGACCTCGCAGGTGAAGAAGAACCTCGGGATCCACTCACCCTCTCGGGTGTTCCGGTATGAGGTCGGGCGGCAGGTCCCTGCTGGCCTGGCGCTTGGTGTCCGGGACGGTACGGGGCTGGTTTCCCGTGCCGTGGACTCCCTGGTGCAGATCCCCAACGCCGTCGCTTCCCAGCCCTACCGGCCAGCCTCCTACGTGCCCGCCCCCGGCAGTCACGGACGGTGGGCAGACGGCAAGCCGCCAATCCAGATTCATGTCCACGAAGCAGTAAACCCGAGCGCTACCGCTATGGCGGTGGCGCGTCGATTGGAGGGCCAGTGACCGACATCGTAACGGCCACCATCGGCGGGCGAACGTTCGCCGGGTCAGGGCTCTACCTTGACCCGGCGGACACCGTCGGCGGCGTCCTCACAGCACCCATCGAAGGATGGGGCAACCCGGGAACGCGCGGGGACGTGAACCCGTGGCCCGACCGGGACGGGGCCTGGTCTGACCCTGCCTACTACGACGGTGCGAACTACGTCCTCCGGGGTGTCCTCGTGGTCCCGTCGTTCGCCCGTGGGGCGCTCGTTCGGGACCAGTTCGTCGCCGCCCTGCCCATGAAGGTCTACAAGCCTCTGATCGTCGCTGAAGCGGAACTGACCCGGTACGCGATGGTCCGGGTCGTGGGAACGCCGGAGGTGGTGTGGGACGGGGTTGAGACGATCAGCGTGAACGTGCAGTTCGTCGCCACGGACCACCGGCGATTCGCCGGTACCGGCCCGAACGACATCAGCGGCTCCGGGGTCGCCAAGCTCCCCATCACCGATGGGGGCCTGGTCATCCCGCCCACCACTGTCGCGGACACCAACTGGTCCAACAACCCGTCCTTCGAGGTAGACACCTCTGGCTGGGTCGGTGTCGGCGGAGCCCTGACGCGAGAGACCGCGTCCCCTCCGGCGTGGATCGTCGGCACGGCCTGGGGCAGGCTCACCACCGGTTCCGGGGCAACCCGGCCCGGCGTCCTGGCCGCCTCATCCACGGACCAGCGAGTGAACCTCTCCCCCGGAGACTGGGCAGCGGTGTCGATGCTGATGGCCAACGACTCCGGCTACACCAGCCAGATCGGGATCCGCTTCTACGACTCCACCAACACCCGAATCAGCGAGTCCATGAGCGCCCCCACCAACAACACCGGGGGCAGGGTCACCCACTCGGCACAGGCCCCGGCAGGCACAATCTACGCCCAGCCAGTGCCCTACCTGTACAACGGCGGAACCGTCATCCCCTCCGGCGTGAAGCTGGACTTCGACGCCGTCAAGATCAGCGCCGCTGCTACCCAGTCCGCTGCGGTCGCCTTTGCCGGGGACTACTTCGATGGCGGCTCCGCACCCTCCGGCGGGTACACGTTCCGGTACACGTCCACAGCGGGAAAGAGCACCTCGGAGAAGGTTCAGCTCGCCGGTTTGACCGTGCCGTTCGCGATCACCGCGACCGTGACGAACAACGCCGTCACGGTCGGATCCTCCGGCACCGGGACTCCCCGGGTCGTGGTGACCATCGCCGCCGTGAACACGCATCTGACCAACCCTCAGATCACCGATGACCTCGGCAACCGCATGACGTTCAACCTCGTCCTGACCGTGGGGCAGTTCCTCGTGATCGACCTGGACAAGAAAACGATCCTGCTGAACGGCACCGCCTCACGGCGCACCGCCCTACGAGGATCGTGGATCAACCCCCGCCCGGGCATGACCCTCACCTTCAACGCTGAGGGGTTCCTCTCCACCAACCAGGCCACCGCCACCGTGGCCTGGACTGACACCTGGAATTAGGAGGGCCTACTGTGCCTCTTGACGCAATCGACCCCAGCTTCATCAACGCGCCCTCCCCCGCTGGCCCTCCCCTCTACACGGGAGAGTCCCTGCGCCGTGACATCGGCGGGCTCCTGGCCCCCGGTGCCGCGGTGGGGACCAGCCGCAGCGGTGTCCTTGACGCCCGCGCCCTGGCGATCACCCTCTCGGGCAACAATGTCCTGGCAACGGCAGGGCCGGCAGCGGTCGCGTCCAGTACGGGAGCGTACCTCACCGGACTGGCCACTTCAGCCACCGTTGACCCCCTGGTCGCAGCGGATGCGAACAACCCCCGCCGTGACCGGGTGATCCTTCAGGTCTGGGACCCCAGCAACCCGCAGAATGACGGCACCAGCGGCGGGACGAACCGTAAGGGTGTCGTCCGGATACTCACCGGGGACCCGGACCCGCTCGCCACCACGGGCGGCGGGGTGAAGCCCGAACCAGGTCTGGCCCTGACTCTGGCGTTCATCGACGTCCCCAAGGCCGGAAGCGGCTCCCCCGTGGTAACCGATCAGCGGCCAATCACCGCAGCAGCGGGAGCACCGATCCCGGTCAACAGCCTGGCCGAGGCCCGCGCCCTGCCCAAGGTGCGCGGCCTGCAGAGGCTCCGCATGGACCTTCCCGGGTTCCCCACGCAGGTCTACAACGGCACCGTCTGGACCCATGTCGGACCGTGGAAGCGCACCACCTTCACCGTCAATTCCACGAACATCCCCACCTCGGCCAGTGATGGCACCGGCTCCCGTGCCGTGGCGACCATGTCGATGAACGCGGAAGCCTACGACCGGCGCATGAAGGTCTTCGTCCAGACCAGCGTGAACTCGGGTGCCATCGCCTCCGGGATCAGCCGGTGGGATGTGTGCGCATCCCTCATGCAGTCCCAGGCATCCAACGCCCAGACCCGCTCCCCGCTGTGCTGGACAGCCCCCGGCAACTACCTGATGAGCAGCTACATCGAAACCGAAGAGATCATCGTCCCGGCAAACTCCCTGCCCATCCCGCGCTTCTGGGTGGACAAGGTCACCGGCAACGTCTTCACGGGCGTGTCCGTGGATCCGAAGATCACGAAGTTCTGGGTTGAGGAATGCCCCGCTGACGAAGCCTAGGAGGTGCCGTGAGGTTCATCATCTGTGACCTGATCACCGGCACCGTCCTAGACGAAGCGCCCCTGGTCATCGCGGAGGACCTGACCCGCCAGCTCAAGGGCGTGGGCGAGGGCAAGTTCTTCGCCCCGTTCTTCGACGGGGAAGGCCGCCTCTACAAGAACCGGTACTGGGAGAAGCTGATCGTTCCGTGGAAGTCCCTCATCCTCGTCACCGACGAGGATGGCCGGATCATCTGGCACGGGATCCCCAACAGCACCGCCACACCAGGTATCAACGGTCAGGAAATCCCCTGCAGGACCGTGGAGGAATACCTTCTGCGCCGGTACATGCCCACCGCCGAGTTCCTTGACGTCGACCAGGCCAACATCTTCGCCGCCATGATCAACGCCGCGAACGTCAACGGCATCGGCCTCGAGGTGGACGCCCCACTGACGGGGGTGATCTTGGAACGCCTCTATCAGGACGCGGAGAACACCAGGATCGGGGACCGTCTCACGGAACTGTCCAACGCTTCCCCCGGCTTCGACTGGATGATTGATATCCAATGGGCCGACGCCGCCCAGTCGCGGGTGCGGAAGATCGCACGGATGCGCCCCACCATGGGCAACCGCACCACCACCCCGGAGCACGCGTTCATCTCCGGGGTGAACATCACCGACGCCACCCCAGAGACCCGGTGGGGCCAGGGAGACGCCGCGACCCTCGTCACCGCAGTCGGCGACGGTGAAGGCGAATCCCGGCTGATCTCCGCACCCGGGATCGACACCATCCGGGAAGCCGCTGGATGGCCACGCCTGGAAGAACGCCGCAACTTCTCCGGCGTGGACAGCGAAGAAACCATCGCCGCCCACATGGCCCGCATGAAGCAAGCGTTCTTCGGCGGCCAGACCCTCGTGACTCTTGAAGCGAAGATCCCCGGCGACGGGGACTACTACACCGGGCCGGCGGACCTGACCCTGGGCGATACCGCACAGGTCAACGTCCGCGTCGGGCAAGACCCCGTCGACCTGGACGAGTTCGCCATCGAGCTTGATGCTGTCTGGCCTGTCATCGGGTACTCCCTGAGCCAGGACATGAAGACCTGGAAGCCGACCCTTGCCGACCTGACAGGAGGTGACATTGGTGCCAGTGGATAACAGCTTCATCCCCCGCCCCTTCGGTGTCACCGATGCGCGGAACCGGGTCGATGAGCTGGCACGGAAGCAGCAGGCCCTTGACGGGGCCAACCGGAACAGCTCATCCACCATCCCGCCAGGTGGCACACTCCGCGTCGAAGGCGGCGTCCTCGTCCCCGGCGGGCAGATCAGCGTGACCGGGGGCGGCAACATCTCCACCACCGCCGACGGCATCGACCGCTATACCAACCAGCCAATCAAGGTCAGCACCAGTCTGGGCAACCGGGAAGTGATCGAACCCTGGACGGGCCTGCCGGTGCTGCGGCCCGGGATCTGGCTAGCGAATACTTCCTACCAGACCGACCCCGCCAACATGGCATCTTTGACGTCACGCTACGGCGACAACATCGAAATCCAGTCCCTGAACTACACCGACAGCGAAGGTAGGCGTTGGCGTTCAGCGGCGAACATCGACCCGGCAGGAGCGAGCCTGTACTGGAGCCGTCAAGACGGCGACCCGGCAAGCCCCTCCACCGGGGGAACGTCCCAATCCGGAGGCCTGTCGGTCAGCCTGGATTCTGCACTGTCCGTGGCAACCTACGTGCGCAACGCAGCACCGGACGACCCAGCGGTCATCCACACCAACACAGCGCTCAGCATGCGCCCCTGGGGCGGGCAGATGGGCCCACCGGACGGTCTCCAGATCCGGTACGAGCAGAGCGACTACAACGGCACCTACATCAACAAGGGCCTGTTCAAGTTCGACAAAGACGGCCTGATGACCCTCCACAGTGAGAAGGGTGCCAACAAGGTAGACGTCATCCACACTGGTGACGGCGTGCTGACCCTGAAGGGCAGCAACAGCGTCAACGTGGTGGGGACCTTCACTGTCAACGGCTCACCCGTGGGCGGGGCCGTGACGAGTGTGGCCGGTAGGACCGGTGACGTCGTGCTCGCCGGCACGGACATCCCGGCAGCGACCACGAGCGCGCCGGGTGCGATGTCAGCGGCGGACAAGGCGAAACTCAACGGCCTCGGCACCGAGTCGATCGTTAGCGCGCTCAGCCCTGCGGGATGGAACGTTGGCGGGTCCATTTTCGTCGAGCCACTCGCTGGCGAAACGAAGATCACGATCGCGCTGGTGCCGAAGTACACGGGCGCGAACGTAACCATCACCACCACCGCGTACACGTCGATGGGAACCGTGCTGCCATCGGCGGCGATGAGCTCTACCGCGGACTCCCCCTACGTTCTCACTCAGGTCGTCGGGGCCGGCTTGAACAACCAGGCCATCGCGTTCGTGAACCTAGCTACCGGGGCCGCTTCTATCCGCGCAGTCGGGGCGAACTTCACCCTCGCATCCGGCGCACTGTTCACCATCTCGTACACCTACAAACGCTAAGGATCCACATCATGGCCCAAGCAATGGTCTCCATCACTCTCGAAGGCAAGCGCATCGACCTCAACGGCGACATCCCTGACGACATCGCCACCAGCATCGTCAAGCAGATCACCGCACTGCTCGTCGGCATCCAGGAGGTCCCGTGACCCTCCCCCACCGACAACCCATCAGGAGAGGGAGGTAGGAGCGTGTGGAGTCCTGGGGACCGACACTCACCGCAGTGGGTGCACTGCTGGCCGTCCTCGGTGGCGGCATCCGTTACCTCATCGGCCGGTCAGACAAGAAGCGCGAGAAGCGGGAGGCGTCTGTGGAAGAGCTACTGAGAGAGCGCATCGAAGCCCTCGAGGCCGAGTTGAAGGAAGCGAAACTCGTCAAGCGCGCAGCCGGTAAGTGGCGTGAACAGCTCATCGCCGCCGGTATCGAACCGGACCCGAAAGACTGGCCGGAAGGAGTGTCATGAGCCAGCTCGAAGACAACGAGAGGCGGCTGGCCGTCGCGCAGGAGGCCGTGGACAAGTCACGCCGGGCGGACAAGCGCACGAAGTCCCTGCTCCTGCTCTCGTCCTGTCTGCTCGCGTTCTTGGTGGTGGTGTGCGGGATCCTGGCATGGCAGAACGGCAACTACGCCGCCCAGGCCGCCGACGCCGCACAAGCTCAGGCAGCCGAGAAGAAATCGTTGGCGGAGCAGGTCGCCGCCGCGTGCGCGAAGGACGACTTCAAGTCCAGTCCACAGGGGAAGCAGGTCTGCCAGCGAGCCGACCAGGTCGCCAAGGACACCGCGGCCGTCCCGGGAAGCAAGGGGGACCAAGGCATCCCGGGAGTTGACGGGCGAGATGGTGCCCCGGGCCGTGACGGCCGGGATGGGAGCCCGGGAGCGTCCGGCGCGCCGGGTGCTGCTGGAGCGCCGGGGAGTGCCGGAGAACCTGGAATCCCCGGGGCCCCAGGCGTGGCGGGAAGCGCTGGCCAGCCAGGAATCCCGGGAGAGAAGGGCGACCCAGGAGTGCCGGGCCCGAAGGGCGACCCCGGAGCGCCGGGCATGCCGGGCCGGGACGGCAAGGATGGTTCCCCGCCGAGCAGCTGGAACTTCACTCAGGACGGGGTCACCTACACGTGCACCCCGCAGCCGCCCGGATCCACCACCTACACCTGCACAGCATCAACCCCGACCCCGAGCCCGTCCCCGTGACGGGCTCGCCCTACATCTGAGGAGGCTCAGTGCCGAACATGGCCATCGCCTATCATCGGCCGAACAGATCCCTCGTCACGCTCCGTGATGAGGTCTACAAGCGGTACGACTACACCCCGGCCCGTGCAAGCGAGTTCGTCACTGGCTACATGTCGCCCACCAACTTCACGGGCCACAACGCCGACTCCAATGGAATCGTGCATGCCATTGACATCTTCACCGATGACAATGGGAACCTCCCCGAAGCGGAGGGACGTGAGCTCGCAGAGCAGCTACGCGCCATCGGCCGCGCCACCGGCCGGTTCTCCTACCTCATCCACGACATGAACCCGACACCCGGGCAGACCACACCTCTGATCGCCGGAGCATTCTCGAACTGGGAATGGCAACCGTACACGGGTGAGTCCCCCCACTCCGACCACATCCACGTCTCCACCGTGGACCTCTACTGGGGCGACCCAGTCAACTTCCCCGCGGACGTCTACGACAGCACCGAATCGTGGGGAATCGCAGGCATCACCAACGCTGGCGGCGCTGTCCGCCCCATCGAAACGAAGGACTGGTTCGACATGGCAACTGCAAAAGACCTCGACGCCGCCGTAGATAAGGGCCTGGCGAAGTACCTCGGCCCCATCAGCACCGCGAGCGGCGACGTGAGCGTCCGCCAGATGATCGCTGATGGCACGCGCGCCGCTCAGACCGCCCGCGACAACACCGGCCCGATCACTCGCGGCGGCCGCCCCGTGTCCCTGCGCCAGGAGATCGCAGACACGAAGACCGGCAACATCGCACTCCAAGGACAGATCGCCGGGCTGCTCGCAGCGTTCAAGGCCGCAACTACCGGCCAGAACATCGATCTCAGTGCCGTTCAGGCCGCCGCCAAAGCCGGAGCCGAGGAAGCCCTCAAATCCGGCGTCGACGTCAACGTCACAGTAGGAGGAACCGATGCCTGATCACCGCGCAGCAACTCAGACCCGCTACCCGTGGCGGGCGGTAGCCCGAACCGCCCTCGCCGTCGGGCTCCCACTCATCGCAGGTGCACCGCTCATCTATCAGGCAGCCACCCTCCACGACCCGGCAGCAGCAACAGGCCTCGCCGCGGCCGTCCTCGGAGTCGCCGGAGCCATCACCCGCGTCATGGCACTCCCACTGGTCAACGACTTCCTCACCAAGATCGGCCTCGGAGCCGAACCAAAAAACCCAGCATGACAAAGCGCCCCCACCACCTCAACACGAGGTAGTGGGGGCGCTATCGGCGTTTAAGGCTAGTGGTCAGAGCCCGGCTACAGCGTCCTTGTACGCCTTCGCCTGGGACGGCGGCAACTGACCAGACACACGCACCAGAGATGTGCCTGTCATGTAGTGGTACTCCGAAAGAGCGCCAACACCCTTAGTGACATCAGCGATGTACTTCGCCCGAGCATCCCTGTCTGCTGCCGTCTCAAACGTCTCGACAACAGCGCCACCATCAACGCCGGTCTCGCCAGCCTTCCCACGGCTGTCCGCGATCCAAGCAGCAGACGAATACTGGCCTGGACGTCCAATCATGTTGTTCACGTCATTCGCCTCAGTCACCGTCGTAACTTTCGTGACCTGAGGAACCTTCGCCTTCAGCGCATTGGCGATCTCAGTCGCCGTCTTCAAGACTGGCGTCGGAGTCGCCGACGGGCTCGGAACGGACGTGGTCGAGGCAGGCGTTTGGCCTGCCGCAACCGGCGCGCTCGTGGACGTGTTGCCGGTTGCCCCCGAAGAGCAGGATGCAACGAGAACGGCTACGGCCAGAGCGCATGCAGGCGCAAGAAACTTCTTCATGGAACCCCAATTCGAATGTGAGTGATGAGGAAATCATAGCGAGCGAATCCACAGGGCCTTGCCTGGTGCCCTGGGTCGTGCCAGTCTCAACCCATGTGCGGACGCTACGTGATGTCATACGACGGCGGGGAAATCTCGACGATCCTCCGGTCTGAGCTGGACGCCCAGTGGTCCGGCCTCTACAGCATGAGCCCCGGCGTGCGCGGCCCCTTCGTCGCCGAACGCGCCGACAACAACGGGACACACGCCCGGGCGCTCGTTACCGGAACCTGGGGTATCCAGGGTGCCGCGTGGGGGAAGCCGGAAATCAAGTCCATCAATGCCCGCTCCGACAACCTGTTCCGGGTCGCGAAGTGGCGGGAACTCTACCGGGCAGGCAAGACCGCACTCGTCCCCATGAACGGGTACGTAGAGTTTGTGGAGACCTCGCCCAAGTACAAGGTGCCTGTGTTCATTCACGACAACACCACACCCCTCCTGACCGCAGCAGGCCTCTATGACGAGGAACAGGGCGCGTACACGATCATCACCATGGAAGCCGACCTCGGAGCCGGGGAAGTCCACACCCGGCAACCGATCTTCGTCCCCGAGGACATGCAGGACCGGTGGCTACAAGTCGGGGCCGGCGACACCCCAGGCAAGGGCGCGACGGACAAGCACAAGGAAACCCTCGCCGAACTCCGCGACTTCTCGAGTGAGGTAACCGAACGGCTCGAGTACTACGCCATCAGCAGGGATTACAACAACACCCGGAAGCTCGCCGCCGATGACCGCCGCGCAGACCCCTCACTGATCGAACCAGACCCCGAGATGCAACACATCATCGACACCGCCGACTTCGAACCAGCACTCAGCCCCAAAGAGCGGAAGGCTCAGCGGTAAACCATCGGGCTCGGGTCCTGCCGAAGGTGCAGGACGATGAACCCCTCAGGCAGCTGCGCCAACGCGGCCGCCTTCGCATCCTCGTAGCCCTCGCCCTCACCCACAAGGGTCCTGGCCTGGGCCGAGTCGAGCTTGTCATTAGCCCCACCAGCAGGGGCCACGGTCGCAATCACCTTCACCCCCACATCATTTCACTGTCAGACCCTCGTGAGAGTCTTGCCGTCGTGTCAAAGCCCCGCCGTGATCGCCTCTACCCCAAGCCGAGGCACACACGACACGCCTGGTACCTCGAAGACACCGAACCCGGCCGGCAACCACGCCAAGTCCTCATCATCGCCTGGCGACGCCACTCCTACCGTTGGGCTGCACGCATCGTCTACTGCGTCGAAATCGAAGGCGGGGAACCCGCCGTCGTCGACTGCTGGGTACCCGCCGAAACCCTCCGCCCCGTACCGGCCGACCCCAACCGGGCATATCGGCTGAAGTAACCTGCACAGTCAATGCGTTGCCACCAATGGCTACACCATTGGCTACAGTTCCACCACCTTACGCACATCGTGGATGCGATGGCGCATAACAAAGGCCCCCGGAATCGCGCGGATTCCGGGGGCCTTCACGTGGAGCCCCCTGCCGGATTCGAACCGGCGACCCCCTGTTTACAAGACAGGCGGAGTAGCCTATAGAATGGCTCAGAATCCCCGGAAAACAAGGGGACTATGGTGGGCCAAGAGTGACCATTAGCCATCAAAAACGATACATTGGCTACAGTTAATGGCTACAGTAAACAAGGAGGCCCCATGGCGCGGCGAGGCAAGGGCGAAGGAAGCATCTACCAGCGAGCAAGCGACGGCCTATGGTGCGTCACCGTCGAGGTTCCCAACGGCATCGGAACCCGCCCGCGCAAGACCCTGACAAGCAAGAGCAAGGCCAAGGTCATCGAGAAACTCCGCGACCTCCAAGCCGAGATCCGCGCCCACGGAACCGTACAGACCGCAACCGACACCCTCGCCGCATGGATGACCTACTACCTGGACGAAATCATGCCCAGCCGAGTCCGACCCAACGTCCTCGCCGACTACAAGCGGTACAACGAAAAGTGGATCACGCCGGTTCTTGGCCGGAAGAAGCTCGACAAGATCACACCTGACGACGTGCACAAGCTCGTTCGCATGGTCGAGAAGGCCCCAAAGGATCCGAAGCTCCAAGGACTGAAGGCTTCCGAGCTTCCCGACGATTGCGCCCGCTACTCCAAGTCCTACGTGCGCGGCATGTTCAACGTCCTCTCAGGGGCGCTCGGCGAGGCCGTGACGCGCCGCCGAATCTTCCGGAACCCCTGCAACGACACCGACCGGCCCAAGATCAAAAAGACCGTTGAGCGGGCGTTGGAACCCGCTGAGGCGATCAAGCTTCTCAACCACCTCAACGGACTCACTGACGCAGAAGCAGCGCTCTGGGCAACTTACCTGCTGAGTGGAGCTCGCCGAGGCGAAGTCATCGGCCTCGAGATCGACCGGGCCCTCAAGTCCACGATGGACTTCTCGTGGCAGCTCCAAGACGTTCCGCACATCACAGAGGTACCCGCCGACTGGGAACACCGGCACGTTCGCGGAAACCTCTATCTCACTCGCCCGAAGACAGCGTCCGGCTGGCGAACTGTCCCGATGATGCCCGTCCTCGAAGCACTGATCAACCTGGCCATCGGTGATCGCAAAGAGGGCTTCGTTTTCCTGCACCCAACCACAGGGAACCCTTGGCGTCCAGACACTGCCTACAAGGCATGGAAACGGCTCCTGCGGGACGCCGGCCTGCCGGAGGACGTGAAGCTGCACGGCACCCGCCACACCTTCATCGATCTGCTCTTCGAGGCGAACGTGCCCGAGTCGCTGATCATGGACATCGTGGGCCATTCGACACGAGCCCAGTCCCGGGCCTACAGGACGAGAGAATCGGACACGTTGAAGCTGGAAGCGGTTACCCGGGTGGGCGACCTGCTCGAGCTGAACTAAGCCCGTCACGCCGAGCGCTTCAGCCCTTCCAACTCGGCGAAGTTCAGAGTCGTCAGGTAAACCCGCAGGACCTCTGGCATGACCCCGAGGTGCGCGGCGACCTCGGGCAGGGGCATTCCCGACCCGGCGAGCGCTCGCAGGTCGTCGTACTGGATTAGCCGGTAGGCGGCCCATCGGTTCGCTAGCAGCTCTTGCTTGGGGGTGATGCCCTGGTGCCCGTAGTGGGCGTGCCCGAGTTCGTGCATGAGCGTGCAGGTCTTCTGGATGGGGCTCAGACCAGGACGGAGCGTTATTAGGCGACGAGCATGATCGTATGCGCCCCACCAGCGAGGCGGGACAGGCGCAGTGCGAACACGTACGCCCATCTCCCACGCCAGATCGCTAGGGCTCTTCCGGAAGGTCCTCTGGTCCAATGTTCGGGTCCCCCTTGTGTGCGGCCAGGCCATAATTCATAGCCTCCTCCTCCGACATAATTGCGTAGTCGGGATCCGGCCCATCCGGAAGCGTGAGCCCATACAGGTCCTCTGCGACCAATCGAAGCTCCGCAAGCCGTTCCTCGTTCCTCTCGAGGTAGCCGGTTGACCAGTTTGTGGCCTGCTCGCCGCGTTCGGACGATCTTCGAACAAGCTCGAGCGCTAGATCACGCTCGGTGAATAGGCGCAGGATCGCGGTCTTTCGGGCGAATCCGGACTTGCCGCGTTCGGGCTCGATCCGCTCCTTCTCGTCGGCCTGCTCGTTCACGAAGTGGATTGCGTGTTCGATGCTCATGAGGCGGTCCAGGATGGATCGGTACTCCATCTCCTGCTCTGGGTTCTGGAACGTCCGACGTCTCGGCGCAGGATCTTCGCCCGCGGCCTTTCGCAAGGCATCCCCAAGCACTTGCCCAAGTTTTGCCTTGCTCCTGTCCGGAATGGCGACCTCCCCGCGTTCCCAATTTGAGACAGTCCGCAGTGAGATGCCGACCCTCTTCGCAAGCTCGGCTTGAGTCAAGTCAGCGATGTGTCGTGCTGAGCGCAGTAGCTCTGAGGTGATCTCCATGCATCCAGTCTAGGCAACTCGACGCAACTGCGCAACGCTAGAGCCCAGTAATTACATAGGTTGGGAAAAATTTCAGTTGCGTATCTTGCGTGTTGCACAAGAATGCGCCTACAGTTGCATACATGGAACCCATCACTATGAAACGCCGGATCAACGGCACTGCGGTACGGGTGATCCGTGATCTGGCGGGCATCCGACACATGGACCTCGCAGCGCGCGCCGGGATCAGCAGGGGATCGCTCACGCATGTTGAGAGCGGAAGCCGGGACGTGTCTGCGGCAACCCTGCGCAAGATCGCCGATGCCCTCCGAGTCCCGCTGGAAGCCATCAGCTACCCCGACTTCCAGACAAAGAACTAGCCCCCAGCAACTGCCATTGCTGAGGGCTTAGAGAAAACCTAGAGAGAGGAATCTCATGAACGAGATTACCACCCCCATCCAGATCACCAACACCCCTGACGGCCTTAGGGTCGAATCCACCACGATCGCCGAGGGAACAGGCGTCCAGCACAAGAACGTCCTGGAACTCATCGAGACACACAGGGCCGCGCTCGAAGAGTTCGGGCAGCTCGCGTTTGAAACGCGACCTGGCTACAACAACGCACCGGTTCGGATCGCGATGCTGAACGAACCGCAGGCAACACTTCTCATGACCCTCAGCCGAAACCTTGGCCGAGTCGTCGAATTCAAGGTAGCCCTGGTGAAGGCGTTCTTCGACATGGCGCAGCAGCTCGCACAGCGGAACCTCCCTTCGCGTGCCGACCTTGCGAAGTGGGTTCTCGAGGCTGAAGCGAAGACTTCGGCGCTGGAAGCCAAGGTTGCCGAGGACGCCCCGAAGGTGCTGTATGTGGACAGTTTCGTTGCCGACAACGACACCCACCTCTTCAGGACTGTCGCATCGAACCTGGAAGTCTCGGAGGGCGACCTTCGAGCCGCGCTGAAGTTCGCTGGCTGGATCTATCGCCAGGAGCAGCGGCGCAGAAACTCCAAGGGAAAGGTCATCACCGAGTACCAGTGGTGCGAGTACGCGACGAAGAAGCCCTTCTTCTTCCGGAAGGCCGCTCACGAGAATGCACCCCTCTTCAAGGGCAGCGTGGCCTTCACCCTGACGATCACGCCCGCAGGGGCAGCGGCCATCACCGAGTTCGTGGAGCGCTTGGCATCAGAGCATGGCTCCCTGCGAAACGCTCTGCCGACCCTGCAGGAGAAGTACAACGACCGCCAGGAGCGGCTGCGCAAGGAGTGTGCCTGATGGCGAAGACCGCTTACACCGTTGAGGAAGCGGCCGAGGAATTCGCAGTCTCGGCATGGCAGATCCGCAACGCCATCGCCAAATCAGACCTCGCCGCGAAGCGCGTGGGGAAGCAGCTCAGCATCTCGCACACCAATCTTGAAGCCTGGTACGAAACCCTCACAGACGCCTAGCCGGCGCACCTTCTCGCCCACTCTCTGGGCATCACCTATCACTATTCCCGCTCCGAGGTTCGCCACGGACGATGAGATTTAGGGGACAGCTATGTCTACTACCGGGTTTGAGAACCGGATTGCGGCGTATGCCGTTGAGCATGAGATCACGATCAGTCGGGGCAAGGTGCAGCGTTTGGCGTTGCGGTTGTCGAAGCGGATGGATCGGTTGTCGGACGAGACGTTGGAGCGGGTGTTCATGCATTCGGATCCGACGCCGAAGTTGGCGATCCGGAACATCGAGCGTGAGGCGGTGGTGTGATGACCGCGTATTCCCGCACGAGTGACCTTCCGACGTCGCATGAGGCGGCTGCTGGGGTGCGTACCGGCTGGTGTGAGTCGTTGGTTGCTGATGCGTTGTATACGGCCCGGAATCGTCCTGTGACGCATCGTGAGCTGGTTCTCAGGGTGCGTGGGCTGTGTGTGGAGCGTGGCGTTCCGTCGAAGTCGTTTCCGGCTGATCAGTCGATTCGTTCGCGGTGTGCGGAGTTGGTGCGTCGGGGTGTGGTCGAGCCTGCCGGTTCGGTGCGTGGTGAGAAGCGGCGTGAGATGCAGTGGCGGCTAACTCGTTCTGCGATTCGGGAGCGTGATGCACGATGAACGCCTACAACTCCTTGCTCACCCTGTTCCTGCTCGTCGGGTGCGCGTTCACAGGAGCATTCCTCTTCCCGCCGCCGAAACACTGGCCGTACACCGAACCCACTGACCCATTCGACACTGAGGAGAACAAATGAACTTCGCACGAGCATTCCGCTGGCTCAGCAACACTTACTGGCCAGCCCTACTCACCGCTCTGATCCTGACTATCTACGCTGTCATGGCATTGATCCGTGGCGAGCGCGAGACGGCCGTGTACATCAGCCTGACAGTGTTTTGGGCGGTGTTCGCGTGGCAGCTCGAGCGGAAAGCCTTCGGTCGTGGCTACATCAAAGGCCAGATCGACCACGCAGAGCAGATGAAGAACCGAAAGTCCTCACGGTCTGAGGTTCACTTCACCGGATCGCCGATGTCTGTGGAGGACTTTGAACGCCATGTGCGGAACAGTGCAAGAAATCGGACCAGCAATGAAGGACTCTGAGGCCCCGAACACCGGGGCCTCAGTCGTATCCAAGGAGACCCACCAATGACCACCACCCAGCCCACCGAGTTCGAGAACCGCGACGGCGACCGCTTCCTCCGTGTGGGAGGCGGTGCGCTGAGGATCAAGTTGAACCAGGGCCGCGAAGAGCTGACCTTCACGCCCAAGTCCCCTGAGCAGGCGCACCGTGTCGCCCTGGCGATCCTCACCGGCCCCGGGAAGGTAGAGGCCGTCGCATTTGGTAGTGACCTGGAAGAGGCCGCTAAACGCTTGACCGATCACTTCAGGATGCTCGATGCCCAGGCTGCCGCTGAGGCGGAGGCCGCCGAACTCCAGGCAGAAGCGCTGGCGATCCTCAACGCCATGGACCCCGACTGCGCCACCGATGAGTGGCAGCACTGGGGCGAATACAGCCAGGCAAAGGCCCTCAACGCCGCCGAGGCCGTGCGTGAGGTCCGCCGGCTCCACACCAACAAGGAAACCCAACATGGCTGAGCGAAACCAGCGAAACCGCTGGCGGTGCACCGTCGTCGGATGCAACCCGGTACTCATCGGAGAACCCGCCGCCCGCGAGCACGAGGCTACCGGCCACAGGATCGCGAAGTGGCCCATCCGATCAGCAGCTGGGAAGGCCAAGGCCCGCCGCCGAAACAAGACTGGCTACTACGACCAGTACAACGTCGGGCCCAAGTCCGCTGAGGAGCGGGGCATCATCCATGACGACTACATGGCTTTCGGAGAGGACGACTTCTGATGACCGCTCCCACCCCCACCCCTGGTTTCCCGCCCGCCCTGGAAACCGCCATCACCGAGGCACTGGAACGGCACCAATCCGTGGTCGCAGCGCTGCGTCACGCGGCAACCTATCGATGCACTGGCTGCAAGGAAGATAGCGGCTCACCCCTCCGAACAACTGCAAAGGCGTGGCTCCGCAAGCATCAGGCCGCTGTGGTCATGGAGACCATCGCCCAGCACACCACCACCGAATGGGGCGTGCGATGGGAAGGCTCGTCCGAAGTGGACATGACGGGCCACGAGTCAACGTCCCGCGAGTTCGTGAGGCAAGGCGCTGACCACGGGTTCGTTGATGTCGCCGTCGCCCGCCTGGTTCTTCCGTGGCAGGAGGTGAAGGCGTGAGCGAGCAGTACATCGTGGCTGTCCTTCTGGACCTCAGTCTCGTGGTCGACGCCTGCGGCCCCTTCCGCTCTCGCCAGCGGGCGGGCGCGGCGGCGAAGAAGATCAACGATGCGGGTGCGTGGACCGAGGCCGACCCGGATGGCGCGACGATCATCGCCCAGGTGGTGCGCCTTCGGTCCGTCGAAGAACTCGTGGAGGAGGCGCGCGACCATGGCTGAGCGCAGGCTCTACTACGTCAACTTCAACGAGGTCGCCGTCGTCACTGAGGCCGTCGAGGCGAGTTCCAAGGCGGAGGCCATCCGGTTGGTGAAGGTCGGCGAGGGCGAGCGCGTGGACTTCTATATCGACGAGCTCAGGGACCCCATGAACTTCCGGGCGTATCGAGAGGGTGAGTAGGTCTACTCCACCCGTCGCCATCCTCTCTGAGGCCGGTTGTGGACTTGTTCGGGTGCACGGTTGGGGCGGCTGGGGATGATGGCGCGGCGCTTCACCTGGGCGGCGTTCAGCCAGAACTCCCGGGACCCGAGGAAGTACGACTGCTGCCACCGGGTCTGCACGAGCACGAACTGCCGGGTCCATGCGACCGCGAAACCCTCAACGATCCTGTCCGGCTCACCACCGTCGAACGTCAACGTCGCCCACACCGCGACACCATGCACAGGCCGGTACACCAGCCGCTCATCCACCAGCTCATCCGGCACCACAACCGGCAACCGCCACGGCTTCGGGTCCCGGAACCCAACATCCTCACTCACCACACCACCATCCCACCAGGGACCGACAACAAACACACCAAGGAGAACAACGCAATGAACACCCCCAAGAAGTTCCGCAAGAAGCCACTCGTCGTTGAAGCTTTCGAAGTCCACACGCTCGACACGCCGACCGCCAAGAAGGTGACCGAGTGGTGCCCAACGGCATACATCCGCCCCAGCGACAACCACCTCGTCATCAGCACGCTCGAAGGCGACATGACGGTCAGCAAGGGCGACTTCATCGTCAAGGGCGTCAACGACGAGTTCTACCCCTGCAAGCCCGACATCTTCGCCAAGACCTACGAGGAGGCCTCCGATGACTGACCACCTCGAAGCCGCCGTTGACAACGTCGCCGAGTACTACGGGTGCGACATGGACGAAGCACGCACCGCAATCAACCGCGCCATCCCGCACCTGGCCAAGCACTTCGCGCAGGACCCCACCGTGCGCCGGGCCATCATCCAGGAACTCGCCAACGAAGCCGAAGAGGTTTACGAGGAGGCATGCGACGACGCCTGGGGTGCGTACTCGTGGCTCACCGAGAAGTTGAAGGAGGCCGAGAAGAATGACTGACGAGCGGGACGAACTGACCACCGACTACGTGCGGGATCGCTTCGTGGACTCGATGTTCACGTCGGCCGAGGCATCGGAGCTGGCCTACGCGGACTTCGCCGAGGTCGAAGAGGAACAAGCCCGGTTCGACGCATGGCTCGAATCCGTGAGAGCCGAAGCACGTCGGCCCCGGGTGATCGAGAACGCCGACGAACTCGACAAACTGCCCGTGCGATCCGTGGTGCTGGACCGGTTCGGTGATCCCGTCAAGAAGAAGGCGCAGGACTGGTGGCAGGGAATCGGCTACGAACGTGACTACACCAGCGAGACCCTGGCGCAGTTCAACCCGAACGGCGTCACCGTCGCCTGGGAAGGGGGCGAATGATGGGCAACTGGATTCCAGTCAGGGCGATCTACCGGGACTCGACTCGCCCGGATATGTACTTCAAGTTCGATGGGTTCACCCGAGAACGGCGGGATGAACTTCTCGCCGAACTTGAACAGTCCGGGTACATCGTTCAGGAGATCCTTTGGAATGACCCGCTCTTCCTGTTGGTCCAAGCCCGCCTACGCAAGGAGATGGAGAACCATCATGACCGTGCTTGATCTTGACCGGATCGAAGCCCTCTGCAACGCCGCCGATACTGGCGTGAAGTGGTGGGGGCCAAACACCCTCATGAACGGGCGGCCCAGACTCACCGAAGCCGACGCCATGTTCATCGCGGGGACCGGCCCCGACGTCGTGAAAGAACTCGTACGACAACTCAGGGAAGCGAGGGCTGGGCTCGCCGAGGCCAACAAATTCGGGTGGGCGCTGCTCGACAAACTTGGCGGAACCGTTCACTTCACCCGCGAAGAACTCGACTGCATCAACACCAACCGCTACCTGATCACAACCTATGAGGACGGCAACCGTGGAGGTAGAACCATCACAACATCATCACCCCTACAGGAACGATGATGATTGAGCCCGTGACCATCTGGAAGCGCGACGACATCGCCAACGTCTACACGCACCCCGCCTCCTGGCCGACTACCCGCGCGGTCCACTTCCTCTGGGCTGACGGGATGCGCAAGGCCAAGCACCTCACCGACGCCGAACTCGCGGCAGAGCACTTCTCCTGGTGCTTCCTCGCATCCCACACGGCCTTCGAAGACGGCGGATGGAGCCGCGACGCAGAGGCGTACAGCAAACGCGCACAGACCATCCGCCGCTTCGCCACCCACGACCAAGCCGTCTAGGCGGTCATGTTCCTGATCAGCGCATCAATCAGCTGGCGTTGCTGCAACGTCAAACGTGACGACTCAGCAGGCGGAACGTAAGCCCCGAAATCATCCCGCACCCCAACCCCGGGAAGATCCTGCACCGGGACACCCAACGCCGACGCCACAGCATTGACCGTCTCCGCCGATGACGTGCCCGTCCCGTTCACCAACCTGGCAACCGTCGGCCCCGACAGGCCCGCAGCAACAGCCAACGCCCGCATCGAACGAAAACCTGCCGACATCATCAACCCCGACCACGGCTCAGGAACATCAGCAACCATCCCCAAAACATACCAAGCACCCTTCCTGGGTGCTTTTTTCATGCCCGGAAGGAGAACCGAATGGGCTACTACGACGAACCCGACGACCGGGACCGCGACGCCGAGGAAGCCGAAGCGGACACCAGATACAACGACCGCGCCGACGAGATGAGAAAGGACAAGTCATGACCCAGGATGAGGCCAGATTCTGGTCGAAAGTCGACAAGAGCGAAAGCTGCTGGGTCTGGAATGCATTCAGAAACGAGCACGGATACGGACAATTCCGTTTCAACGGAGGTATGAAACTCGCCCATCGAGTTGCCTACGAACTTTTTTACGGCCCCATCTCATCAGGCCTCGCGATCGACCATGTATGCCATAACCCATCATGCGTGCGCCCAGACCACCTTCGGGAAGTGACCAACAAACAGAACGGGGAAAACAGGGCAGGCGCACAGGCCAACTCTCGAACGGGGGTTCGGGGGGTGAGCCCAAAAGGAAATCGATTTGTAGCCCAGGTGAAGCACCGGGGCAAGGTCTACTACTGCGGCGCATTCATCGACATAGCCTCCGCCGCACGTGCCGCAACCGAGATGCGGAACCAACTCTTTACTCACAACGGAACCGACAGGAGGAAAGGCGAATGAGCAAGGACCCCAGGCCGGTTGGGCTGCGGCTCAACCGTGACCGTGTCGTCAAGAAGAGCGGCTACTGGTTCGTGCTGGCAGCAGATCTTCAGCGCATCTTCTGGAACAAGGAGTTCAACTACCCAGAATCTGTCCACCTGGCTCACACACATCGGGAAGCCATCCACGCCCTGGATGTTGCTCGTGGGCGGGTGAAGCCATGACCCGGAAGTACGCGGGCTACGACCACACCATCAACCCGTCACCCATCAAGGGCATCGCGGTCGGTTACCAGGACCGCACCATCATCACCGCCGACAACACCGACGACGAGAAAGCTGCTGCGGCCGCGATCTGCATCGCACACGGCGCAGACGACCTCCTTCAAATGCTCGGACTCGACAAGGACACCCCATGACCCTCACCGTCTACAACAACCTCGAGCAAGGCTCCGAAGAATGGCTCCAAGCACGCTGCGGCATCCTCACCGCCTCAGTCATCGGCCAACTCATCACACCCACCAGCGTGAAAGTCGCGAACAACGACACAGCGCGAGCACTCACAGCGACCCTCGCCGCCGAACGAATCACCGGCTACGTAGAGCCCGTCCACGTCACAGCAGACATGGAAAGGGGAACGCTCGACGAACCGTACGCCCGAGACTCATACGCCCAGTGGTCAGCAACCACAGTCGAACAGGTCGGATTCATGGTCCTAGACAACTGGGGAATCCGGCTCGGCTTCTCACCCGACGGCCTCGTAGGCGAAGACGGGCTCATAGAGATAAAGTCGCGCCGCCAGAAGAAGCACCTCCAGACCATCACCAACGGTGAGGTTCCCACGGAGAACATGGCCCAAATCCAGACGGGGCTCCTCGTCTCCCGCCGCTCCTGGTGCGACTACGTGAGCTTCTGCAGCGGCATGCCCCTTTTCGTGAAGCGCGTCTACCCCAGTGAGAAATGGTTCAGCGCGATCATCGCGGCTGCACTCACCTTCGAGAAGAACGCCGAAGCCCTCATCGCCACCTACACCGAGGCAACCAAGAACATGCCGCCCACCGCACGAATCGACCACTTCGCAGACCTGGAGATCTAACCATGGACCTCACCAAGAGCATCGAACCACGCTCCGACCAACTCAACGCCGACGACCTCATGGCCGGCCCACGAACGTACACCATCCACGCCGTCACCGAGGGCAACGCTGAACAACCCGTCAACGTCGAACTCGTCGAAGCACCTGGCCGCCCCTACAAACCGTCCAAGAGCATGCGGCGAGTCCTGGCGTTCGCATGGAGCAAAGACACCGCAGACTTCCCCGGCCGGCGCATCACCCTCTTCCGAAACCCGGACATCAAGTTCGGACGCGACACGGTCAGAGGGATCGAAATCAGCCATCTCTCCCACATCGACAAGCCCGTCCACGTCCCACTGACGGTCACCCGAGGAAAGCGCAAGAGCTTCACAGTCCAGCCCCTCACCGAAGCGCCCCGAACCGACTGGGCTACCGAGGCCGACAAACTCGCAGGCGACCCCGACGAACTCCGCATCCTCTGGACCCGCGCACAAGCAGCAGGGGCAACACCCGAAGAACTCGAACACATCAAGGAGGTAGCAACACGTGGCGAATGAAACCAACATCACCGTTACCGGGAACCTGACCAACGATCCGGAACTCAGGTTCACCCCCTCCGGATCAGCCGTCGCGAACTTCAAGGTCGCCGTCACTGCCCGCAAGTTCGACCGCAACAGCAACGAGTGGCGAGACTCCGAAACGAAGTTCTGGCGTTGTGCAGCCTGGAACCAGGGCAAACTAACCCTCGCCGAGAACGTCGCCAACACCCTCCGCAAGGGAGCAAACGTCATCGTGCAAGCCGAGATCGAGACCCGCTCTTACACCACCAAAGAAGGCGAGAAACGGACCGTAGACGAACTCAGGGTCATCGCCATCGGCAAGAATCTCGTCTTCCACGCGCAACCGCGCGGGACCGAATCGCAGGAGTTCGACGCCGTCCAGTACAACCGCCAGAACCGGTCCACCAACCAGCCACCAACCGAACCCCAAGGCTGGGACGCCGCACCTCCCTTCTGAGCCAGTCACCCACTGACTGGCTTTTTTCATGCCCAAAAGCGGGTGCTGTACCCCAAACGGCACAGCACCCGCCCAAACTCACAGGACTCACAAATGACTCACGATCCTCGAACAATTCAAGACCGCGACGGTGTCGCCGTGGTGATCTATGAGAAGCCCGAGTGCTCGCAGTGCACCCTGTCCAAAAAGCGCCTCGACGAAGCTGGCGTCGTATACGGACGAGTTGACATCACGGAAATCCTATGCATTCCTTTTCGTCAAGAACCTCGGCTACATGGCGGCCCCGTCCTCTACGTATCCACCCCTGAGGAAGACCTGCACTGGTATGGGTTCCGTCCCGACCTTATCGCGAAGCACATCACCGGTCGCGAGGACGCCGCATGACGGATCGCTGCTGCACCTCTGCCGTCCCACACCGGCGTCTGCCTCACCCGCTTCCAATGCGACCACCACAAAGAGTACGAGGCGCAAGAAGACCTCGACCACCGCGCAACCCGCGACCACCCAGACCAGTCGGTGACCTCGCAGCAGCCAACGTCGACCGCGAAAGGAGGAACCATGTACCAGTACGCGGAAACAAACCCCCGCAACCCCCGCACATGACGGATGGACCCCGCGCCCGACTCGCCAGGCCGTTCAAACATCCATCGGCTCAAACGCGCACCCGCGATCCGTCGGTGGGAGAACGTCATGCGCACGCCCTCGCCGCGCCCACCGTACCGAACAGCCGCGGCAAGCATCGCCTCAACCCGCTTCACCGAGTGGATGATGGGCCAACCCGCCGGCTGATCACCGCCGTGGACATCAGCGCCAACGACCAGATCAAAGCTGCGGCAACGGCGTCGTCACCCAACAAGCACTCGAAGCCCTCCACGCATGGCAGCACGACAAGAACAGGAAGGAGGAGCGGATGTCAGCCCCAGACAAGCGGCTGTGGGCGAAGGTCTCCGTTGACTACTTCGACAACCCGAAGATCGAGTTCCTGACCGACTCGGCACAGCTCCTCCACCTCCAGTTGATCCTGAAAGCGAAGGCGCAGGGGCGTGGCGGGATGCTCGCTGAGCGGGCATGCAAAGTGCGTGGCGCGGCCCCGTTCAAGGAGCTGGTTGACGCTGGCCTCCTCGACAGGAAGGGCCTCAGAAGTGGGCAATCCACGACTACGAGAAGCACCAAACGGAGCCCGAAAACCTCACCGAAAATAGGGCCTCCGCAGGGCTCGCGGGAACCACGTCAGACACCACGAGAACAAACGCGTCTTCGACGGGGCCTGCACCCACTGCAAAACCGCCGCTGACAAGGCGAACAGTGGTCACGCACCCGAAACGGTACCGAAGTAGCCTCGCAAACCGTCGCAAAATCCTCGCAAATGCGATCGCACTTGCGATCCGTTTGCGAGCAAAACCGTCGCAAACCGTCGCAAACAGCTCGCAGAGTTAAGAGTACTTACTTACGTAATAGCGAAACTCACCTAAGTCTCACTCAAGTTCTAAAGAAGAGATCAATCACTTTCAGTCAGATCGTCACCATAGTGACGCGCGAGACCGCGACGCCCTGATGACGAAACCATCATCCGAAAGGACAAGCCATGACCACGAAGATCCACTCCGACATCGTCGCCGCATCGATGCGCTCATTGCAGAACTCGAAGAGCTCCGCTCCGAGCTTGGCAGCAACCAGGTAAAGCGCCACACGACTCAGACTGGCGGGCTTGATGAACTTCTGACCGCCGAGGAGATAGCGAGTTGGTTGGGAAGAGCGTGCAGTCGCTCGCGCAGGATCGATACCGAGGCGTCGGGCCGGCGTTCATTCGAGTCGGCACTCGGGCCGTTCGATACAGGAAGGCCGACGTTGAAGCGTGGCTGACAGAGGTAGTTGGCCGCCAGGCGAACGAGGGCTAATGATGCCGATCACGCGGCGGCAGGCAGTGAACCTCGCCAACCACTCCACGACCTCCGCCAAGCCTGGACAGTCCCATCACTCATGTCCCTCATGGAAAAGCACCACGACTGACTATGTCAACCTGACTGGAGCCCACGATGACGGCTTGAACGGTGCCCGTCTGGGCCTGAGTTCTATCGGTCGTTGCAACACCTGATCTATTCGGGAGTTGCAGATGAATTTCGAGATTCGTGCTGTGCGGTCGCCGCAGGGTCGGAAGAAGTTGGTGGCTGAGCGTCAGCGCTACTTTGAGCTGATGCAGCAGGGATACTCCAGCAGGGCGCGTGCCGTGCGGTTGGCATCAACATCAAGACGGTCGCGAGTGGCGCAACGGTCCCTCGAAGCGAAACAAGAAGCAGCCCCCACGATCACCGCACCGGGTGATCGTGGGGGGCTGTTCGGTCGTCCCGGTTCCTCTCAGAAGAGAGCGGATCGTGATCGCCGGACCGGCGACGGATGGGGTGGGGCGTGCGACAGATCGCCGCAGAGCTGGAGAGATCGCCGTCACCGATCAGCAGGGAGCTTCGCCGCAACAGCCATCCCCGCTCCGGCGATTATCGGCCTCATGCTGCGCAGGCGCGGGCTGTGGGTCGTCTCCCGCGTCCGAAGACCGGGAAGATCGCCCAGATGCCGGAGCTGCGCGCGTACATTCAGGAGAAGCTGGATCGGCGGTGGAGTCCAGAGCAGATCTCGAAGACGCTACGGGTCGAGTTCCCCGGCAGGGAGGAGATGCACGTGACGCACGAGACGATCTACCTCGCTCTCTATATCCGAGGATGCGGAGAACTGCGCCGTGAGCTCCACAAAGCTCTGCGCACCGGGAGAGCACGTCGTAAGCCGCGCCGGCAGGCCCAACAGCGCCAGCCCCGCTACCGCGACCCTATGGTCATGATCAGCGACCGGCCCGCGGAGATCGAAGAACGCGCCATCCCTGGACACTGGGAGGGCGACCTCATCATCGGGCGAAACCAGCGCTCC
>NZ_FNSN01000002.1 GCF_900105345.1 Arthrobacter woluwensis
GGCCTGGACAGCATCCACCTGCTGCTCCCGGAAGGGAGTCTGCGCGACTGCCACACATGAGCTTCCACCGTGTTTTCCTCCTCCTCCTTGCTTGGTGATCAATGACCGGGATTTGCAACACCTGCGGGCTTAGGGGCAGGAGTAGACGGTCAGGGTGCCGGAGCGTCCATTGACCTGGCCGTCGAGGGCGAAGGTGCCGGCGATCTTCATCCCGGCCCGCTGGTACCCGACCACCCCGGGGTGGATCACGTACCCTTCTGCGCCGTCCAGGGTGCTGCCCCAGGCCGAGGCGACCTGGACGCACCCGCCCGTGAAGGGCACGAATCCAGGAGCTCCCAGCCCCATCCGGGCCGCATTGATCGAAGAGAGCGTCTGCGGCGGGTAATGGTTCTCCTGAACCGGCGGCTGCGGCGCCGGAACGGGCGCCGGCGCCGGGGCAGGCTTAGGCGCCGCGGGCTTGGGAGCGGGCGCCGCGGGCGCCGGTGCCGGAACCCAGCCGCCACCGTTGGAACCACTGGTACCGGAGCCTCCGCTACTGCCCTGGGCCGGTGCGCCGGCCTGCGGGATCTGCCCCTCAGCGGTTCCGGTGTCAGGCTGCGACTGCGACGTCGCCGACCCGGCGGCCGGGGCCTGGGCCGCGGATGCCGTGCTCTTCGGGGCGGGCTTGGCCTTCGCTTTGGCCGCGACCGGCTTCTTCGTCGCGGTGGGCTTCGGGGACGGTGACGCCGTCGTGGTCGACGGCGTGGCCACCGGGGCCTGCGATGTCGCCACCGCGGCCGGTTCGGCCGTGGGCTGGTTGGTGGCCACGAGGATCCCGGCGATCGCCCCTGCGATCACCACGGCGGGGATACCGAATGTCACGATCCTCTTGGCGCGGCGGCTGGGCTGCGGTTCCGTTTCTGGGGTTTCTGCCTGGTGCTCCATGGTGAACCTTCCTCCAAAGGTGTTGAGTGAGTGAATCTGTTAGGCCGGGACGGCGGTGATGACGGTGTTGTCCCGGTAGTTCAGGGACCCGTCCGGCAGGGTGATGACCGGTCCCCCGCAGGTGGCCAGGGCCAGGGTGCGGGGGCCGGTGGTGATGAACAGCCCAGTGGGAGCTTGGTCTTGGTGTAGGTGGCGAGGCTTGTCACCCGCCACGAGCGCAAAGCTCCGTCGGCGTCGACCGTGAACACGGCCGCGCCGGGAGCGACGCCGGAGATCTCCGATATCGGGGCCAGGGACCCGTCGGCGTGGTCGACGTGCCCGGCCAAGAACGTGGTCCCCTGCATGGCGGTCAACGGGGAGGTGCTCTTCAGCCAGGCGATCTCCGGGGCTTCCGGGATCACCATGCGCCCCGCGCCCGGGCCGGTGGTGCCGGTCGGCATGAACGGCAGCTCCAAGCCCAGCGACGGGATGCTCACTGTGTTCTTCCCGGGCTTGTTCGCCGGGGCCTTGATCGGCGTCAACGCCGCGCCGGCCGCAACCGTGAACGGTGCCGCCGGTTCGGGGCGGGCCGCCTCTGCAGGGGCCGTGGCCGTCAGGTACGAGTACGCGCCGACGACGGTGCCGACGAGGCCGCCCCCAAGCAGCAGGAGACCGAGAACGCTACGCCGCGACGTCGTTGTCGAGCGGTTCAGGTGCCGGGGAGCGTGCCCGTTACTCATGCTCAGCCCCCAGCTCGGGGACCACATTCAGTCGCCCTGCAATGAGGGCGAGGGCTGACCCGACGAGCTGCAGGACGGCGCCGGCCAGGACCATGCTGAGCAGATAGATGGCGTCGGTGAAGCCCAAGAAGAGGCCTGCGAGACTAACGATGCCGGCGATGACGCTGAAGGTCATTGAAACAATGCAGACAGCCTGGTGAACGCTGGGTGTGACAGTCAATTGCTTTCCTCCTGGTGTGCGGAGCTTGTTAGTCGAGTTCCCACTGGGGTTGTGAATCATCGAAGCGCCAGGCATCCGCAAAGCCGTGTGCGGTGAAGATCGCCTCGACCTCCCGGGCGATCCGAGCGTCTGTGAGCTGCTGGTTGGTGGTGAGACCGAAAGAGGACACAGCGACTTCGATTCGGGCATCGGCAGAGACGAACAGGAACACATCCAGCCAAGGAGCCAGACCTTCACGGGTGCCCCAGTCCCACAGTTGCGTGTACATCGCAGCGTGCTCGGGCTTCCCCCAGACCAATCCCTCCGGGTGCTCCGAGACTAGGGCCGGCCAGTTGATCGGGTCCCAGTACCGGGCGAACTGCGGCCACCCAGCCTCCACACCCCGGATCGGGAACCCTCGAACCGCGGCCAGGAACCAGCCCGGCAAGGGGCTGGACTCGGGCAGAAAGTACGGGCCGTTGTGGAAACCTGTCACGTCCTCCCACAGCCGCTCGGCCAGTCTCAGAGCCGGTACGCTGAACGCCTCAACATAATCCGTGGACTGGTACAGGTACCCCGTCTGCCTCAGCCGGGCAAGCTCAATACTTGTTGCTTCAGTCATGAGGTCCCTCCTTTTTCTGTGGTGGTCATCTGTTGTGATCGGTGGTTTAAGGACGCTTCTATGTCTGTCAACTGGGGATTGGTGTCGCATGGAGGGTGTTCAGTAGGTTCGGGTGCGGAGCGCCTGGAGTGTGGTGCGTGATCTGCCTGGCGTCCGCACCCGGTGTTGGGGGTGGGGAGTCGTTGAAGGGGGTGAAGGAACGCGGGGAGAGTGTTGGTCGAGGGGGCCTCCCCGCGCTCCTTCATGAGCCGATCAGCAGGGAGGACTACTTATCGGCCGTCTTGCGGCGGCGTGCCATGATCAGCACGCCGGTGAGGGCAGCCAGCACGCCCGCGCCGATACCGGCGGCCGGGCCTGCGAGGTTGCTGGTCGGTTCGGCCTGGGCGTGGCCGGTGGGGACCTCGGGCTGCGTCACGACGCTGGCCGGGACCACGGGCTTGGGCGCGTTCGGCAGGACCGGCTTCTCCGGGGTGACGGGCTTGTTCGGGGCGAAACCGATCACGATCTCGTCCTTCTCACCGCACTTACCGGTGTGGAGGATGCTCTCGGTGGCCTTGCCGTCCTTGTCGGTCACGGTGACCTTCAAGGTCTCGACATAGCCGTAGGTGCCCTCGTGCTTGATCTCGTGGCTCGGGTACGTGATGTTCCCGGGACCGGTGACCTTCTGCCATTGGGAGGTGTAGGACGGGTTCAGGCACACGGCCTGAGCGGAACCGTCCGTGGAGTTGTCGAACTTGAACTGATCGACCTTGGTCTCCACGACCACGCCCTCACCCGAAGGCACGGTGCCGGAGAGGACGCCGGTGTCGTGGGCGGTGACCGGCACGGTGCCGTTCTCGGAGGCCTTGGTGACGATCGTGGGCTTGGTCAGCTTCACGGTCTCGTTGGGCAGCTGGTGCTTGCCCGTCCAGCCGGTGGTGGTGGCTGTGGGGGCCACGGTCTCCTGCCAGTAGAGGCAGCCCTCGCCCTTGTTCTCTTCCCAGACCTTGATCACCAGATCCCACGGGACCGAAAGTCCCGGGGTGGTCCAGGTGCCGTTGCCCTTGACGTCGGTCTTGACGGTGCCGACGAGCTGCGCGTCCGCCGGGGCCTTGTCGGTACCGGCAGCGTCAGCCTTGCACTGGGCCGTCAGGTACAGGTTTGAGACCACGGTCAGGGTCTGGCCCTGGTAGTTGCCGGACACGCTCACGGAGTCGGTGACGACGCCGTTCTTGATGTCCGCGGCCTTGGTGACGACCTGCGGGGTGAACTTCTGCAGGGTCTCTTCGCCGTCGGCGTTGAAGGGTGCCTTCCAGTCCCCGATGAAGAACTCCTGCTGATCGGCAGGCTGGTTCTTCTTCGTGAAGGACGCGACCGGGTAGTACCAGCCGGCCTTGTCGGACTTCTTGTCCGCGGTGACGGTGATGTCGCCGGCCTTGGTAGCAGTGCCCTGACCCTTCGCGAACGGGGTCGCACCGGCCGGGACGGTAGCGATGTTCTTCTGCTCCACCTTCGTGGGCGAGTAGTACCAGGTCACGTCGAACTTCGCAGTCACTCCGGGGATCCAGGGGCTCCCGGCGGCGGCCGAGACGTGCAGGACGTCAGTCAGGGTCTCCCCTGCCTTGACCTCGACCACGGCGGTGGAGGTCGCCTGCGGCTGGAAGGACACGGTGGCCTGGACGTCGGCCGAGACTCCCCGGACCTTCGTCACGCCCGGGGAGGCGAGCTGCTTCTGCTTGCCCGGCTGGGAGTAGGTCTCCAACCAGCCGGCCACGAGGTTCTGAGTTTCCTCAGTCACCACGACCGGGCCGGTCTGGGTGGCGTGCCACGCCGGGGAAGACCCCGCCGCGCCCGTCCAGACATTCTTCCCGGTCGAGTCGAACACCGCACCACCGGAGAGGGTGAGGGTCACCTGCGCGGCGACCGTGCCGGTGGCCGAGTTGACCTGGGTGTTCTCCACGGTGCCGGACTTCGCATCCGAGAGCACCAGCTGGGGCTTGACGTTGTACTTGCCCGTGTGACCGGCCGAGGCCGCCCACATCTGATCCGCCAGCGCCTTCGTCGCAGCACCCTCAGGGGTCTGGGCGAGGTAGGTCAGGATCGGGTCCTGGTTGCCCTCGTAGTAGATGTGGCTGGCATACGCCTTAGCCGCATCGTTCTCCGACGTCGAGGCATAGTTCGCGAAGATCCAGGCCATACGGGCCGCGCCCTGCGAACTGTCCTGGCCCCTGCTCCAGGTACCCGAGGCATCGAACGGCACCCCGAACTCACCGCAGAACGTCCGGACGTTGTTCAACCAGTAGGAGCCCAGCACGACGTTCGTGACCGAGGCCCCTCCCCCACTGCCGTTGTAAATCTGGCCCGTCGCTGCATTCTGATCACCATTCGGCAGCGACGCGCCCGGGGCCGGGTTGTTGTAGCTGGACACCGCGGCATTCGCCGCCGGCGCCACCCCCACCAATGCGACACCCGAGAGGACCGCCGCAGCGGCCACCCCCGACATCACACGCCGTGCCCCCAAACGAGGCTTGCTTTGGACTTTCAAGGCTTCTCCTTGGTCGAGCGTTCGGACTCCAGTCGGAGTCTTCATGGGCTGCGAGGCAGCTCCACCGCGTACCCTACCTATATCTAGACGCATAATCAATAAACAGATGTGCGTAGATTGTCTATGTACCCGTCCAGGAAGAGTATGCCGTGTCTGCTAAGTTCTCAGATGTGCCAAAGATCGTCCCCCCTAGTCATGACTCGTGGTCAGCCGAAGCTGAGACCGCGATGGCGCTGCTGTCCACGGGCTTGAGAGTCAGTGTCATGGCTTATCTGAACTCTGCTGAAGGACGCGAGGGTGTCACGAAGGCGATGATCGCGGACGCGACTGGAGTCTCGATGGGGACGATCAACGCGACGCTGATCGAAGCAGAAAAACGCGGTCTGCTGACGGTGAAGGTCGATCGGGTCCCCAGTCAGGGAGGCGTCAATCGGTACTACCTTGACCATGAAAAATATGAATCCGCCGTCCAGGCATGGCTAGATTTCGCGCTAGGCAAGGGATTCACCGACGAGAATTTCCGTCGATAAAGCAACAAAGAGGGGCGGACAGCAACTGCTGTCCGCCCCTCTTTCATGCTCTCAGGCATCTGGTCGCAGGTGAGCCATGATGAATTGCTCTCCTGGGCCAACGTTCGTCAGACGGATCCAGCGGAACCGGAATGGTTTCCAGTCTCCGTTGTCCCCCAACATGAATGCTGGGTCGAGGACGCCTTCCGCGCCGACCTTAGATCCCGCCTGGAGCTCCTGGAAAGACTCAGGTGCCATAACGTCCGCCAGAGACGGCGTCGTTGGACGTTTTAACCCGAAAGTGGCCCAGTTGTCGATAGGGAAGTACAGGTCCCACGTCTTGCTGTCGATTCGGATGAAGAGGCTGTCCTCCGCGGCCAGGCTGGCCGCTCTCTGATAGAGGTCCCCTGTGAGAGTGTCGGTGACGGGCCGGATGATCGGAGTTCCCTTGCGAGCTTCCCGAGCGATCCCCCGTAGCCAGAAGAACGATGACTCATCCGGATCATCAGCTGTCCATCCGGAGAATTCCAGCTGCTTCTCCCGAGACCGGCCACCGCCTGGAAAGATGTAGTACTTGACCAGGAACCTGGTGTCTCGAATGTCCATCCCATCGCGAATCGCACCTTCAAAAACATCTCGGCCTCTCGGCGAAATACTCTGGTTCATCCACTGAGCGATGCTCCCCACCGGCTGGGCGTTCTCATACAAAGCGAACATCCCGGCATCCCACGATTGTTCAAGGAGCCGCTTGGTGTCAGTCTCGACCTTCCACTCAACAACCCCTACTTCCGGGCGGGGTGGTAGTGGCGCGGAAGGATCGGTGATGATACCCATGATCCCCACCGTCGTTCCGGAGATCGGGGCAAGGATTGGATCCACCTTGACGCGGACAGTACCTCCTTCCCATGTGGAAGTCGTATCCAACGGCTCTCGGTTCTCACGGACCTTCTTGGCGGCCTTGATCAGGAGAGCGGCCCCCACCTTGTCCAAGCTGCTTCTGAGGGATTCGCCCCCAAAGTACTGGTCACCGATACTGAGAAGGCCCAGTGGGCTATCGGGAACGCCGTCAGCCACTATCCACTTTCCATGCGTGGCGTGGTACTGCCGGTTGCTTCCCGATTCAGTAGCCATAACCACCGCCTCCTGAGACAGGAACGGAGGCCCCGGAGAGGTACGTAAACTGTGAGACTCCGAAAACAACGTCTGCGATCTCCGCTGGAGTCGCTGGGCGCCCGATAGGGGTGTCTTTGAGCAGAGCTGCTTTCTGTTCATCGTTCAAGGCGTCGTACATCGCCGTATCCGTCGGACCCGGGGCGACGGCATTGGCCCTGATCTTGCGCCCGATCCACTCCTTCGAGAAGGAGCGGACGAAGCCCTCAAGCCCAGCCTTCGCGGCCGTGTAGTTCGTCTGACCAGGCACACCGAAGCGTGCGCTCATGCTCGTCACGAACGTCAGCGAACCGCCCTTCTGCTTCAACATGGGCCTGAGCATCGCCTGCGCAAAGAGCATAGGCGCCACCAGATTTGTCTCAAGTACTGCCCGAATGTCCTCCTCTCTCATTCGGAGCAGGAGGTTATCGCGGGTGATACCCGCGTTGAAGACTGCATGGGAGATTGCGCCTCCCAACAGTTCGGTTGCAGTTTCTACAACCTTTTTGATTGATTCACCATCCGCAGTTCCCTCCGGACTCAGGAGATCTGTCGTGATGGCCAGGGCTCCGTCGGGCACCTCTCCCGACCTCGTCGTCGCTGCGACGGTGAACCCTTCTGACAGGAACTTCTCAGTAATCGCCGCGCCGATTCCTCTGCTGGCCCCCACAACCAGAACCGTTCGGCCGACTTGACTACTCACTGTTTCCCCAATCTGTTACTCTGGCGGCGCTTGTTCTGCCGCTTGAATCCAAGCGGTGGTTCCAGTCCGACCCGCGATGGCGGTCGGGCTGTCCGCTCTTGACCCAAGAGTAAACGACATGACTGAAGTACACGGAACGACCAAGCTCTACACCAAAGACGCAGCAGGGCTCCTACGACATCTCGCCACAACCTGCCCCCACACTGAAGACGAGCTCCGACAAGACATCGAAGCCACCGGTGAAGACGGGCTCAAAGCGGCATTCAACACCTTGCTAGCCGCGGGGATCATCGCAGTCGGCGCCGGCGGCTACCTCGTCATCAACCCGCACCCCCTGCTCAGCCTGGCCGGACTGGGAGCGTAGCCGGATGCCCGAAAATACGAGCCCATCCGTCACCACCGTCCTCCCCGGGTTCGACGTAGTGGAGGGCACCGCGTCGAACTGGGTCATCGTGAGAAATCCCGACTCTCCGGACTGGCTACTCATCGACGGCGGATACCCAGGTGACGCGGACACTGTAAAGAGCAGCCTGGCTCAGCTCGGCTGCGCTCCCGAGCACTGCAAGGGCATTCTGGTCACACACGGGCACGTCGACCACATCGGGGGCATCTCCTGGCTCGCGAACGAGTTCGACGTGCCCGTGTGGTGCCACGAAGAGGAAGTATCCAACCTGCGAGGGCCAAAACGAGAGCAGGTGACCCTCGGAGAGGTACTCCTTCGAATTGCCCGCCCACGCGTGCTCAGGTGGCTCCGCAACATTGTGAAACACGGCGCTCTGGGCGACATCTCCCTCGAGCCGACAGACACCTTCGTTGACTCCGAGGTCCTGGCGCTGCCGCGATCACCGCAAGCAATCCACGTTCCCGGCCACACCTCCGGCTCAGCCGCCTACCTCTTCGTCACCGACAACGGGAAGATCCTGGTCTCCGGAGACGCGCTCGTCACCGACCATGAGCTCCTACCCCGCACAGGGCTCGCTAGGACCCTGCCGAAGTTCTTTGCGCACAACCATCGGCGAGCCAAAGAGAGCCTGAAACGCCTCAAAGACCTCAACGCCGACATCGTGATTCCGGGCCACGGGGGCGTGGTCTGGAACCGATGACGAACCTCTCCCCCGCGGCGTCGGAATCAGCGCCACGCCCCACTTCCCCAGAAACGGTGAACAGATGAGCTGGATCAAAAACGTAACCGCCCGGATCCGCCCGGCTACCCAAGGGTTACCCGCAGTCCCGGAACCACAGGCTTGGGCCAGCCCCGCGCAGATTCGCACGATGCGCGCGAAAGCTGCTGCCGCTGACCCTCACGAAGTAGCAGCCGATCATCCCGAGCTGTTCACAGCCTGGACAGCTGGGACCTTGCGTCCCTGGCGTTGCGCAGCGGCGCTCAATAAGGCCCGGGCGACCGGGGAATGGGTCTCAGAAGCCTGTGGCGCACATGGCCTCGAGGCCGGCTACTGGACAGCTGGGCGCCTCTACCCCACATGGGAGAACATCGTCCGGCTGGCGGCACTAACCGGCGTACCGCTCGCTAGTCTCATGGCGGACGACGACAGAGGCGTCAATTTCGTTGGGTGCGGTCAGGCGGCCTTCCTACGAGACATAGAAACCCGCTACCTCCCCCAACTCGTAACCGGAACTGTCGCGAATCACCCTGCGCCAATGAGCACGAGCGAGGCCGACTCGATCGTCCGAGATGCGTACCACGAGTTCATCTCACCGATTCTCCGGGCCCTTGATCGAGATGTCCCCAAGTCATGAGGGATCGATAGACCAATTGAGGTCGAAGTTAGGGTAGCGGGCGACACGCCGACGGACATGGCTGGTTTTAAACAAAACTCGGTGAAGGATGGACCTATGGCTGAGTTGAAGCGCACCGGACGGCCGAGGGCCGCTGCTGGCACCCGCGTACGCGACTTTCGCACTGTAGCTGTCCAGTTGCCCCCGGCGTACGAAGAAAAACTCGAGAAGATCGCAGAGATCACCGGCACCCGTGCTGGACGCTGGACAACCGACCGTGTCCTGGAGCTCCTTGATCTTATCGACCTGGAAGCTTTGGCCGCAGCCAACCCTCACCAAACCGCAGCTGTGCAACACACATCGAGAGGGGCGCTGCGAGTGGCCTCGTAATGACGAAGGCCCCGGCACGAATGCCGGGGCCTATCGAAGTCTCCCGTTACCGATTCAAGTTTGGCGACTAAGCGGTAACGGTATCGAAACCCTCCCTTGCGGGTGGGTCCCTTTGTAGTTCCCTCGACCAAGAAAGAAACTATGTCTAGTGTACCTACCGGTACCGACAGTGCAAGCACTGATATCGCAGTTGCGGCTACACCGTTACCAACTCCAGAGCAGCTGTGGGTTCTGGCTCCCCTGATTGCAGGTACTCCCAAGTACCGCGCCGGCTTCTGGCGGGGGCCGAAGTTCGAGTACCCGGAGTCCGAGACTCGCCCCCTCGGCGCCCGGCGGCCGGCACGCCCGGCTGCGGTCATGCTCCAAGGACCTGACGGGACCGTCGCAACCTTGGCTCTGGATCTGGATACCTCGAAGGCGTCCCAGGCCGTGGTCGACGCTGACGCGCAGCTGCTCCGTACCCTCCTGACAACCAAGGGGTTGCTGTTCGTGGAGGACTACTCCCCCACCTCCGGCGGCCGGCACTTCTACATCCCTTTGCAGGAACGCATGGACGGCGCCGAGGCCCGCGAACTCGTCGAGGCGATCGGACGTCGCTGCCCGAGCCTGGATGCCGGCCCTCACCAGACCGGCGCCCACGGCTGCATCCGCGTTCCCGGATCCGAACACAAGCGCGGTGGCCACCAGGTCCTCGTCGGCTCCCTGAACACTGCCTACCACTATCTGAAGGTCAGAAACCCAGCCGTCGGGATCCGCGCGCTCCAACGCGCCTTCGCTCCCGAGCTGCACCGCGGCGCCGAGGAAGCACGCCGGCGGGAGACCGCGACTCGGTTGATGACCGCTGAGGTGTCGAGCGCGGCCGCCGGTCACAGCACCGCCCTCCCGGCCGCCGGCGCCTTGTCTCCGCTGCGCCTGCTCGCCAGGAGCGGCCTGTACGACACGGCGCGATACCCCAGTGACTCCGAGGCCCGCATGGCGGTCCTGAACCACCTCGCCGGATCCGGATGGTCCTACACCGACGTCCTGGCCGGCCTCGAGGACCAGTGCAAGGGCCTACCGGGCCTTTACGGCTCTGAGAAGCGCCTGACCAGGCTCCTGCCCACCGAATGGGCCAAAGCCGTGGCGTGGACGTCCGAGAAGAACGCCGGACAAGCACGCCGGCAGAAGCATGGTCATAAATGCAACACAAGCAAGCCGGTAACCACGGGGGGGGCATTAACCTCCGACAGCGAAAAGTCATCCGAAGCGATCCGTCACTTACTCAACGACGTCGAGAACGTCATTGAGAGCTCCGTGGACGACAGGCTGGCCCGACAAGGCCGTGAAGGAACTTCCCTTCGGCTGCTCCTGCGCGCGGTCATTGGTTTCTGCAGAGCCCAAGAGACCCAGGTGATCGACGTCGGAGTGAGAAGCTTGGCCACTGCGATGGGCAAAAGCCACGTCACGATCGCACGACTGCTGCACCGGCTCGCGGCTACCAGCGACGGAGTCCTGACTAAGGTCGCGGACGGCCGCGGGAAGAACGCTGATTTGTACGTGGTGGATCTGCCTGAGAAGCACCAAGAGCTCGCCACCAGCCTCTCGTGGCGCCGCGGCCGATCCTATGGCGTGAGGCCTGTCTTCCGAGTGCTCGGGGACCACGCAGCACTCGTTTTCGAGGCGATTGAGCGCGCCCGCTACTCCCCCACCACCGCCGACCTCATCCGGACCACCAGGATCTCTGCAGGCACAGTCCGCCAAGCCTTGGACACCATGACCGGGCTCGGCATGATCCACCGCCGGGCAGACATGAGCTGGGCCATTACCCACACGACGAACCTTAGGCGCCTGGCCATACAGCTCGGAGCTGACGTTGACGTCGCCGAACAGATCCGGCTCTATCGTCTCCAACGGCGCCGCTGGCACGACTGGTTGGCCCGCCACGACCCCGAAAACGGAGACCTCTCCCCCACCGACCTCTATGACCATGAGAAAGATGAATACTGGCTCCCCCCAGCCGACGATCTCCGGCCAGCATTCTGGGCCGCGGCGTAGAGATAGTTTCCCACAGCTAGCATAATGCTAGCAGTGCGCTAGTATTATGCTAGCGAATAAGTATCGAAGCACTAGCAAAGTACTAGCATGTTGCTATTGCATTGCTACTGTTTCGATAGTAGTTTGATAGCATGATCATCGTCATTGGAAGCGAAAAGGGCGGCGTCGGCAAGTCGACCACCGTCACCAACCTCTCAGTTGAGCTCGCTAACCGCGGCTGGAATGTCGCCGTGGTGGACGCGGATCGTCAACGGTCGACCGCACGATGGGGTGAGGACCGGGAAGAGCAGGGCCACGAGCCGCGGATCTTCGTGGTTGAGAAGCTGAACAGCTTGCACGAGACCCTTAAGGAACTCGACAGCAATTACGACGTCGTTCTGGTCGACGTCGCCGGCAAGGACTCCAAGGAGATGCGCACGGCCATGACGGCAGCTCACCAGCTGCTCGTTTTGACCCAGTCAAGCCAATTCGACCTCGACACCCTCGCCACGGTTGACCGCCTCATCGAGGCCGCACGGGACTTCAACCCCGGCCTGCGCGTGCGCGGCATGCTCACCCGAGTGCCCACCAACGCCTGGGAGACGGAGAGCGACGACGCCCGCGAATACCTCAAAGACTTCCCCGCAATCGAACCGATGCGGACGGTCCTGTATGAGCGCAAGGCGTACCGAGACGTCGTGGGGGAGGGGCTTGGGGTTGTCGAATGGAAGAACGCGAAGGCCAAGAACGAGATCCGCAACCTGGCCGAGGAGCTGATGAGCTGATGGCACTCAAGAAGCGCGGCAGCGCCCTTTCGGAACGTGAACGAAGCGAGGCGATCGAAGCCTTCGGTGATGCAGCCGAACCACAACTAGCGGCAGTGAAGGCGGCTACCGTCGAAAAGTCGGGACCACCCGTCGTCCGACCTCGCGCGACCCCAGGGCGCGCCGACGGACGATCCAAGCCCGACGCCCGCACAATGCTGCTCAGGTTCGACGACGACCCGGCCCTCATGCAGTTGCTCGTGGAAGTAGCCCAACTCGAAGGGCGTATGAAGCATCCCATGGCGCTCCGAGCGCTCCGCATCGGGCTAGAGCAGGTCCGCGACTCCTACGACGGTTAGTAGCAATTTGCTAGCAAAGTGCTACTTTTGCGCTACCAAATTGGTAGTGATTTGATAGCACTTTGCTAGTGCGGTTATCCTCACGGCCACGGCCCCACACCTCCAGCGGGGGTGTGGGGCTTTTAACGCCTTATCCCATCAGCGCTTTGAAGCGCTCTTTGAAGGCGGCCTCGATGATGGCGGATGCTGCACTCATCGAGGCGTGGCCAGGATCTGCGGCGACCGTGAGCTCGACAAGGGCAGGATGGAAGCTTTGTCGGAGCTCCTTGCCAAACAAGGAGTTGCCGCACCTGGCGAATGATGTGTCTGGCCCCATCGGCTCGCGGCTCAGAAGAACTTCCAACGGGGTTCCGGTCAGGGCGGCGAGTCGGACGGTGTTCTCCCAGGACGGGTAGAGGTGGCCGGCCTCCCACAGATCGACCTCGGGTTCAGCGGCACCGCACGCAGCGTCTACCCATGCGCCTTCAGCCTGGACGGCGTCCAGGACCAGAGTGCACCGGCGGGGGAGTAGCGCGCCGGCCTTCCATTCCTCGAACAACTCAGGACGCTCCTGACGCACCCGGTCGGGGTCGACCTCAGCGGCGCGTGCTTGCATCTGTTCGATCGCTTTGGGTCCAGCTTTCCTCACCACAAAGCCCACACCGGCCTTCTGACGCGCCCCAAAAATCGTCCTTAACCAATTCGCCATGCCAGAACCCTATCGCCCCTCAAATCCCCAGCCATAGCCAGTCGACTACGACGGCCGGCGAGGATCCGCGCACGTGTCGGGACGGACACCCGGCCGCCCGCACGAAGGGACCACCCTTACTCGTTGTCCTCCCGGCCACAGCTGCGGTGGCGGTCAGGACTTGGCCCTCTTCGCGGCAGCGCGTTCCTTCGGACTGAGGGCTGGCGTGAACTGCTCGGTGTCGATGATGTGCTGCATTTCCGGATCCGGAGCGATCAACTCAGGATCCGAGAGGCGCCGGCCGAGCTTCGCCGGGCTGTTGTAGTCCCTGGAGATCGCATGGAACTGCAGCCGCTCTGTCTCGGTGCGCGAGAAGTCTTGGAGCGCGGCCAGCAGCTCCTTCCAGGGGTCCTTCTCGCCCTTGCCCGGGTCGGGCCGGCACCGATCGTCAAGAAGTCCTGACGCAGATCCTCCGGGATGAAAATCGGCTGCCTGGTGTGGACCTCGCCGGCGGCGAGGGAGGCATCCATCGTCACTATCACGAACCCCTCGTCGGGGTCGACAAGGCCGGCCGCAGTCAGCAGCGGGGCGCCGTCGTCATGGATGAACACCGGAACCTTGAAACCCTTACGTGGTTCCACGAATTCAACGTATCCACTCATCGGAATCAAGGCCGTATGCCCGCCCCGGTACAGCTCACGCCAGCGCTGGACCCTGAAAACCGAGTCCGCGCGGGCGTTGATCGACATCACTTCCGGCTTCTGGAACACGGCGCCCTTGATACCCCACGGCGTCAGGGACAGCTCCCGGGCGGCACCGTCGGAGTCTCCGCCGGCGGCGGTCAGCGCTGGAGCTGAGAAACCCCGCACAAAGCTGTACGTGGGCCTCCACCGGTCCGCTTCGACAAATGTTGCGTCTAGTTCGTCTTCCAGCTGCTGGGCCGTGAACCCGCGTCCGTATCGCCCGCACATGCCTCAGAGCCTATGCCTGCCCCGTAGGGCCAGGAAAGGCCCCTCAGGATCCCGTGCGGGGATCCTTGGAGGTGTTGCTGGTGCGGATGGAGATCACCACGGAGCCGGACGGCACGGCCGCCCGGGCGGCCTCCAGCGCCGAGGAGTAGTCGGGCCCTTCGCCCTCGACGTACTGGAAGACCTCGGGGGAGGCCTCCCGGCCTTCCTGGTCCTTAATCGTAAGCCACACCTGCATGGTCTCTATTCTCCCTTCAGCTGGCCTTCACGACGGCGAGCTCGTCCCAATGCGTGGTGGCTCTCGGTGTGAGCATGTCGCGTTTCATTCGCCAGGCTGGTCCCGGTCTCATGCCGGCCCAGCCGAGCCCTACGGCCTCGGTGCCGTGGCGTTTCTGGATCTTGTCGACAAGATCAGCGATCCCGCGTTCCTCGTGGACGAACCGGAACGGTTCTAGAGCGCCTTGCCCGGTGGCCGGGCGCAGGTCGGTGAGCATCACGCCGGCGCGAACGAACTTCGCCCTGGGCTGGATCCTGGACAGGAGCCGGTGCGCGGCCCGGGTGAGCTCCACTGGGTCCGATGTTGGCGCCGGCAGCGGCACCGTGACCGAGGGCCACTGCACCGGAGCGGACGCGAACGGAGACGTCCCCGCCCAGGCCGTGAGGACCTTCGCGACCTGCTCGTGCTTGACCAGGCGCGCCGCGGCCTGGGAAGCGTAGACGGAGAGGACCTGGCGCATGTCCTTGGTTGTGGTCACCGGATCCGAGAACGACCGGCTGAAGATCAACTGGTCCTTGCCCTTGCGCTCCTCCTCGAGCTGCACGGCCTGCACCCCCTGCAGATCCAGCACGGTCCGCATCACCACCACATTGAACCGCTCCCGGATCCTCACCGGGTTCGCTGCGGCCAGGTCGCCGGCGGTGTAGATTCCGAGGGCGTTCATGCGCTTCTCCAGCCGCCCGGCCACGCCCCAGAGCTGGGAGACGGGCAGGCGTTCGAGCAGCTGCTCACGCCAGCGCGGGGGAGTGTCCTGCCAGACACACACGCCACCGAACGTGGCCGACTTTTTGGCCCATTTGTTCGCCAGCTTCGCCAGCGTGAGCGTCGGTGCGATTCCCACGCACACGGGGACGCCGACCAGGCGGCGGACCTCGTCCTTCACCTGCCGGCCGAACGCTTCTAGGTCCTGTTCCGCAGCGCGTTTCCCGAGTAGGAGAAACGCCTCGTCGATGCTGTATTGGCTCGTGGGAGCGTGTCTGTTCAGGACCTCCATGCAGCGCTGGCTCAAACTCCCATACAGTTCGTAATTGCTGGAAACGGCGGCCAGGCCGATCTTCTGAGCGATCGGGCGCAGCTGGAACCAGGGCGTGCCCAGCTCGATCCCGCGAGCCTTCGCCAAGGCATCCGCAGCCACCACACACCCGTCATTGTTGGACAGCACCGCCAACGGCACGCCCTCCAGCTGAGGCGAGAGAACCCGCTCGAAGCTCGCATAGGCACTGTTGACGTCAACGTGCGCGTAGAGGGCCGGGTGGGGGTCAACGGGGGACACTGAGGACCCTCCGGTTCCCGAGCTGGTGCAGGACCACCGGCGCCACACCGAAGATCGACAGCTCACGATCGGGTGTCACCGGGATCGCCGGAACCCCGGGAGAAGCGGACTGCAGAAGCACTAGACCAGGTCGCGGGACGATCAAGCGCTTCATCATGAACTCACCGTCGAGGGCGGCCACGACGATGTCCCTGTGAGCCGGACGGAGAGAGCGGTCGACTACCAGGACGTCGTCATCAGAGATCCCTGCCGCCTCCATCGCCTCGCCCCTGACCCGCATGAAATGCGTCGCCGCAGGATCCCGCACCAGGATCCGACCGATGGTGTGATCCCCATGAAAGTAGTCCTGGCTGGGCAGAGGGAAGACGCTCATGCGGTGCTCCAATAATCGAAACTTAGTTCTAACGTTCCGCCTATCTGCCCCACATGACCGAACGTAGATTCGATTCTACGCGGCGCGGTCTGACATCGAATCACCCAGCCCGGCCCCACTCGGTCGCGCCCAACGACAGTGGATGGGGACCCAATTCCCGAGCGGAGGCACCGCGCGGCGGCGACGCCCCCAGGAACCCGCAGGGTTCTGGTGCGACGGCAACTAGACCCGGAGTGGGAACGTGCCGTCCCTTAGGCTGGGCGGCACGTTCCTGTCCGCTTCGCGGCTGACAGTTCAGCCGACGATAATGTTCGCGAACGTCTTGACCGTGAATATCCATAGAATGCCTCGCACGCCGCCACCACCTACTGAGGGAGAAAGCATGAGCACAGAGAAGCAACCGGGCCAGACGTATCGTGCCGTGTGCCATCAGCACCCGGAGCTGGACTTTCCTGTCCGCGCGGACCGCATCGATGCAGTCGAAGACAAGAACTCGCATCTGCGGCAGCCTGGAAGTCACCACGTCGCCGTTCTCACTGTTGATCTTCCCCCGTCTGAGGTTGAGGGTTTCCCTCCGGCGGGGTACGCTCGTCAACTTTTTAGCGAGCTGGAGCGGTACCTGCATCCAGAGCCTAGACTCCATGACGGTGGTGAACCAGCCTCGCATCCTGTGCTGGAGTGGAGCCCTATAGGGATTGTTCCCACCTTCACTGACGGCAAGTCGTACTCGTGGATCATCGATGGGCGGATCCACTTGGAGGCCAGCAGGAACATGCCCTACGAGGCGTGGGCGGAATTCGAAAGCCCAAGATCGCGTAACCGGGCGAGGTATTTGGCGACCTTCGCGCCCTGTGCCAACCGAGAGCCGTGGTTCGAGATCTGGCGACTCTCGGAACCCGATGCGGCGGGGAATCGCACCGCCAGCAAACTGGATTCCGCGGTGGCAGGGAGAGCCGTTTCCACCACTGGTGGGTCCGCGGGGCTACTTGAATTTTGGGACCGTGAAGCACGCTCGCCGCTGATCATCATGCTGCAGGCTCGGGAGCAGGCGCGATCAGATGCACGGGCTGAAGCTGACCGGCAGGCACGATCGGCGGATCCGCTGATCGATGTCGTGGACCGGCTCGCAGAGGCAGCGACCGATTACGCTGCTGCGGCGGAAGTAAACGATGAGGAGGTTCTGGGTAGTGAAGCTCAGCGCATTCGGAAACTCATTGGCGAAATCTCCCCTGGAGATCTCGCCGAAGTCCTCTTTCGAATCACGGTCAGTTACGGCGAAACGTGCATGCTGATCCCCGAGGATGACTGAATTAGTCCGCCGTTCCTGACCCAAGCTCCCTAATCGGTCGTTTGCGGCCACCGCTCCATCGCTGCTGGTCGCCGCTGTCATGAAGTCCAGGCGGCAGCCCACTCGTCGAGGTCGCTGATCCAGAGCCGAAGGGGTTGATTAGCCATGACGATGGGGCTAAGGCCCCCATCCTGTCTCACAGCCGCTTCGATGTCCTCCCTCGTAATGCCGAGGTGACGAACTCGCTTCGCAGCATCTTCCAAGGTGACGCTTACTACCGGGTGGTGCATCGTGGGTCCTCTCGATACGTGGAGCCATCAGTGTGGCAGCCGTAGGCGCGCGATTTCAGGACCTCACGGACCACCCGCGACAGGGCGACCCCACTTTGTTCTCGTTTATGAGGGCTTGCCGAGGTAAAGAATTGCCCGGTCTGAATTGTCCGCCCGGGCGCGTCGTTATCGGTCGAATGCGTGGTGGCCGTCAGGATCTCCTGACGGCCACCACGCATAGGGGTTTCGGCTAAGTGTTAGCGGATCCCGAATTCGGTGGACTCGCTCTCCGGGGCCCGGTACCGCGCCTCGGTTTCGACCCGGTGCCCATCTTCGCAGGTGCGGACCTCAATCACGCCATCCTCAGTCAGGTCGCCGGGGCCAAGATCGACCTGGCACTTGCATCCTTCGCACCATTCCAGCACCCAGCGCTTCAAGTGTCCGCCGTAGTTTGACTCGATGTTGTTCATTGCAGACCTCCTCGTCCCTACTCCTTGGAACCATTATCGGGACGACACTATCGGTCTATGAAGCCGCTTCGGACAATAGCTATTGTTGCCACCAGCGACAACACCTGTTGTCGAAAGGACTGGTCATGGCCGAGGAAGTGCCCGTAGCTCACGCGTTTGCCGGGGGAGAGATTGACTGGCGCAAGTGGGGCAGGGGGTGGGAGGCGGCGGACCTGCCGGAGGGGACGCATCAGCAGTGGCAGGCGGTCATGCGCTACCGGACTCAGCTTCCCGATGACGCCGTGGTCCTGGCCCGTCATGGTTGGACTCCACAGGATGTCGTGGCCGCGCGGACAGACTGGTTCGGGCGCTTCCCGGAGATGTTGCGGGGCGGAGTGAAGGAGCTGTATCGAACGGAGGAAGAGGCTGTGGCCTGGGCGTTGCTGGCGGATGAGACTGCCAAGTATCACGAGAGTCAGCGGCGTTTGGTCTTGGGAGAGCGGGCGCAGTTCATCTCGGATTTGGCGGAGCGTCTGCCGGCGGGCCGGCGGTGGTCGCAGGCCCGAGTGGCGGAGTTGCTGGGATTGAAGAAGCAGCGGGTACAGGCGATCCTCAAACGAAAGTCGCTGGACTGAACCGCGCCGTGATCGATCGATTCAGACAGGACCTGCGAATGAGCGATGACCTGGTATTCCAAGCTCGCCGGGACTATGGCGAGCTGATAGCGAAGATCGTGGTGTGGCCGAAGGGTCTCGGGATCGACGTGCACCTCATCGGCGGAAACGTCGTCCAGCTTTACCCTGGCGGGCGTAAGCACCTGCTCGAACAACCGACCGGGCACGTGAAGTTTCGTCGCGGCCTGGCCGCGTTGCGTGGCTCGGTCCGCCGCTTGCTGAGGCGTTCATAAACGGTCGTTTCTGACTCATTGCGGGGTCAGAACTTCACGGTGAACCCAAGTTTGGCAAGTTCCTTACCGAGGCTGAGTTCCCACTGGTCCTTTCCGATGTACACCAGTCCTTTGATATCTCCGGGCAGCTCCACCCCGAAGTTCATCACGATGACATTCTGTCGACGGAGCTTCCCGCAAAAGTACCCAAGCTCAAAAACAACGTTCTGACGAGCTCGTTCCTCCGAGACGCCGGGGGTGCGTTTGGCATGAGCTATGTCGTCGGGGGTCATGAGGACGACCGCGCAGGCTGCATCAGCTGAGTACGACTCGAACTTCTCAATCAACGTCAGGCCCGAATTGAGTTGTTGACTCAGGATGATTGGTTTGACTTCAGCATGTTCGATGATCCAGTGCGCGACTTCATACTTGAGCGCTTCATTGTGTCCGTGCACCAGGAAGATCTCTCTCGGAACCTCATTCGGCTTCCGTTCGCCGCGTTCCAGTTTTGCTGGCACTAGGGCCTCTCTCGTGTTGGGCGAGGACTTAGGCGCTTGATCTGTTGCCGGGGAAGGCGTGATAGCCGGGAAGGCCGAGAGTTTGAAGTTCTCATCTAGCGCGAATCCTGCGGACTCTATTGCTTCGCGTAGGCTGTTCCACGCTGTTCCCTCGCCGATCGGACCCTCGGAATACCGGCCCATGGCGTGCTTTCGCAGCGCTTCAAGTAAGCCCCGCATGAGTCTCTCCGCTTGCTTGTCGTTTGCTCTCGTGAAGGCGTCGATGATCTTCTGTTCCTTGGTCATGCCCTCAGGCTGAGCAAGCCCGGCCGCAGTGATCTTGCGATCAATAGCGGAATGGTTCGGTCCGGCGCCCTGCTCCCAGAACTCGGCAAAGGCGTCTACTAGTAGCGCGCCGAGAGTGTTTGTCGTGGGGCCATCGTCAAGGGTAAAACTCATTTGTCCATTATTCACGGGTCCGGGAGTCTCGTGGTTCATATTCGAGGTCTTCGCCCGACAACCTGCGACTCGCATGTTTGGCCGGGGGTGTGAGTTCGAGTCGAGCCGTAATCGTTCGTTTCTGGCGCACCGGTTCCCTCCGCGCCGAAGGGCGCGCCAAGCGGCCCGAGTAATGCGTCAGAAACGTGCGTCATTCAGACTTTGCGTCAGAACATTGAATCTATCGTTTTTGACTCATTTTTGATAGAATGGAGTGTCGAGCAACGAGAGGGCATCGCATGCACACTCCGGGCATTACCGAGGGTGAACGGCGGCGCCGGATCGCGGAAGCACGCCATAGTGTGGAGATGGAAGGTCTCACTGTGAGTGCCGCTGGCCTGGCGGATGCTGAAGAGTATGTTGCTGGCGGCATTGACTCGGACGAGCTGGTAGCTCGAGCTCGTGCCCGCTATGGGCTTGGCGGAGTCGCTGAATAGACTTAGAGGCAAGGAAAGGGGTTCGGCTATGGCACGCACGTTGGCCACGACCAAGGAGCAGGTCGAGGAACGCATGGCTTTTGCCGATGCGGGCCTGGCCCTGGCTGGGCATGCTCTGACGGATCCGCGACTGCGCGAACTCTCGCGCCGCGTCGCCGCCCACGAGATCACCGCTGAGGAAGCTATCCGACAGGGACGCGAACTGATCCAGCACCCGTAATGACCACCTCGAGCTACCGTGCCTGGGATGACTACTTCATCCCGGGCACGGATACGTTAAGGAACAAGTTCACCACGGCGGAGGCACCCTACGGGGAACCGGACAAGAACCGGCTGGAGCTCCTGGAGACCTTGGCGACTCACGCCCGCATGGTCGAGCTCGCAGAGCACCCGATCGAGGGCGCCTTCGATTACGAGCACCTCAAAGCAATCCACCACCACCTGTTCCAGGACGTCTACGACTGGGCCGGCACCGAGCGTGAGGTGCCTGTGGGGGAGTGGATGACTAAGAGCGGCCCCGATGTGGTGCACTACGCCCCCGGAGATCTCCGCGCACCTGAAGTCGCTTATGCCTACTACCCGGCCGGGGAACCACTGGCCAGCGCCGCGGCGCAACAGTTCCGGCAGCTGGAATCCAAAGACTTCCTGCGCGGCCTGGATCACGGATCGTTCACGGTGGAGCTCGCGGAGATCTGGGGCGAGCTGAACGTGGTGCACCCCTTCCGGGAAGGTAACACCCGAACCCAGTTCGTGTTCTTCGCCCAGCTGGCCGAGAACGCCGGGTACCGCCTGGATGCCGGCGCGTTCGTGCCCGGGGCGCCGCTTCGAGATGAGTTCGTGTGGGCGCGGTTCTACAGCCAGGCCACCGGAAGCAACGACCGCTTGGCCGAAGTCCTCCTGAAGGGCACCACGGCGATCACGCCGGCGCCGCTGGATCCAGAGCTGCAGAAGATGCGGGATCTGGCCCGGCTCTCGTTCCCCAAGACGCCGGCCTGGAACAAGCCTGCCGGCCACGAGATCTCAGACAGTGGACCGGCCCCGGAGAGCCGGTCGACCGAGCGGGGCCTTGAAGGCCCCGGGCAGGGGAGGACACGATGAGGAGCACACCATGGCGTTGATCGGTCTGGTGCGGGTCAGCGCCGACGCACAGGACACCCGTCGTCAGCACGATGTCCTGGATCCGATCTGCTGGCGGGTCTTTGAGGAAAAGGTGTCCGGCAAGCTCGCCGTCGAGGACCGGCCCGGTCTGGTCGCCGCGCTGGCGGAGCTGCGCGAGGGTGACATGCTCGCCGTCGTGGAGGTCGACCGGCTCTCCCGCAACCTCCTGGAGGGTCTGATCATGCTGCAGGAGCTCTTCGCCCGCGGCGTGCGAGTGAAGGTCCTGGAGGGCATCGCCGCTGGCGAGCACACCGAACGTAGCTTCCTGCTGGACATGGCCCTGGCCCTGGCCGAGGACCGGCGCCGCGACATCTCCCGCAAGACCCGCGACGGCCTGGCCGCCGCCGCTCGGCGCGGCCGCAAGGGCGGCCGGCCTTCCGTCATCACCACAGACCGGCAGGACCAGGCCCGGCAGATGCGAGAGGCCGGCCTGAGCTACCGCCGTATTGGAGAAGCCCTCGGCATCAGCGACGCCTCCGTGCGCCGGGCGATCGGGCAGGAGCAGCCGGCGAGCTAGCCGGCGGTCCCCTCGGCGCCGGCTAGCTCGCCGTCCGCGACGGCGCCCTAAGGTGTCGCCACCTGGTGCGCGCGACGCGTCCACCACGTCGCGACACGACAGATCCGGCGGAAACGTCGGCGCCGGATCCACGCGACACGTAGCGTGCGGCCGCCAGCGACACGTCCGGGCGCCCTGGCTGAGGTTCGCCGGCAGGGGAGCCAGCTTTCGGTGGAGATCTCGCCGGCCGCTACGGCGCCCCGGCTCCGACCAGGAGCCCGGCCCGCCGGCAGGCCCCTGCCTCCAAAGAGCCGGCGCCTGCTCGACAGGTCCTTGTCGGAGACCCCGCCTACACTGGATCCTGGCGGCACCACCTACCCCCCAAGAGACGGTGCCGCCACCAAAGATTTCTCCTATGGTTGGAAGATACTGAAGGAAACGTGATTTGTGGTGAATTAACGACCTTCACTGAAATGCCCTCGGAAATAACTGAACTGGTCCCCGAAAGTTGGACTGGTTATTTAGATTCTAGGGGTAAGGGTCTGAGCCCGGTATTGCACCGGGCTCAGGCCCTTTCTGGTGGTTGAGATGCGTTCTGTGTTGTACCAGTGGATGTAGTCATTGATTGGTTTGGTCAGTTCCGCAGGGCTAGTGAAGGTTGTCCCGTGGAACATCTCAGTTTTGAGCTGCCCAAAGAAGTTCTCCATGACGGAGTTGTCGTAGCAGTTGCCTTTGCGAGACATGGACTGTTTGGCGCCCACTGAAGCGAGGGCCGTCTGCCAGGCTCGACTTTGGTACTGGACGCCTTGGTCGGAATGCACGAGCAGATCCTTGCTTGTCGGCACGACCTGTAGAGCTTTCCTGAGGGGTCTGAGCGTCAGCGCAAGCGAAGGCGATGTTGCCATCGCGTGGGCCACGATCGAGCGATCGAATAGATCTAGGATGGGCGAGAGGTAGACCTTCTGGTTTCCGACTGCGAACTCAGTGATGTCAGTAACCCACTTCTGGTTCGGGGCGTCAGCACTGAACTCTCGGTTCAGATGGTTCGGGGCAACGTTCCCAACTTGGCCCTTCCAGGAGAGGTGCGGACGACGTCTTCGTACTTTGCAGAACAGCCCGAGAGCTCGCATGAGCTTCAGCACCGTCTTCTTCGCCACGGCCCAGCCCCGACGCATCAGAACCGCATGGATGCGCCGATGCCCATACCTGCCATGTGCTTGGGAGAATGCGCTCCTGATCGCGTCCTTGAGCTCCGCATCCGGATCCGGCAACGCCAGACGGGCTTGGTGGTAGAAGAACGTTGAGCGCGCCAGCCCAGAAGCTTCCAACAGGGAAGACAACGATAGTTCCGGGTGCTCGGCCTTGAGAGAGGCCACGACCTGCGCTTTCAGCCGTGATTTGGTCCTCTCAAGGCCCGCAATTTTCCCAAGTAGGCGACCTTTGCCCGCAACTGAGCATTCTCGTGCCGAAGCTGCTCGAGCTCTGATAGAGCAGGCCGATCCGGATCCTTCGGCGGCCGGCCTCGCCGCTTCATCCCCAACCCGTCCTCACCTTCGGCACGATACTGCCGGAGCCACTTACCAATCATCACCGTGCCCGGGATCTTGAACTCCGCCGCCAGGTCCGCCTTAGACTCGCCGGCAAGAACCCGGCTAACCACCTCGAGCTTGACCTCGAACGGATATGACTGATTCTTCGTCAGACGCACTAGAGCTCCTCTGCCGTTGACCCTCCAACGACGATACAGATCTCGCACGGGACTCAGGGGGATCCCGAGCCGCGAAGCAGTGCTCGTATACGACGCCCCTTCCTCGAACATCGTCACCGCTTGTTCACGCTGCATGACTGTCAGCGAGCTATCAATCCGCATAGAAACCACTCCCCAGACCTTGAACCGAATTTCACAGTCCAAGTTCTGGGGAGCAGTTCAAACAATTTCCGAGGGCATTTCTTTGCCCACTACATACGCCAGAACGCAAAGGTGTAGGCTGCACCTTCCAGCGCATCAAAAATCGGCTTAAGACAAGGCACTGCGCAGGAGCCGGCCACAGCGAGAGCCTCAAGAACCAAAGGATCCCGAGCGGCTTCGCATGCGCTTCATTCCGAGAACTCCCAGCTGCTGCGCCATGCGGTGCGGAGCTGACGGCCTCACCTAACGTGCACAATAATTCCCGAAAAATACCTTAAAAATTACCTCAGGAATGGAAGAAAAGTGTTCCAATTATGGCGGTATTCCGGTAGAATTAAAGCATCAGGAAGAGCAGTTGAGAACACCAAAGAATATACGCAACGAAGGACTGATTCCCATGACTTTCGCTCTTTACACCAAGGCCAACTGCGTTCAGTGCGACGCCACCAAGAGGGCGCTGGAGAAGAAGGGTCTCGTTGAAGGCGTCGACTACCAGGCCGTGCACGTCGACCAGGACGCCGCCGCGCTGGAACAGCTCAAGGAGCTCGGCTTCCTCCAGGCCCCCGTCGTGATCACCGAGACCGATTCCTGGTCCGGGTTCCGCCCCGACAAGATCGCCGCCCTGGCCCCCATCGCCGCCTAAGCCCGCGAAAGGACCCCGATCATGGACACCACCACCGCCCTCACGATCGAGGACGTCGACCAGCTGGTCCGCATCGTCGCCGAGCTCCTGCCGATCCCCACCGCCCTGGATGCCGACATGGACTACGGAGCGTTGCAGATCTACCTGGGGGAGGAGACCGACGAATCCACCGGACGGCCCTTCACTCGGGCCGGGATCGACCCCGAAGACCCGACCACCGTGTGGTGGCTCGACTTCGAGGCCGGGGGACGCCAGAAGTTCTCCACCCTCGACGCGACCGCCTCTCCGCAGGAGGTCGCCGAGTGGATCACGGCCAATGCCGAGATCCCCGTCCAGGCCAAGGCCGTGTAGGGCGATGGGCACCATGATCTACGACGACGCCGCCTGGTTCGAAGCTACCGAGATCCCGCCCATCGCCGGACACGAAACCAACCCCGCAGCCCCCGAGATCCACGCCTTGGCCACGGCGGCCGCGCAGCTGCACGAAGCTCGCTACTGGTCCACTGTCCAGCCCGGCGCCCGTGGCGCCTACCTCACCGCCCTGGCCAACGTCGCCCAGGAGCTCGCCTGGCACCTCGACCAGGTCCATGCCCTCCTTCCCGCCGGCGTGCAGGCCTACCGGGCCGCCACCGGCACTGCCGCGACCGGCCTGGCCGGCGCCCAACCACCCACCGCGACGCTGCTGCTCACCGCAGCCCTGCAAGAAGTCATCAACGACGGAATAGAGCAAAGCGGGACGTGAGAAAATCGCTGTGACAAGAGGGGCAGGTGTTCAGTTTTGAACACCTGCCCCTCTTGTGTGTCAGGCGTGCCGACACGTGGGGGAGAGGGGCTGGTGGGAACACTCAATGTTCCCGTCGCCGATCACTCCCAGGAGGTTCCCTTGGCCAGTTCAGTCATTTCGATCAAGTACAAGTGCGGTCACACGCAGAACACGGATCTGTCCGCGGTCCCGGCTGGGAAGCGGAAGGCCCACGCCTACGGCCTGGGTAAGCACCGGGTTTGTTTGCGCTGTTTCAAGGCTGGCAATGATGCCGAGCGCCAGGCGTTCCTGGAGAAGAAGAACGCCGAGACCCTGGCCGAGTCTGAGGTCTTTGAGGAGACTCACCAGCTGCCGCCTCTTGTCGGTGGGGTCAAACAGGTCTCGTGGGCCACCCGGATCCGGTACGAGCTCTTCTCATCGGCGTTGGAAGAACTCGCCGAGGATGACTTCGCCGCCCTGCTGCAGGAGGCACAGAGCGTAACGCGTGCCGGGTGGTGGATCGATAACAACGACATGGACGTCGAGGATCTGCTCGAGTTCGTCTCCACGGCAGGAGATGCGGGGAGGCCGCGTGAAGAATCCGAAAACCCGTTCTGAGACGGCCGCCTACACCCGCTACGGGGTCCCGACAGTTCCCAGCCCTAACGGTAGGACCACCGTGATCTGGCCTGACATTCCGCAGCCCGTGGTACGGGCCGCGACCATCCCAGCTACTTCCAACGAAAGCGAAAACTCGTGAGCACACACCTGCTCAGGGCCTCCATGATGACCCTGACCGATACCCACGGCACGGAACTCCAAGCCACCACCTCCAAAGAGCTCGGCGAACTCCTGGCCGAGCTTGAGCAGTCCGCCGGCGCCGGCGGACTGCTCGTGGACCTGACCGGTTCGATGGTCCCTGACAGCGACGGTCCCTTTCCCCTGACCCCCGCGCAGCAGGGGACCACCGCCAAGCCGACCCGGCTGCAGCTGCACCTGGCAGATTGGGTCCTGGACGATGGCACGCGCGTCGACCGGCTGGAAACTGCCCTCGCGATCGCCAGGTCTGTTCCTGGTTCCACCCATCTGACGGTCATGAACCCCCGCGCCGAGAACGGGTTCACCACGGTGGAGATCCCCGAGCTCGTAGTAGTTGGCCCCCGCAGGGGCACCAGCCCTGCCCTCACTGAAAGCGCTCACTCGCGGCCAGTCGCAGAGCATGCCCCTGAGTCGGTAGTTCTGCATAGCACTCCTGAGGAGGCAGTGGCAGCTGCGCAAGAGGATCAGCTCGTGTTCGTCGCTCCCGGATCCGCCACGGGTTCCCCGGAGAGGGACCCTGAGCTGTTCTACGTGCTGGGTCGGGGGTTCTCGCTGGACCCGTTCCTGGATGATTCGCCGGCTACGCAGGGCCTTCCGGCGTTCTGGAACCGTTTGGATAAGGGCAGCCGGGGCCCGGGACCCGTCGAAGCCGCGGCTCGTCGTGAAGCAGCAGAGCTTGCCGTGTGCGAGATGATCATCCGTCAGGCCACCTGGCCCAGCGGCGCAGCAGCGTGGACGACAGCGAACAAGAAGGGAAACTCGGCCAAGACCCCGGCAACGATTGCCGTAGGCGGGAAGATCGCCTCGGTGCGCGGCGGGGGAGTGGCGCTGGTGGAAGCCTCGGATGACCCCGGCCAGCTCGCAGGACGCTCCGAGGGTGAGCAGCGCCGCGGCATCGGCGAGCTCATCCTGTCCGCCCCAACCATCGGCACGAAAGCACAGCTGGAAGGCTTCGCCGTCCCCCAGACGTCCTTTGCTCACACCTTCGGATCCTCGGCGTCCCGCCGGGCACCGCTGGACCAGGGGAGCGTCCGGCAAATGGCGGAGCTGGTCGACCAGTACTACAGCCTGAGGGCCATGGACTCCGGGAACGTCTACACGAGCTCAGCATTCACCGGCGCCATGGAAACCTCCGACGCGCTGCTGGTTCCGATGATGAACGCTACCGACTCGATGGGGGAGGCAGTGGAACTGTTCGACTACCTGCGCCAGCACCCGGATCCTCACTTCCAGAACCTGGCCGAAAAGGCCATCGTCGTGCGGGTCTCTGACGGACGCCCGGAGGTCAAGGTCGAACGACTGGTCAAGGACTTCCAGCACCGCACCGGGATCAGCGAGGACCGGATGTTCGTCCTGCCCTTCGACGCGCACCTGGCAGAGCGGGGTCCCATCACCCTGGCCAAGCTCTCTCCGGCCACCCACGCAGCGCTCCTGCGGATCTCCGCTGCACTGATCCTGCAACTGCAGGACGCCACCGATTCACGAACCTGACCACACCGCACCACATGGAGGGTGGGTAGCAGATCGGCTGCTACCCACCCTCCTTTCATGTCCCCGGCCACTACGGGGCCGGTCACGGCCCACGGTGGTCAGGGGGCGGGGCATCGGAGAGTTGAGAAGGGTGGCTGGCTTCTTAACCGGTCAGGGTGCTCGCCTCACTGGGCGGTTCAGTGGCCGTCCCGACTCGTGCGGGCTCGTTCACCGGCTGTCGTGCTCGCCTGGCTGTGTGCAGGTTCTCAGGCACGGCTTCGCCACGGACAGCAGCGGATGGGCTGTCCCTCATGGTCAGCCCCACAGGCTCTGTGGTGGTGGACGTCCTGGCACCGGGGGTGCTGCTGTGCTCACCTGAGGATTCCACGCTCACCTCATCCGAAACGACGGCCAGATCGCCCACGCTGCGCGCGGCCAACCTGACCGGAAAATTATGGCCACCGGTCACGAGGGCGGTCACGGCCATGACCGCGGCCACGGGTCACCAGGACACTCCGGTGACCGCACCCCGGCAAGATCTGGCCACCGGCCACCCCCATGGCCAACCTCTTTGGCCGGCCACTGGCCGGCTGGCCACCATGGCCACCACCACGCCCCGGGTCAACCGCGCCACGGATCGCTCAGCGGCCCAGACGGGGCATCCCTCGACTGGCCGTGCACCTTCCGTGTCGCTGGTTCCCTGCACCGCGTCCTTCGGTGCCGGGGGCAGCTCCCGCAGCAACCCCAGGACACCGGTTCGGCTCGATGAGCTGCACGGTGTCTCCGGTACGACACCGTGGTTCCAACGTCACTCAACCACCCACCAATCACCCCACTCAACCACCCACAACACCCACCACTCCAAGCCCTAAGAAACACCTCAAACCACCACCCCTAAAACCCCACCACCAAGCCCCAAGAAACACCTACCCCCAAAAGCACCAAAAACCTCTCACACGTCTGGCACCAAGGTGCACCTGACGGGGGACAAATCGGACCACAGACATACGCCGGCCTACCCCGTCAGGGAAGACCAGGCATGAGCGAGAACAACGCCGCCAGCGTGAAGGCAGGCCGGTGTGGCAAATGCCTGGGCCCCCTCCCTGAAGGGGCCCGGAGCACGCAGAAGTACTGCACACCTCAGTGCAGGGCCACCGCGAAGAAGCGCCGCCAGCGAGGCCAGCTCGAAGCCGACGTGCCGGAGAAGGCCCTGGCTGCAGCAATCCACCGGACCGCCACCTCAGTCCGGCAGCTCGACGCGATCGAGGGACGACTGCGCCGCAACCTGAACAGCCGGCAGGAACTGGCCGCCAAGATCCGGCAGCTCGAGACGGCCCTGGAAGCTGAACGGACACACGCGGCCAAGGTCATCGAGGAGCAAGCGGCCAAGACCGCGAACATGCGTGGCCAGATGGCCGCGGCCGCCCAGGGGGCGGCCACACTCGTGGCCACCCAACAGGAGCTCGAGAAGCTGCGTGACCGCCTGGCCGCCGGGAACAACGCCTACACCAAAGTGGTGGCCGAGAATGACCGGCTCCGGGCCGAACTGAAATCCAGGGCGGCCAGGGAACAACAGCTCGCCCGACTCGTGCACACCGGGACCGTGCTGGCCCGGGCGCTGGCTCGGACAACTCGCGGGGGCGTGACGGGCCTGGCCCCCGAGGAACGAACCGCTCTGGCCAGTTGGGCCGCCTATGCGAAGAAGAGAAACGAGAAGAAGCGATGACCGTTTCCATCGGACGGATCAGTATCGACTACTACCTGGAACAGGCCGCCGGCGACGGCGCCCAGACCGGGACCCGGGATCTGAGCGCCTACTACACCGAGTCCCAAGCCCCAGCAGGGCGGTGGAGAGGCAAGGGCCTGGTCGACGTCCACCTGGAACAGGGCGCTGTGGTGGAGAAGATCCACGCCAAACGCCTCTACGAAGAACTCATCGACCCGATGACCCTTCAGCCACTGGGACGTCGACCGATCAAAGAGCAGAAGGCCGGCGCTGATACGAAGACCCCGGCCGGTGCGCCGGCGAAACCCGAGCGCAAACCTGTTGCCGGTTTTGACCTGACGTTCTCACCGCCCAAAAGCATTTCCGCGCTCTGGGCCCTGGCCGACACCCACACCCAAGCCGAGCTGTACCGGGCGCACCGGGAAGCGATGGACGAAGTTCTGAACTGGGCCGAGGACAACGTGATCCAGACACGGGCCGGACACGGGGGAGTGGCGAAGGTCGCCGCCACCGGGATGATCGCCTCCGAGTTCGATCACTGGGACTCCCGCGCCGGGGACCCGCAGCTCCACACCCACGTGGTGATCGCCAACCGGGTCAAACGCGTCTCCGACGGCGGGTGGGGGACCCTGGACTCCTACACCCTGCACCGCAACGTCGTAGCCCTGTCAGAGATGTACAACTCTCGCCTCTTCGACCGGGTGGGCGCCCGGGTCGGGGCCGTGGCCGAACTGCGGCTCAAAGACCCCGAGACCGGCTCAGAATTCGAAACGATCGCCCAAGCGATCGAGGGACTGAACTTCCTGGACGAGGATCCCCGACAGGCCCGTGTGGAGCTGGCCGGAGTACCGCAGATTCTCCTGGAGGAATTCAGCACCCGCATCTCCGAGATCAACCGGCTCACCGAGGAACGCAAAGCCCAGTACCTCGAAGCGACCGGGCGGGAACCGACCGCGGCCATGGTCCTGAAGTGGAGGGGAGAGGCGACCCTGGCCTCCCGGGAACCCAAGGACAAAGACCGCCCGCTGTCCCTGCCCGAGAAAATGGCCGGCTGGCGGGAGCGAGCCCTGAACATTGGGGTGAATCCCTCCGACATGGTCCGGGAAGCCGTCGGCCGTGACGTCACCTTCCTCACAGCAGCAGACCTCACCCCGGACCTGACGCGTCGGCTCGCCGGTCTCGTGCTGCAGGACGCGGCACAGCGGCGCACGACCTTCACCCGGGCGAACCTGATCGCCTCCACCGAACGACTCCTGCGCGGGGTGCGCGTGAACGCGATGGAAGAACGGATCAAGCTGCAGGAACTGATCGTCACCGATGCCACCGAGCAGGCGGTGTCCCTCACACCGGCCCGGATGGGACAGCCAGAAGGGGAGGATGCGTTCCTGATCAAGGACAGCACCAGCGTGTTCCAAACCCCCACGCTCTACACCGCCCAGGAAACCCTGGACACCGAGCAGTACCTGATCAGCCGCCTCCACGCAGAAGCCCACGGGATCGCCGAGGCTCACGAGCTCCTGACCGAGTTCCGGACCAAGGGCGGCCACGCGCTCTCCGGGGACCAGCACCAGGCCGCCGCGGCGGTCCTGTCCTCCAACCGGGCGGTCGATGCGATCATCGGCCCTGCCGGCACCGGAAAGACCACAACCATGCGCGCAGTCAGAGAAGCGTGGGAGAGCGTTCACGGCCGCGTCGTGGGCCTGGCCCCCTCCGCCGTTGCCGCAGCCGTGCTCGCTGAAGAACTCGACACCGGGTGTGAGAACGTCGCCAAATGGCTCTACGAGACCATCGGAGAAGGAGCCCTCCGCCGGATGAAGCGCGTCACCGAGCTGGAAGAGCGCCTGGCCCGCGCCGAAACCCGCGCCGGACGCAAAGGCTCCCGCGCCGCGACCCGGGCTGAGCTGGAGCATCTACGTGGGCGACTGGCCCAGGAGTGCGCTGAACAGGCGAAGTTCACCCTCCGCGACGGTGACCTGTTGATCCTGGACGAGGCCTCCATGATCAGCACCGCGGACCTGCTGTACCTGAACCGGCAGGCCGAAGCGGCCGGGGCGAAGATCCTCATGGTCGGGGACCCTGCCCAGCTGGAATCCGTGGACGCCGGCGGGTTCCTCGGATGGATGGAACGCCATGAGGAAGCGGCCTGGCTCGATACCGTGTGGCGGTTCACCAACGACTGGGAAGGCACCGCGTCCCTGAAACTGCGCAGCGGAGACCTGGATGTTATCAAGACCTACCAGGAAGCCGGCCGCATCATCCCCTGCGGCGACGGCGGCGCATCCGAACAGGCCTACCGGGCCTGGGCACGCGACACAGCACAGGATCTCACCCGCTCCTTGCTCATCGCCGGCGACAACCTCACCGTCAAGGAGCTCAATCAACGCGCCCAGCAAGACCTCGTCGCAGAAGGCCGCGTCGACGTCGAAAACACCGTGCCCCTGCGGACAGGGTTCGCCGGCGTCGGAGATCTCCTACTGGCGCGAACGAACAACCGCAGAATCATCGATGAGACCGGCCACTTCGTCAAAAACGGCACCCGCCTTTTCGTCACCACCATCCAGCCCGACGGCGCCGTCACCGCCACCCGCTCCGACACCGGCGCCGCCCTGACCCTGGACGCCACCTACCTGGCCGAAGCCGTCGAACTCGGGTACGCGTGCACCGCACACCGAAGCCAAGGCGTCACCGTGGCCACCGCCCACACCGTCGTCACCCCAGGCCAGCCCCGGGAACAGTTCTACGTCGCCATGACCCGCGGCAGGAACAACAACACCGCCTACGTGGCCCTGCGCGAGGAAGAACCAGACTCCCCGGACACCTGGGGCATGATGCACACCATCCAGTCCGAAAGCGCCGGTGAAATCATCGCCGGGATCCTCCGCAACGCCACCGCCGAGAAAACCGCCCACGAAGTGCGCGAGGCAGAACACGGCTACGCCAACGACCTCGGCCGGATCCTCCACGAACTCGACTACACCGGCCACGCAGCCCGCGCCACCGCAGCCGCGCACTGGGTCCACACCCACCTGCCAGAACAAGCCTCCGAACTGCTCAACCACCCCGACTGGCCCGACCTCATCACCGCCGACATCGCCACAGCAATCCCGGACGGGCCGCCGAACCCGGGACCATCCATCGCCCAACTGGCCGCCGCCGTCCGCAACCACACGGCATCACCAGTGACAGGCGAGAATCGCATCCTCACCGCACTGTCCTCCTTCCCCCCGATGACCGAAGAGCAGCAGCGCGTCAAAGACCTCCTGCAGCACAAAGCCGAAGAACGCCTCACCGTACTTACCCACGAAACCCTCACCGAACGGCCCACCTGGTGGGAAGCGGCCGAAGAAACCCTCGGCGCCGAGGAAGCCCGTCGACGCCTCCCAGAGCTCCTGGCCTGGCGAGCAGTCGCGGAAGTCGACACCACCACTCCCTGGGGACCACCACCGCGGCCCAACAGCTACGCACACCGCTTCTACACCCACATCAAAGACAGCATTCCCGTCCCCAGCCACACCGAGGATGATGCCTGGGAGAACATCGACGAGATCACCCGCCGCACCGACGAAACCCTGGCAGACGTTGCGGCCACTAACGCTGAGATTGATGCGATCCTCGGCTGGGACGACGCACCAGAGGACCCTGCCAGCACCCAGGCTCCAGAGGCCCCAGAGCAGGACTCAGTCAGTTGGGACTAGGCCGGGAAGCCCGTTGCGATCAAAAGGTCTCGGATTAGGGTGTGAACACAACGGGACACTCACGAAGAGGAGCTGTAGTGAGCCAAATCGCACTGAATATCGCAGGATACGAGCAGCAGAGCTACTGGGGGCATGAAGAGGGAGCCCCCATCATGTTCGCGCAGCTGTGGCGCAACGGGAGCACCCAGGATGAGCCGGAGATCTGGATCAAGGAGAACAACGTCAGCGCCTTCGTTACTGAACTTGCCTCAGCGGTAGACCCAGCCATGACGTTCGAAGACGTCTTTTTCCTCCTCGTGGAGGATGAGTACTTTCCCAAACCCCTCGAGCTGCCCTTCGGCGCCTACGTCGCCCAATGCCGCAAGGTGGGGTTCCTGAACCGGGCCCTCCGGTCAACGGTTCCCTGGGTCCGGTTCGAGGCAGAAAACAGCCCCTACCTGCCCGATGCGGCATTGCCCGCCGAACCCGAAGTCCCACAGGCCAAAGGCTGGCTCGCGAGACTCTTTAGCCGGCGCTGAGCCCGTGTGTGGAGTTTTGGCGGCGTTCCAAGGACCAAACAGTTAGCCCGGAGTGCAAAAATCCCAGGGGCTGACGGCATTCCTGGTTCCGTGGGTGCGATCCGAGATCACGCTGAGGGATGAATTCCTGCAAGAGCGCTCGGTAGGCTTGGAGGACTGTGAAAAATTCCGCCACACCTCCGCCCCAGAGCGAGGCTCGCTACTTTCTGACTATGTCAACCTGACTGGAGCCCACGATGACGGCTTGAACGGTGCCCGTCTGGGTGTGGGTTAGGTGGTTTGGTTGGCGAGGGTTTGGGCGAGTCGGTAGGAGTCGGTTCCTGTTTCGATGATGGTGCCGTGGAAGGTGAGTCTGTCGACGATCGCGGCGCAGAGGCGGGGGTCTGTGAAGGTGCGGGTCCAGCCGGAGAAGGATTGGTTGGAGGCGATCGCGATGGAGTTCTTTTCTTCCCGTTCGGTGAGGACTTGGAAGAGGAGCTCGGCTCCTCGTCGGTCTAGTTCCATGTAGCCGAGTTCGTCGATCAGTAGTAGGTCGACGCGGCCGTAGCGGGCGATGGTCTTGGCGAGTTGTTTCTCGTCGGAGGCTTCGACGAGCTCGTTCACGAGCCGGGTGGCTAGGGTGTAGCGGACTCGGAAGCCCTTCTCGGCCGCGGCGGTTCCCAGGCCGATGAGGAGGTGGGATTTACCGGTGCCGGAGTCTCCGATGAGGCAGAGGGGCTGGCCTTTGCGGATCCAGTCCCCGGTGGCCAGGGTGTGGATCGTGGCGGGGTTGATGTTCGGGTTCGCGTCGAAGTCGAAGTCACCGAGCCATTTATCCCGGGGGAAGCCGGCTGCTTTCACACGCCGGATGGATGAGCGTCGGTCGCGGTCATCGCATTCTGCCAGGAGGAGTTCGGCGAGGAAGCCCTGATACGACAGTTGTTCTTTGCCGGCCACGGTGAGGGCCTCATCGAGCACGGCCCGGATCGTGGGCAGACGCAGTCGTCGGCAGGCCTGGTCAACGGCCGCGATCGCGGCTTGTTCACTCATCCCGCGCCGCCGGCGCAGCGTCGTAGTCACGGGTGTCGCTGGTGGGGTGGGGCTCATGAGATGTTCTCCTTTGACAGGGGGTCAGGATTAGATGCGGTGGTTCGTTTGGCCAGGAGCTCGTCATAGGCGCCCACGGTGGGTAGGGGCCGCTTATCTGGTGGTAGGCCGGCGATCACTGCGGCGGGGTCCGTGAGCCGGCGTTGTGTCAGGCTGACAACTTGGTGCTCGACAGGTTTGGAGTGCGCAGCGGGATGACGGTCCGAACTGGACCCACCTTGGCCGTTCTCGGCGGCATGCCGTCGGGCCTCGACCGCGACAACGTCGGCGCTGACCGCCCCGACGGTGAGAGCGGCCAGGATCCCGGCCTGAATATCCCCGGCGCCCAGGACCCGATGCAGGAGCAGCACATCGATCAGTTCCCTCGTGCCCTCAGCGTCACCGTTGACTTTCCGGGACGCCGCCCAGAAAGCCTCGTGAGCGCTAGTGAACACCCCTTGTTCCCGGGCGCGCGCCAAGGCCGTGGACCCCGGAAACGCCCCAGGTTTTATCCTGAGCACTTCCAAATAGTGGTCCAACTGGACCGACTGGCCAGTCCGAGCGGCGATGCGTTCATGACGGGCCACGATAGTGCGCCCATCGAAGACCACAAGCTCCGAAGCCCGCAGAGAAACCCGGAGTTTCCGGCCGATGAACCGTGCCGGGACGGAGTACTTCACCATCCGCACCGTCACCATCGCCGAGCGATCCACCCTCGGGGTCAGCACCAGGCCCGGGTCAAAGGTCTCTGCCGGCAACGGGGCAAGTAAGGACCGCTCGATGGCGTAGTCCTGGCCGATGGTGCGGATCCGGTCCCCGATCCGCCGCCCCTCGTCCTGCTCTTCCCAGACCCGGATTCTGGCATTGAGCTCGTCCAAGGAATCCACGACTGGCATGGGTGAGAGATGGTTACGGCGGAACCACCCCACCTCACCTTCGACCCCGCCCTTTTCGTGAGCACCGGTGATCCCGGGCTGGCAGTAGAACGCGTCGAAACCATAGTGAGAGCGGAACAGCACCCAGCGCTCGTTCTCGACCCTGGCCCGTCGCTCACCGAACAGCACGGAGGTCACCGCTGCGGTGAGGTTGTCGTAGCGGATATGACGGGTCGGGACCCCGCCCAGTACGGTGAACGCTTCGATGTGTCCTTCCAGGAACGCTTCCTGCGCCTGGGTCGGGTAGACCCGGTGGATCGCTTTGCCCGAGTGCGAGAGCCGGTAAACGAACATGTGGCACTTCGTCTTCACCCCGGCCAGGATCACCCAGACCTCACCGAAATCAACCTCGGCCTCCGCGCCCGGGGCATGCTCCTGAGGGACAAATACTTCCACCCGCCGACCAGCCTGCAGATCGATCTGCGCCCGCCGGACACGCACGTAATCCCGGACCGTGGAATACGACAACGCCTCCGCGGCATGTTCCTCGATGAGCCGGGCCAGGATCCGTCGAGCCGTGTGACGCTGCTTCCGCGGAGCCCTCGTATCCTCCAGGAGCATCGCATCGATCGCAGCCTTGAACGGCTCCAAACGAGGCGAAACCCGCTCGGGGGTCTTCCGTGGCGGTGGAACCGGAGAAACCAACGCTTTCCGCACGGTCTTCCGGGCCACTTGATACCGTCGCGCGAGCTCACGAATTGAGGCACCCTCAACCCGGGCATCTCGTCTGATCTGCGCGAACAACTCCACCTTGGACTCCATCCAGCCCTCCCGAACGCCGTTCCCTACATGATGGGAACCACGCTCACAGGTGGGTACCGTTCAAGCCGTCATCACACCCGGCATGTCGGCGAAGTGGGTACCACGCAAGCCGTCACGGTGGGCTCCGATCAGACTGTCAGAACCATACTTTCCGCGTTGCCACGTGTTCGTTGACGAGAGCAAGTCAGGGGCCTACTAAATGGTGGCGTCTGTGACGGCGGCTGGCGACGTGGGTCAGACCCGCGAGGCCATCCGGAAACTGCGGATGCCAGGCCAGCGGAGGGTTCACTTCAAGAGCGAACGGGACGCGGTGAAGAAGGCTTTCATCGCGGAAGTGCGTCGACTGCTGCTCTCCGCAGTCATCTACGTCTGCCAGACCAAGGAAGCTGAGGCGCGCGGCCTGGTGCTGACGACGTTGCTCGAGGAGCTACATCGCAGTGAGGCGGGGATGCTGGTGCTGGAACGCGACGAATCGCTCATGAAGCACGACAAGCACCTCATCGTTCAGCACTCCGGCCACCGGAAGGATGACTTCACCTACCGGCTGATGGCACCTCAGGACGAACCGCTCCTGTGGGTCAGTGACGGCCTGGCCTGGTGCTGGCAACGAGGGGGAGAGTGGAAGACCCTCGTCCGTGACATGGTCACCGAGGTGCTGGTTTCTTAAATGCCGCAGGCCTGGGTCGTACAACCGTCCGGAAGACTACCAAGCCTACTTCGCAGAGCTACTGCTCCTTGCGTTCACAATTTTATGTAAGTGCCATAGCAAATACAACTTCGCCGATTCTTAGGCTCAGCCCTATTCCTGACTCTTACTCGCATCTTTGACGAACAATTCTTCCCATGATCCGTCCGTGGACGCCGGGGAGTTCGGCTAGTTTACGCCCCCTACGGCTTCCGGGCTTGGCTACGCCGGCCCCTCGGATTCCTGCGGCAGACCTACGCGCCGGCGTTTGTAAGGCGGATAGGTCATTGCCCCCTTGAAGTGGGATTTCTGTACCTCCAGTGCCTCCCGAGGCCAGTCTCGGATTAAGGCCACGCGATCGCTCCAGCCTTCCAGCGCGGGCGCGGCGCCGATGACCTGACTGACCCTCCCGGGCGTCAGGGACACCGCTTCGGCTATCACCGCCTGGGAAACGCCGACTCGGTGGGTATCGCGGATCCCGGAGTCCACCAGATCCTCAAGCATGTTGACCAACCCCCGCGCTGCATGCAGTAAGGCCGCGGCGTCGTGAAGGGCCTGGAGGCTTTGTTGCTGCACCCGTTCGTTGTTCATGCGAAAAGTTTAGTCGGCTAAAGACAAGCCTTCAAGGCTTATCTTTAGCCAACTAATGATTGGCCTTACTCGCGCGTCCAGTCCAGTCCGTCGGGGGTGAACGCCGCGCCCTTGATGGTCATGTAGCGGAAGTTGTTGCGGGCGCCGCGCTTGCGGGGGATTGGCGATTTGCGTCCCACCCAGGCGAGCATCGGATGTCCTGGGGCGAGTCTGCTCAGGTCCAGGACCGCTTTGTTGTTCACGTTCGGATCTCGCCGCCAGCCTTCGATCTCGTAGATGCCTTCGATGATGCCGGCTTCTTCGGCTAGGGCGAAGTCGCCATGCTCGGCCAGGGAGGCGTCCGAGCAGGTCCACCAGCGACTGGTGCGGAGGATCCGCGCCTCGCCCACGGTGTGTCCCGGGATGTTTTTGTGTGGTGAGAGGTAGAAGAGAATCATGAGATTAAGGCTACACCTATGCGCCAATTAGCCTATGGATAATTGCCGATAATTGAGATTACGTAAGTCCATGGAAACTCGAGAGCGCCCGCCGAGTCGCTAACGATACTGTGTTTGCTCCACTCGGCGGTAGCCCCAGATGGCGAAGAACGCACACACTACGAAGTAGCCGGCGAGGATGATCAATGCCAGGACATCCAGGCGCCCGACGAGCGAGTTGCTGATCAGATCAGCCCATGCGCCCGTCGGACTGAAGGTGTGGATGGGTTGGAACGCACCAAAGTCGACCGGCCCAAACAGGCCACCAACGAAGGCAAGCGGGAAGTAGATCAGGTTGGTGATGGGTACAGCCCCACGTGCCGGAAGCCAGTACCCAAGGGCGAGCCCGAGGCCGCCGTGGACCAAACCACCGATGCAGAGTCCGCCAATGGCGAAGAGGAGCGGTCCGGCGCTGACACTGAATAGCGCACCGTTGACCGCTCCGACAACCAGCAGCGGCAGTGAGAAAAGTGCTGAGAAGAAGAGTCCAGCCATGAGCTGCGAACTCACTCTGACCCTCGACGGCACAGGCAAGGTGAGTAGGTAGAGGTTCCACGGATCGTTGCGAGTTGCCGCGACACCGACTCCGAACTGGAACATCATCGTTCCGAGTACGGAGAAGGCCATGTAGCTGAACAGGATCTGAGCTGCCGGAGCATCGGCCCTGATCCCCAGCATGAGGTAGAACGCCGTAGGCAAAGCGATGAGGGGAAGGAAGAACGACGGGAGACGGAACAGTTCAAGGACCTGGATACGGACGTATTCGAAGATGAACTTCATGCCAGTTCCTCCTGGAGGATGGAGCTCACGGCGTCTTCCAGAGACGACTGCTTGACATTGAGCCGGGGGTCGGGAAGAGCATCCAGCAAAACCCGGCTCGCCATGTCGGGTTGGTCAGTGACAAGTTGGAACCTGTTTGCGCCAACGGACTCGATCGCCCCGAGTGAAAGAACATGTTCGGGCACTGGCTGCAGCGACGTAAAAGTGAGATGGTAAACCCCGAGACGCTGCTGCACAGAGTCGATGTCGTCGGTGAGGATGTTCTTTCCGTCCTTCATCAAGGTGATCGTGTCAGCGGTCGCTTCGACTTCGGCATAGTCGTGCGACGCCATGATCACACAGCGACCTTCGCTCTTCTGTTGAAGGATGATATTGCGAACTTGGGCCCGCCCCTCGATATCGAGCCCGGCAAGAGGCTCATCCAAGATGATCACCGGTGCGTTGCAGATGATCGCAGCGCCAATCCCGAGACGCCGGAGCTGCCCTCCGGACAACCCGCCGCACTGCTGATCCATCAACCCTTCAAGCGAGATCAGGTCGTGAACCGCGGAGAAGTCGAGCGGATCGGGGTAATGGATCGAGATGAAGTGCAGCACTTCTCGAACCTTCAGGGTCGGGGGGAACATGACTGCCTGTGGGACACAGCTAACCATCCGTGTCTGCGGGCCGCCCCTGACCACCTTCTGGTCGAACACGAAAGCTCCCCCACCGCTCGGCGCCCTGACTCCGGTCAGGATGTTGAGTGCAGTGGATTTTCCAGCACCGTTCGGACCGAGCAAGCAGTGAACGCCCGCACCCAGCTCCAGCGAGAAGTCATCGAGCCCCCGTTTGCCCCGGTAGTCCTTTGAGACGTTCTTCCAAGAGACCATCGCGCTCATTCAACAACCTCATCACTCGCTTGGCTACTTCCGAAAGCAACACTGTACACAACTGATTGCTCCACCCCGTCAAGGCAGAGCAGGTCGTCAACCTGCTTGTCAATAAAGCCCCCGACGGGACAGGACGCCACGTTCTCTTCGAGCGCATACATGATCATCGCTTGTGCGATATGTCCCGCCTCAATCAAGGCAAATCTGTACGCCCGCTGTCCATACTTGATTCGTTGACGTACAAAGCTCCCGACGAAGAAGACGTGGAAGGCCGAGTTGTCGGCAAGGTTCTGGAAGACCAAGCACTCTTGGAGAAAGCTCCGGGGATCCTTATCGACCGCCAGGCGATGCAGACTCGCCTCGTAGGGATCGAGTGCATACACACCTGCAGTAAGTCCCTCGACATTGTTCACGCAGAGGTAGATGTCGATCGGATAGAGCGCCCCTGCGGAAGGTGCACCTCTGCCATAGGCCTCTGTGATGCACGCCGACTCGTTCAGGATGCGGCTGAACGAGTCGAAGGTAACGGCGTTCTGCCCGAACCCCGGCGCCGAATGACGCCTCCTCAGCAGGTCTCCAAGTGGCGTCGCGTCACCAGCAGAAGCTAGCGGGTATACCTCGCTCGAAATGTAGTGAGGGTGGGCACGACCCAGCTGTTCCAGAGCATCGGGATCGGTGGCGAGTTCATACGAGTATGGACCAGTGGCTGAACTGCTCATCCACATGCTCAGCTTCGATGCAACGTGGAACGTTTCTGCCGGGTCGTCAAATGGCGGCGGAGTCATCAGCCATTGTCTTTGCACGGTCGGAGGCCTCTCGGGTCCGTAGGATGTCAGGGGAACGGGTGAGGCGCGAGATTCACGGCGCCGGGGTGTTGCCTCATATGCGGTTCGTCGACATCGAGGGTCGCCGCCTGAGGGCTCAAAGCCCGCACGACGTGCCACCCCTGTGCTACGACGTCGGTTGAACGGACATCGCCGAGATACACCTGCCATCCCGAATCTTCAACTGCCCGCAGGGTATGGAAGAGCGGCGAGACGCCGTCACGGATGAACTCCAGTTCGGACACCGCGGGCCCATCATCGATGAACTCGTTTAGGCCACGGTTCTCGATGCGCGCGTGGAACGCGATATGCCCCTCGAGCGACGTGACAGATGAATCGTCGGGCGCGTCGCCCTTCGCACTCAGTCCCCAGTTGTAAGTCTGCACTGATTCGGTGAATGCAGCGGCCATGGCATTGCGGACGTCAGGTTTGGACGAGCAGCCGACCGCCAGCCCCACCTTGTCCGACCGAGCACAGGAGAGAATAACGGGAACGCCTCCGACTCCCTCGAATCTGACGAGGGTGACCTCTACGTCGAGGAGCCGGAGTTGCCGGCAGATGTCCTTTAGCCTGGGAGAGAAGCTTTCGGGGATGTGCGTCGGTAGGCGCAGAGTAACACCACCACGCTTGCCGTACCACGCCCTCATGAACGCGTCCCGTTCGATGAGTTCAAATACAGCAGATCGCGCAGCCGCTCCGTACGTTCGGCCCGCCCCCAGCCCATTGGACGTGACTGTGCACCATCTCTGGCGGTCAGCCGGATTCAGATAGACCAAATCTGCTGGGACTCCCGCCGCCGAGTGGTCAATCGCTCGATGCACTTTGACGTAGGGGATGTCAGGAACGCTCGATGGGTGAACGTACGGAAAGCCGTCCGCTGCATATTGCGCGTCCGTGAAGGGAACGAACCGGCTTGCAGGGATGATCGGGCAGTCGAGAGAAGTGACACGGTCCGGCACATAGCCGGCGGAATACCGCTCGACAAACTCGCCCGTCGCAGATCCATACAGCTGATCGGAATCCGCCCCGAAGCCGCATGAACTCTGCTCCGGCAGGCACGCCCCGATGAACGCGGGAAACGACGGGCTCCGGTCGACCAGCGCCTGCGCACGGATCGCCCCAGGCGGAATCCGAAGCGGTTCAATCCCGGGAATCAACCCAAAGTCGGGGCCAACTACTCCGCTTCGGAGGGGGCTGGGTCGAGCCACGGATAGCTGGTCGAAGATCTCGCGGTCTTTGAACATGAGGGACACCGCGGCACACTCCAAACACGAGAGTTGTAAAGAGTCAGAGACTCAGGATTAAAGACAGCGCACGACCCGATGAGTTCGTGGGCCTCGTGATAGAAAGCCCTCTCAATGAGCCTGGCGGCGAGCTGCACGCCGAGGTCCACGTCACGGACTGACATGGGACCTGGGGCCGCAGAGCCGTGGTAACGCAAATACTCGTCCGGCCAGTCGGTGCTTGCAGCTCTGCGAATTACCAAACACTCGAAGCATGCGGTTGTTCCTGGTAGTACGGCCGGACCGACAAAGAGCTTGGCGCCGTCGAATGGGACGACGGGAACATGGCAGATGTTGCTTGCCCAGAGCGACCTGCAAACTTCGACAGCATCGGGGATGGTCGATCGGATTACGAGCACCGGAACAGTGGACTCACCATCACCTACATCGACGATCTGGAAGGACCCAAACGCCCTGAGATCCTCCCGGACTCGTACTTCCAAGTCACTCGGCACATCAAGTCGAACCCGAACCGGATCCGCGGCGGTCCACCCACGGGGCAGCCCGGGAAGTCGATCCCCCGCAGCGTTGTGGAATCTCACAACACCTGCCGACCGCAGCGAGTTCAAGAGGCGTTCCTGCCCGCTAAGGCCAGGAACGCCCCTCGTCACCTCATCGAGAGTGCGCGGTTTGCTGAGGAAACCGAACAGCTCCTTTGCAAGCTCTTGGTGCTGCCGAAAGCGAACGATCGAGCTTCCCAAGACCAGGACGAAAGAGTCCTCAAAATCGGCCTGGCGGACGCCCTCCGCGATGACGTAGGTGGAACTCACTGAGATCTCGCCCCTGAACCTACTGCTGCTTGGGGTTCTTGGGACGCCCGCTCGAGGAGCAAGACGACGAGACAGTGATGACCGGGCCGCCGTCCATCTTGGCAGGGGTCGCGATCGCGCCACTGATCTCGAAATCGAGTTCCTGCAGGATAGCGGGCATCTGCCACCCGGGGGCGGTCTCGACGACCGGCTCTGCAGTCAGAATAGTGCTCACTGATGTCCTCCAAATTGGTCTTGTAGACTTCCACGCACCTCCCGGCGGGAGATGTAAGTCACGCTAAAAACGATGGACGAAAATTGTCAAGTCATCCGATCGTGTTAGCTCTTACAAGCTGACTTTCCGAGCCAGAAGCTCTTTCAGCTCATCGTTCGTGCCGCCATCACCCGCGCCCCAGAAGCAACGCCGATAATTGTCGTTATGTAAGGTAAATATGTCCTCGCCCCGCCGGGGTCGCGTCGGAACGGCTCATCGAAGCTGCCATACCACTGCGTTCTACGTCAGTTTGGATGAGACAAGCTGCGGCTCGTCCCTCACCCCCGGTCGACCACACGCGCCGATCCTCGCAGTCCATGCAGGAGGGCCAGAGCGTTGTCCCGTTGCATGACAGGTCCCTGGATCGCGGCGGCATCGATCTCCAACAGGTACCGGGCACGTTTGTCGCTGAGGTTCAGCCATTGATCCTTATCTGTTGGCTGGTCGAGGAAGACAAATGCGGCCTTCTTCGGGAGCTTCCAGGGCCGTGACCGGTACTTCACCCGCGCTGGCCATCTCGTCTTCTCGATGTCCAGGTGGACGCGCCCCGTGGCGCGGACTTGCTGGACGAGCTCCTCACTGGAGGTCAGGTGCCAGACCTTCTCCCCCAGTTGCAGCTCGGCCGCGTCATGGACGGCGTGGTAGCCCAGCACGAAGGCCCGGGCGATCGAGTAGAAGTAGAGCACCGCGGCGAAAAGGACCACGAGCCACAGTGCCCTGCCCGCGAGGTCGTGGGCCGTGACGTACAGCGGAGACGCGATGAGAAACGCCAGAGCCACGGCGCCTATCGCGCTGAGAGCGGCCTCTGCGATCCAGATACGGAGTTGCCGGTCCCGGCGGCGGGATTCGTCTGTCATCTGGTCCATATTCTGACTGTAAGGCCGGCGTGTGACATCCTCGCCGGCGGAGCTTCACCGTCGACTCGAGGCATCTTCAGGCGCTGCCTGTCGTTCACGAGAGACTTGAACGGAGCCGGGGAAGCGGTAGGTCTTGCCGATGACAAAGCCCCACCGGTCTCGGTACAGCTCGGCCACGCGCCGGTTCGTGGCCCGTGTGACCAGCTTGGCGCCAGTCTCATCGGCGTAGTCGACCACGCTCTGCAGGAGCTCTGTTGCTGTCCCGGACCTGACGGGCCGGGCGGAAGCGTTGTTCGGTTCCCATCCCCCGGGGATCTTCTTGGCCGTGACGACGGCGCGACCGCCGGGCTGCGCCCAGATCCTTCGACTCCGACTGACCGAATTGAATACGATCGTTCCGATCGGCACCAGCACGATCAACAGCAACATGAGCGCTACTCCTGCCACGAGCGTCACTGTCGCGATCACCCACTCCCCCAGCAAGAGGGCGAGAACGACGCCGCCTGCCAGGATCCCGTAGGACACCCAGCTGGCAGAATTCCGAGACAGGGAGTAGCAGGAGGCTGTGACGATCGTCAGCCAGGCCGCTGGCATATCCCGGAGCTGCAGAATCGGAGGCCCAGTAACCTCCGCAGTGCCGTGTGCGTTGTTCAGTGCCTTGATCATGCGAACGCCACGAATGCGTTGTAGAAGCCGTGCATCAGAATGGCCGGGAGTAGGGATCGGTAGCGCAACGCCAGCCAGGTCAGCCCCACGGCACCGAAGCCCGCACTGGCGACGTTGGAACCGTTGGCGAACGCGTGCAGGCCCGCGAACGTGACCACGGAGACGGCAATGACGGCCCAGAGCACGACGTGCCGCACCCAGGGCCGGACACTTCGGTGCGCGAAGTCCGTACCGAGCAGGTAGGCCACGAACAGGATCGGGCCGCGGGACATCACTTCCTCAAGCACGGGGGCGTGGAGCAGGTTGTAGAGGAACTTGACCGGAACGGTGGCGTTATCCGTGACGACAATTCGGGGGTCTTCGTCGGCCGGCACCCATCCCGGCCCCAGGGGAAGGTGGGCGAGCCAGTGGTTCACCAGGAGCATCACGACCACCAGGCCGGCGACCGGCAAGACCATCTGGCCGAGATCCCGGAGGGTGTAGCTACGCCAACCTAAGGCGCGGACCACCCTGAGGAAGAGGAGCCGGAACCGACGGGCGAAAGTCTTGAGCATGCCCCGCATCGTGTCGGCGGCGGTGCCGGGCAGGCTCATCATGAGCACGAACGCTGCCCCAAGGCCCACGACGGCGTACTCGGTCCCGAGAAGCAGGTTTCCGAGTGGTGATTCGTGACCCTGCGGCTGCACTCCCGGAAGCGCGGCCGCGATCGCGGGGAAGATGTAGGCCAGGCCGAACAGCACCACCAGCGTCGTGAACCCTGCGGCGACGTAGGCGGCCCGATAAAGGTAGGGCCGGTACTTGGTCCGGTTCGTTCGAGTCACCGCGGAAGTCATCGGCCGCCTCCCGGACGGAGGTATGTGTTGGTGTAGGCGTCCAGGACGAGAGCCAGGCTGTTGCGCTCGTTCTGACGCCTCTCCAGGGGGGAGAAGAGCTTCAAAGCCTCTTCCGAGGTTTTGATGTGATCACCGAGCAGCCAGACTTCGCGGATCCGGTTCTTCTTCGCCAGCCAGACGAAGGTTTCGCCGGTGGCGCTGGACCAGGTGCAGCGCCACTCTCCGCACCGCGGGCCGCCGTGCCAATCGTCGTCGCCGTCCCGGCGCCAGTGATCTCCGAACAGCGTTCCTTCAGGGAGATCTGGGCGCCAGGATCCCTTACGAGCAGGGTTTTCTTCGAGGAAATCGTCCATGCGGTAGCGAAGGAATCCGCGCTGGGTCACGTCCCGCGCGGCGTGTTCCTTATCCGTCGCCCGTGCCTGACCCTGCGTCGACGTCGTGGCGAACATGTCATCCAACCAGGCGCTGACCCGTCGCAGCTCGTCCTCGAGGACGTGCAGCGATTCCGTTTGCCGAAAGACCCGATCCTGCAGCGCAGATCGCTGGCTCTCGTATGCGTCCAGCTCCTTCTTCTCTGGGAGCCGGTTCTCGGTCAAGCGCCCCTTCAACCGTGTGAACGCGTTCTTTTCGTGAGCCTGTTCGTGCTCCTGCAACGCCTCGTCGTGTGCGGCGGCCGCTTCGTCGATCTGGTCCTCAATTCGCTGCAGCCGCCGCTTGGTCTCTTCCAGACTGTCGCGGGCGTTGGCGACCTCATCGGTAAGAGCGCGTTCGTAGGGAACGTAGGCTTTGTGCTCAGGCAAGCTGGCATCGGGAACCGATACGTAGGGGATGCCGGTGAAGGCGCGCAGCCGGTTGCGCTCCGCCAGCGCGCCTTCTTCGCGTGCGTTCTCGATCGCCTCTGCGATCTCTTGATCTGTTGCCACAGCGGGAGTCCTAACTTATTGGGTGAGGGATGGCTGGTATGTCGGTGAGCGCGACCGGATCAGCTGGCGAGCCGCACGATACCTGTGACCACCGACAGAAAAAAGTCAAGTGCCCAGCCCCGGATACCGGGGCTGGGCACTTCGAGCACTCAACCTGGCTGGGCCTAGCCTGCGGGCACTTCAGCCCTGATGGCTTTCCGCACCTGGACGCCGTCGACGACGTCAGGAGAAGGTTTTGCCCGTTCGAGGACCTGGATCTCGACGGTGTTGAGTGCCTTGTCGAAAGTTGCGGAGGTCGGCCAGTCGGACCACCGGCAAATATCCATGAGACGGCTGAAAACCAAGTAGGCATGGAACCCGGTCCGGGAGGGCCATGCGGCCGTTCTTGCCGCCCAGGCGGCCCGGTAGCCAAGGGTGTCCCGTAGAGGGTGGTGAAGGCCGATGACGAGGTCCTCGTGCTGGTGTCCGTTGCCGCTCAGGGCGTTGTGCGCATCGCACCACACTGAGCTGAGGTGAGACTCCGTCTCAGCGAGGGCTTTGACGATCCCCGGCCGCGGACGAGATCCGCGCCCTTCGAGCGTGTCCACCGTGACTTCGGGCAGCGAGGAGATCTGCACCGCGATCTCCGATTGACCGGCGTAGATGGCCGCAGTAGGGATCGCGCTGCGTACAAGCCAATCGACCAGGGAGCTACGGCCGATCGTGAACTGTGCTTCCGTCATGATTCCTCCTCAGCTGGTGGCTCTACGTGTGCTCGCGCCATGCTCACGGGAACGAGACCTCGGGGTACGGGATCTCTGGCCGGCGGTGAGCTCCACGGTGCTCTCTTCTTCGCGTGCAGGGGTTTCCGTACCCTTCCGGGTCCCAGGCCTGGCACATTAGCGCCAGCACCTGATCGACTGCGGAGGATCGAGCCTGCCCAGCTTCCTTACGTTCGCACCTACTCGCGATATAACGCTCCACAGCGCGCGTGTAGCCCGGGCTGGTTGAGCTGTCGATATCTGGGAGCCCGTGGTGCGGACCAGTGTGCCCAGCTGCGAGTTGGCACTCCACATCGATCTCTACCGGCTCGAACGCAGGATCAGACTCGTCATAATCCACGATGGTTGTCCACTCGCCGCAGGTGAAGGTCGCCAGAGCTGCCGAGGCTTCCTGCACCTTCTGTATGGCGGACTTGACGGTCACGGCGTGTTCCTCCGCGACCTGAAACAACCGTTCGTACTCCGCCTCACGGGAAGCCGACCGGAGCATCAGTAGGTTCCTCAGCATCATCTTCCTCCTCAGTTTCCATTCCATGTGCGATCAGCTCGGGCTGTGGCGCTGGGTTGTCCCTTTGAGGTGCGGCGCCGGCTGCGGGGTGTTGGCTTCCAGCTCTGTGACCTTGACGGGTGCCGGGTAGACCTTGCCGTCGCTGATCATGGTCAGTGGTGGCTCGGTGTTGTCTTTGTCGGAGATGAAGAAGGTTGTCTCGGAGGCTCCTTTGACGGAGACGATGGTGTCACCGTTTTCATCGATACCCTTGCCGGTTCTCTGGACGAGCTCGTTGTGGGCTCGTCCGTCGATGTCGTACCCGTTGAAATGGGCCTGGCCCTTGCCTAGTGCTTCGATGGGTTGCTGGTACACGATGGGTGGGGCGACCCGCCCGACGCTCTGATGTGCCTCTCCAAGGTCTCCGGTGGGCTGCGCACTGTCCGCTGTCGTCCGCAGCCAGGCGTACCGGCCTTGGGAGGCGAGCAGCAGCATCGTTCCTTGGTTATCGGGTTCGGGCGCCGCGTGCACGAATTCCATGGACCGGTAGATGCCCGGCGTCGAGTTGAGCCCTTCCAGGGTGGCCGGCACCCCCACAATGTTGATGACTTGTCCGGGTTTCAGCTCGCTGATCCGGGTCCCGGTGGGGCCATCCGTGTCGGCTCGGGGTTGGGTGGGCGCTTCCCACTGATGCATGTTGGGGTGGATTCCCGCATCGACCGCTGCGTCAAACGCCATTTCCGCGGCATCAGCTTGTGCCGCTTCGGCGTTCATGCGTTCCAGAAGCGCTGGAACTCCAAGCTGTTCAAGGATCGCCTGCTGGGCAATCCTTGCCCCGTCCACCCGCATCAAGGCCTCTTCCACCAGATCCGCCGCAGGGATCCCCGCTGTATAGAGGTCTTCGGCACCTTGCCCGCTGTAGACGAAGTACCCCCCGCGCCCGGGTCCAGTCGAGACCGTTACGCCCCGATCCGGATACGACTCTTGGACTGCCGTGTTCACTGCACTGACCGCTTCCTCGAGCACCGCAGACCGGGCAACCTCGGCCAAATAGTCATAGTCCCAATCAGAGACGTTCGCCAGCAGGTCCCGCACGGATGCATGAACCAACGACGTCAACCGCTCCTCCCCCAACCCTGTCGATGGGACATACGCGGCTCCCTCGTCATCGTGAGCCTCGATAGCCTCAGCGAAAGATCGATTCTCAGACTCGGGACGGGTCCGGACCACATGCTCCTCCCACGGGCTCAGAGTTGACCTTGCGGACTGGTTCTGGAGGGGTTCGTCTGCGCCGAGGGTCTGCTCTCGTAGCGCGGGTAGAAGCGTTTCGGCCCCGGGGCCGTTCCTCCGTTCGCTGTTAGCATCACCGAGGTAGCTCTCCAGTCGATCTTTGAACCTGAATCTCTCGTCATCGAATGCGCGCTGCAGATCACCGTCCGCTTCGAGCACCGAAAGGAAGGGAGCTGGAAGGCGTGGGATGTCGTCCCACTGCTCTGCAGGTAGGGCCTGGCGCAGGTTTCGGAGGAAGAAGCGTTCTTCTCGCAGCAGTGCTATGAGTCCCTCAGCACGTGCGTTTCGGGCCTCCCGGTAGTTGCCGAGTACACCTCCGGTGAGTGCGGTCGGCAAATCATGCAGGGCCGCTACCAGAGTGGTACTCCGTCGAGCCTGATTGCGCTCGAGTGAGAGGGCCCGGGCATGCTCCAGGCTATGAACCGCGGCTCGAAGAAACGCTGCGTCCGAGCGGGCCATCTCCTTCTCAGCCTCGGTTGCGGGCACCCACTCCCAGCGAGCTCCGTCCTCATCGTTGACGATCCGTTCGCCGTCAACGAGATCTAGATGCTCGGCTACCAGGTCGATGAAATCCTCCCGGTCGATCACCTGCAGGACATCGCCCTCTGCCGCGATGATCGCGTCGAGGGCCAAGGGTGGGCGTGGATCGGGGTCGACGCTTGTACCGCGTGCTCGGTCGTAGACCTGATCTGACCACTGGAGGTATTCGGCTCTGACTGCCCTGGCGGCTTCCAACCGGGCGCGGTTGGCTTCTTCGTGGTGCCCCTCAACACCGAGTGTCAGCGCTGTGAGATCGCTGGCCTTGGCTTGCTGCAGGGTCACCGGCGGCACCGGGTACGGGGTGGAAACAGCCATGGGATTCTCCAATCATTCTCAGGTGGTGATACCCGGTGTTCCCTGCCCAGGAGCTGAGTGTCGCTGACATACAGGAAGGACCGCGGTACGAGCTGTGATGCTTGTGCCGCGGTCCTTCCCTGGCGATGCCGGTATCAGGACGGTTCAGGTCCTGACGCCGGCGATGTCACGGTTTCCAGTCCGTGTTCCCACTCGGGACTGTGCCCGGGGTTGGGGACCTCCTCGGCTCGGCCTTCGGTCATGGTGGTGACCCGGAATCCGTCGTTGAATCTCTCCTGCAACCGCACCACGCCCTGGCCGGTGTCAACGTGGATCTCCAACCCTGTCTCGGTCTGAGCGCGGTGTGTGAGGTTCCCGGTTGCGTCGCCAATGGTCTTGATGAACGATGACGCCGTTTCGGCCTGGATCCCCTGGGCATGGATCCGGGTTCCCAGGGCGAGCTCCGTGACCGGCACTTCCCGGAACACTGGTGGCGTCGCGTGGACAGCTGGGGCCGGCCCCGTCCCGGTCACCAGCACAGCATCCATGTTCCGGGCAGCGACCCATTGAAGCCGTCCCTTTTCCTTCAGCAGCAGGAAGCGCTCCGCGCCGCTGCGTCCCGGAGTGGTTGCGGCCACCACGGCGTTGGCGGCACTCACCCGTCTCTGATTCCCCAGGGTCACGGGTGTGACCGTGCCGGTGATCCGCGACCCGACCGGGACGTCCTGAACCCGGCGGCCGACACGGGTATCGAGCAGTTCCTCCACCTGGGACACGTCTGCCCCGGTGGAGGCGGCCCAGGCCAAGACCTCTTGCTGGGTCGCGGCCGTGAGGCCTCCGGCGATCGGGGTCACCTCGAAGGAACGCAGCACCCCGTGGGTCTTGACCTCGCAGTGAACTCCCCTGCCGGCGCCGGAGCTTTCGACCCGGGCGTAGAAGGCGGGGAACTGCGTCAGTGGTGTAGCCCCGTGCCAGTCGGCCTGGCGGATGTGAACCTCATCAGGGCTGATCCTTACCCAGTCGCCTTGCTGCACGACCGCGGTCGGGAGTTTCCCGTCGATGCTGGCCCGGTCCAAGACGATGCCGGCCTGACCGGCGCCGCGGAGCAGTTGCCGGACCTTACTGGCACGGGTTGCTTCCTTCCACGGTCGGGGTAGGTACCAGAGCTGCTGGCGTGCGGAGTATTTGAAGCTGTTGCTCTTCAGCAGCTCGATCAGACGCTCCTGCCCGCGCTCGACGTCCTCGACGCTGGTCCCCTCAGCCGAATGCAGAACCCGTCCCACGGCTGAGCCCTTCCCCGGCTGGGCAGCTGCCGGCGCCGGAGGAACCGGGTCTTCGATCCTGGTTGGCGAGAGCCGGGGAAAGTCCTCCGTGCCGCTGGTTGCTTCTTCGGGCAGAAACCGGGGCCGTTCTGGCTCTTCGGCTTGCCGAGGCGTCTTCGGAGTGATGGCGTTGGCCTCGGGTTCCATTCCGACCAGGTCCAAGGGTTGCTCCGGCAACTCCCCGGGCCAGATGACCGCATCGTCGTACAGGACCGCGGTAAATTCTTCGATGCCGTCCACGGTCTGCAGGCGGAGCATGGCGTGAGAATCACTGACCTTGATGTCCTGCAGCCGGCCCAGTCCCAGGTGCTGTTCTCCCCAGCGGCGAGAATTGCCCCGCGATCCGAGGACCGCAACCCACTGACCCAGCGCTTCGGGAAGATTCTGCACCCGTGTGGTGGTCACGCCCGGCTCCGCCAGCCGGGCTGTTTCTGCCAGGCTCAACGCCCCGTAGCGGCGGGCATGGATCGTCAGAGTCTGATCCTGCCGGCGCTTGACGTCCCTGACTTCGCCCTGCGGATCCAGATACCGGATCCCGCTCATCGTCTGGTTCGACACGGAAACGATACTGACGCGCTCTCGCGAAGCTGCCCGGGGGTTTAGCTCATGCTCACTGACCAGATCCCCCGGCCGCAGCGAGCCGATGTCCGCTCCGAGCCCATCCCCGGTCCAGACCTTCTCCACTTCCTCCGTGGTGAGGTATCGGCCTGGCCGGACTTGGCCCCGACTCCCCGCTTGGCGATAAGCGCCCGTTTCCGGGTCAGCCCAGTACGATCCGTGACGGCCCAGGCGCAGCACGTCACCGCGCCGCGCGGCTTGGGTATCTTCAATGAGCACATCCCCCGGCAGCAGGACCGTTGAAGGCCCCTGCGCATCGACCTTCTTCGGGGCGTGCACGAGCACGTTGGGCAGGGCCGAAAAGTGGCGAGGCACCCGGTGCTCTGACCCGTCGCCACTGGTGATCGTCAGGGTGTTCCCCGTCAGCGCTGTGACCGTGCCCGTGATCGTCACTTCCGGGTCGCCGTACCGGGCCACGGAACCATTGCGGATCTCGGGGGCGTGCACGGTGATGAGCTGCCCCTGGGTCACCGAGTGCATGGTTTCCAGGGACTTCTGCGGATCCTTGGCGGCAGCCACCAACTGCTGCTCGAACTCGTTGAGCGAGTCCAGGCGCCGGGAGATCAGCTCCACCGCCTCGTAGCCGGCGACCTCGGCACGGTTCTCCGGCCCGTCGGTTGCCGTGACTCCGCTGAGCTCTACCCGCCCGTGCTGTGTGCTGGTGACCGTGAAGAACTTGCTCCCCTGTCCGGGCACCTTCGTCACGACGTCCCCGACGCGCAGTTCCCTCCCCCGCGCTTTGCTGTCCCCGAAGATCTCTTGCAGCACTTCGTGTTCCACCTCGGCCTGGACCGGCTCAGCCTCCTCTTCTGCCCTTTGCAGGCCCATGTCATCCATCAGGTCGCGGATCTGCTGCTGGATATTCAGAAGCTCTTCGGCACGGTCGAACGGGGTGTTCTCCCGCTGCGCGTGCTGTTCCCGGTCAGCTTCGATCGTGGGCCGGCTCAGCGTCGCTTTCGTCAGTCGTTCCGGGATAGCGGCCAGAAGGTTCTCTACCCGCTGCATCAAACCCCTGGCCGTGGTCTCCCGCAGTTGTTTGGCATCGATGCTCAGCATCAGAGCGTCAGTGCCTCCCAGGCGGAGCTCGTAGCCGCGACTGGTGGCCCGCACGCTCACCTCAAGTCCGCCCACGCTTGCCGTTTCGGTGCTCCACGGACCGACGGCATTGGGGACCTGTACAGCACGGTGCAGGATGCCCAACAACGCCTTCCCGGCCTCGACGCGGTTGGTGAACGGCACGGCGCCCACCGTGGCGTTGAACAACTCTCCTTCCGTGGGCCGTGCCTGATGCCGGGCACGCTCCAGCAAAGGGACCTGCGTGTCCAGGACAGAGAGTTTCGCCTCGGCCAGGCCGCGATCGATCTTCGCCCGACGAGTTCCGTCAGCCCACGAGCCTTGCAGTGTTTCCAGCTTCGCCGCCTGCATCTGCAAGGTGGCCAGCTGTTCCAGCCGAGGATCCCCCGACAGGGCGGCCGCGGCCTGGGAAGCGGTCAGCTCGAGGTCACCGAAGCCGTCTTCGAGCTTGCGCACCCCCTTGGAGTGTTTCAGGGTGTTGATGAACCCGGCCTTGTGCGCCACGAGGTCCCACATGTAGACATCGAAGGTCTCCGAGACCGCGTAGATCAGCACCTCCACCTCGGCGTTCTGATTACCGTGGCGCAGCCCGCGGCCTTCGCGCTGTTCTAAGTAGTCGGGCCGGAAGGGCACGTCGACGTGGTGGATGGCCACCACCCGGTCCTGCACGTTCGTGCCGGTGCCCATCTTCTCCGTAGAGCCGATCAGCACCCTGACCTGCCCGGCCCGGCAGGCTCGGAACAGGTCCTGTCGTTCTTCATCACTGCGAGCTTCATGGATGAACCGGATCGTTGATTCCTCCATCCCCAGGCTTACGCACTGGGACCGGATCTCGTCATACATGCTGAACCGGCCCTCCAGGTTCGGGGTGGCCCGGTCGCAGAAGACGATCTGCAGGGACCCGGTGGGCTCTCCCACCCCCTGGTAGACGATGTGGCTGTTCTCGGCGTCGATGCGCTGGATTTGCTCGGCAACCTGAGCGGCGCGGCCGCCGTCGGGATCCGCCGGCAGACCCCGAAGCCGCGGGTCTAACGCGACCATCCGGCCATCGCCGGTGATCTTGGGCATGTTGTCCTCGCGTGGATCGACCGATCCCAGCCGCTTGGCCCTGGCCCCCAGCTCGACCACATAGTCTCGCACCTCCTCGCTGGGTTCACGCTTGAGCAGGTGCCGCTCCCCTCCCTTGAGGTCGGGCAGGACGATGCCGAGGTCCTGGGTGGTGACGGTATCGGTGAATGGGTCAGAGAGTGCCTGCAGCTCGGGCAGGTTGATGTAGGTGGTGATTTTCTCCACCTGGTCGAACCCTCCGCCGGCGGGAGAGATCCGCAGGATGGTGGAACGTTCGGTGAACTGCCCAGCCCAGGCGTTGACGTCCGCAACCCCAGCCCCGGCCAGCAGATCCGGGCGCAGGTAGTGCTGCATGACCCACCACTCGGCGATGCTGTTCGCCACCGGTGTACCGGTGGCAAACGTCGCCACCGCGGGAAGGAAGGTGCTGCTGTATCGCCCGTCGGCCTTGGCCTGCTCGATCTTGTGCTCCCGCAGGGCGCGGAGCTTGTAGTCAAGGTCCTGCGCCCTCAACGAGCCCGTGCAGGCCAGTTCGTAGGAGTCCGAGGCCCGGAACAGGTTCTTGAACAGGTGCGCCTCATCCACGAAGAGGTAATCGATCCCGGTGTCCTCCCACACCAGCCCCTGATCCTTACCGGCCAGGGTTTTCGCGTGGCGTTCCTCCAGGACCTTGATCTGGCGCTGCAGGCGCTTCTGGGTGACCTTGTCACTGGGGTCGGCCTCGGCGTTGGCCGCCTTCACGGCCTCGATTTCCTCCCGCAACCACTCGGCGCTGCGCACCGGGTCGATCTGAATCGAGGTGAACACGGTCTGCGGCATGATCACCGCGTCCCACTCCCCCATGCCGGCGGCCGCGATCCATGCCTGCCGATCGGCGGCATTCAACCCCGTCGGGATCGCCAGAACCTCAGCCATCGGGTACCAGGAGGTGAACTCGGCCGCGACCTGATCCACCAGGTGGTTCGGGACGATGATCGCCGGCTTTGTCGCAATTCCGGTGCGCCGCAGTTCCATGGCCGCCATGCACATGGTTCCGGTCTTCCCGGCTCCGACGACGTGATCGAGCAAGGTGGTGGGTTCGGCCAGGATCCTGGCCACCGCCGCCCGCTGATAGGGGCGCGGGGTGATCGCGTCGTTGAGTCCAGGTAGTGCCATGACCTCGCCCATGCCGGTGTAATCGGCGCGGATCACCGAATTGAACATCTCGTTATACCGGGCCATGACCGTCTCGGCCCGGCCCGGCTCAGAGAGCACCCAGGCCCCGAAATCATCAGCGATCCGTGCGGCCTTGTCCCGGGCTTCCACGGTCGCTTTGGCGTCCTTGACGTAGCGTTTACTGCCGTCAGGGTTGGTGACGGCCCGCCGGACCACCACGGAACGGGAGTTCATGATGGATTCGAGCAGCTGCGTCGGGGTCCGGTCCCCGGTACCGAACTGGTACCGAACACTCGGGGAGAACTGGGCGCCGGAGGTCTTGACCTCCCAGGAGTCTTCGGTGTTCAACCGGATCGTGGCCAGCACCCCGAACCGTTCGGAGACGTACTGTTCGTAGGTGCCGGCCTCGATGTAGCGGCCACCGGGCTTGATTACTACTTCCCCGGCACTGACCGGAGCCGGGATGACCGCCTCCAACGCGGTCACGTTCACCTGGAACCGGGTGTCGGTTTCGGCCTTCTGGCGGGCCACGTCCAGCTTCTGGCGCACGTTCCCTGCCAGATAGGCCTGTCGAGGAACCAGCTCCCCGGTTTCTGGGTCGTCAAAGACCAGGTCTCCGAGTGCATCCCGGGCCAGTGCGGGGTCGACGTCCAGGAGCTCCGCGATGCGGTCCAGGCTCAGGACACGGTTTTCGTCCAGCGCGATCGCCACCGCGTCCGCCGGCGATTCCGCGGTCCGCCCGCCACCAGTCTTCGTGCGGATGTCGGCGGAGAACAAGGGCCGTTTACTCGCCGTCTGTTCCTGCTCATCGAAGTTCTCCAGGCTCATCAGCAGGCCCCGGGACGGGTCCTGCCTGAGGAAGGTGAGGTGTTCGCGGCGCTTGGTCAGGGGCTGCTCATCCCGGACTTCCTGTCCCCATTCGGCCAGCAGCTCCTCTGCCACCTCGACCTGGGACGGCTCGATCTCACCATCCTGGGGAAGGCTCGCCCGCCACTGGGCCTCCTTCTCCCCCACCATCAGAGCCAGCGCTTTGGCCCCGATGTTCGATCGCTGCAGCGTGAAGCGGTTGATCGGCCCATAGGCGGACACGTACACGTCATAGGCCAGGTTCAAGGCCTGACGCGCTGCGTCTCGCTCAGCGCTGGTGGCCTCGGGCCGGCGCTGGACCGCCATAAGATCCACCGCGGCGTCCCGGACTTTCAGCAAGGCCCTGGCCTCGACGTGGTTGGCCTTCTTCACCGTCACCGGCGCCCACCCTGTGGGGGTCAGCTGCTCGAAGCCGGTCCCTTCCTCGCGGGCGCGGACGGTACCGATCCGGCCGTTCCCGTTCGAGACCAGAGTGTGCAAACCAGGGGCGGTATCGACCACGGCGGTCGGCTCATACGGGGCGTACCCGAGACCGTTCTCCGCGGCTACGCCGAGTTGCCGTTCCAGTTCCTGACGGACCGACTGGGCCAGGTCACGGTCCTGCACCGGCTGAACGGTCACTTCGTCACCGAATCGGCCGGAGGTGATGCGCATCTGCCCCAGGACCGCTTCCGGGTGGTCGACGAACCAGCGGTTGATCCGTACGACCTCGGTGTCCTCAGTATCGGCGCGCTCCACCGCCGTGCCCTCACGCTGCACCCAGGTCTGTAGCTGTTCCGGGGATGCCGTGGCACCATTCTCGCGGCGCCGGAACACCAACACGTCAGCGGAGACATCCGTGCCGGCTGTTTCCTTGAAGGCCCCTTGCGGGAGACGGACGGCGGCGACCAGGTCACCGTACTTGCCGATCTGCCGGCGAGCCACCTCACCTGCGGCGTCCAGGGTGAAGGTACTGGTGATCACCGCAACGTAGCCGCCCGGGGCGGTCAGCCGGAGCGATTTGGCGATGAAGTGGTTGTGGATCGAGAGCCGGGCCGTGTTGTGCAGCGGATCATGCACCACGAAATCTCCGAACGGCACATTGCCGATCACCGCGTTCAAAGATCCTTCCGGGATCCTCGTGTTCTGGAACCCTCCGGCTTCGATACGCGCCTGCGGCTGTAGGCGGGAGGCGATCGAGGCCGTGACAGGGTCCAGCTCGACACCAATCATCTGCGCCGATTCCGGGGCCAGGCCAATGAACACCCCGGCCCCGCAACCCGGTTCCAAGACCGGACCGCCGGAGAAACCTGCCGTGGCCAGGGCCTCCCACATGGCCTTGGCCACCGCCGGGTCCGTGTAATGGGCGTTCAGGGTCGTCGCGGCCGCGGCGTCGACCGCCTCAGGTCCGAACAGGTCCTCTAACGATTCCCTGACCTGTTCGGCCTCGGGGTGTGCCGGGTCGAACACTTCCGCCACCGCGCCCCAGGAGGACCACGCGGCCAACTGTTCCTGCTCTGCGGCGGTGGCGGCGCGATGTTCCTGCTCGAGCTGCGCGGCCAGGCGCAGCGCGGTCAGATTGGCCCGGATCCGGGCCTTGGTGCCCGTGGGGGCGAGATTGCGCTCCGGAACCCAGCGCGGCCCCGTTACGGGGCGCGCAGCTCCGACTGCTGTGCCAGGGTCGGCCAGGACGTCCGGGCCGGATCCACCACGACCCCCTGCTGCGCCAGATGTTCCCACGCCCGGGCGAAGATCGTGTCCATCTTCTCCAGCTGACCGATCCTGTCCTCCCGGCTCAACGCTGCCAGGTCCTCGACCACTGCCGTCGACGGGGCCTGCGGGTCCTTGGTGATCACCAGCTGCGCCCACAGCGCCTTCACCAGCACCAGGAACTCCGGGTTCAGATTCGTCCCGCGGGAGAACACCCAATCCGGAACGCACAGCTCCCCCACGTTCAAGTTCTCCTCGAACCACTCCGGCAGGGTCAGGTACTGAGCCGGCGCCTCGAGCGGCCGCGTCCAAGCCGTCGGATCCTTCTCCCACTCCAGGGCGGCGATCGTCAGCGAATCCGGAAGCTGTGCCGGATCCTGGTGCAGCTCCTGCTCCGCCCACTCCTGCGCCAGAGACGTCTGGTGTGCTGGGTTCGTGGTCATCGAGTTCCTCCAAAAGATCAAAGAGCGAGTATTGGCCATCGATGGGTTTCTTTGCCCGAGCCATAACGAAATCCTTCTAGTTGACATAACGATGGTGTGCGCGGACCAATGTCAAGTCCGCGCACACCGTGCGTGAGGTGAGACGCCGGAAAGCTCCCGGGGGTGAAGGTCAGTGGTTGATGCCCCAGGCGTCATCCAGGGCCCGGTCGGCCTGCGTGTACGTCTGGGTCTGTGCCTGAGACTGGACCTGCGCGGAGCTCACACCGGTTTCCTGCTCAGCGCCCGGACCGCTCTGCTTCGGGCTGACGCTGACCGTGCGGAAGTCCATGCTCGTGGCCGCCGTCTCGGCCCAGAGCCGGTTGTTCAGAGCGGCCTCCCCGTCCTTGGTCACGTAGGGGCGGGCTTCGTAGCGGCCAACGACAGTGAGCCGGTCACCGGTCTGCAGCTTCGAGGCCATGATGTTCTCCTGCAGGGCCTTGTTCCGCACCCCGATGTCGTAGTACTCGGTCGGGCTGCTCTTCCACTCGTTGGCTTCACGGTCGAAGAACCGGTCGCTGACAGCGAGCCGGAAGGTCACCATGGGGCCGTTCTTGGTGGTGATCTGCGCGGGTTCCTTGGTGAGGTTGCCGGTGACGGGGACGTTCCGGAACGCGTTCGTGGTGGACATAGGACTCACTCCTTACGGTGTGGAAGTTGATGCCCTGTGTTCCCTCATCGCCGGGAATCCTTGTGTGACAGACACGCAGGGGGTGGTGCGCCGGCCGCGCACCACCCCCGTCTCACTGCTCCGTTCAGGTTTCCTCAGCGGCTTCGCGTCGAGTCCAGCTCGTGCCGGAGTCGGTGGATTCCTCCAGATGCGGCGGACGGTCCTGATCGTGAGTGATCTCCACCAGTGCCCCGTCGGCGAGGGTGGTCGCGGCGATCCGTGCTGTGGTTGGGGACGGGGCCCACTCCTTCCTGCCGGCGACCGCAAAGTCCTCGACCACCGTGTCCTGATCCATTACTCGCCACCGCTTCAACTGCTCTTCTCGTTCAATGTGTTCGGTGGTGGTGCGGCGTCGGCGCCGCGCCTCCCACAACTGTTCGTCGTAAGCACGGCTGACCGGCTCGTCCGGAACGTGTTTGCCTTGCAGGCAGCTCGCCCTGGCCGCGGTGAATTCGGCCAGGCGGCTCTTCAGTAGGGGCAGGTGGTAGTGCCAGATCGTCATAGGGGCCAGCCCCGGGGCTGCTTCTTCCCAGACCTTGTACTCGCTGCACCGGGCGGCATAGAGTTCCGCGGTGATGTCGGCGTGTTCGAACCAGCACGCCGGCACCACGGAGGCAGGGATCCGGTACTCGGTGATCCACCAATCGACCCAGGCCCTCAAATCGGTCCAGGCATCCCCGACATCGCTGGTGTCGATGTCACGCCACCGCACCCCGAGGTGGTCAGGACCGGAGTTCGGGTCCATCCAATCCAGCGGCATCCCCTCCCCCGGGGCCTCCGCTGTCGCGTCCCACGAATCCGCCCCGACCCCGGTATCAGGAGCGGGGAAGTTGTCGCCCTCCCAGGCATCGGAGCTCTTATCGGTGCTGTCCACGGTTATTCCTTGCTGCTGAGATCTCGGTCATCGTGCTTTTCGTTGTGGCCCTGGTCCAGCCGCGGCATCCCCGGGCCTTCCCAATAAAGGTCGTCGCTTTGGGCTCCGCCGGAGGCACGAATCGCCGTGAGCCGGTCGACCAGGGCTTCCTCGAATGAGGCGAAGGGCCCACGGGGCAGGCCGATGGGCAGGGAACTGTGCTTCCATCCCTGTTCGTGATGATCTTCAATAGCCCCTAGTTCCCTGCCGTCGAGGTCCCAGATGAGCCAGAAACCGCCGGATTCGTCCGCGACCTGAACCTCGGCACGGAACACAGTGCCAGTGCCGCTTGAGTAGAGCTCACGAGGGGTGAAGGTTTTCATGGAAGGTACTTCCTCAGCTTGTCGCTTGGGGTTGGTGCAGATCGATGAGGTGGCTGAGCCTTTCCAGGAGGACCAGGGGTGCTCGGTTGGCCGCACCGAGGGTGGTGTCGTGGTGTGTTCTCATCCAGGCGTGGACGGCACGGTGGCAGGCCGGGCAGAGGCTGATCCCTTGGCCTTGTTCGGCTGAGCAGGAAAGCGTCGAACCGTGCACTGTGGTGGTGCTGTGGTGTTCGAGGTCCCGGTCGCGGGTTGAGCAGATCCAGCAGCAGGTGTCCTCGTGGGCGGTCAACGGGGTCTCCTTCGGGCAAGTTGTCGTTTCAGCACCAGTAACGCGGCTCTGCTCGCGCGGCCACGGTCCCAGCCGTAGTAGTCCCGGGTGTCCAGCAGCCGGTGTAGGTGCTCGTGATGTGCCCTGCATAGCGGGATCAAGTCCTGGTCCTTCTCGGCGGCTTTGAAGCTGCCATCTGGGTTGATCACGACTCCGGTGTAGTTCAGGTGATGCAGGTCCAGGGTGCCGTTCTCGGTGAGGGTGACAGCGCACACCATGCAGCAGGGCTCGATCCCTTTGCGCCGCAGGTCCCGGAAGTAGCGTTGCCGGCGCCAGGCCCATGCTTGACTGCGCAGATACGCCGCGTAGGGGGCCCGGGAGCGGCCGTGTTTGCGGCCCAGCGAAAGTGCCATCGTTTTTCACAGGACCCTGATCGGTGGTTCGGAAGGATCCTCTGCACGAAACACGGTGTCGTCGTTGGCGACGTCGGCTTCCATCTGAGCCAGGAGCTCTTCACTGATGGCCTTGATGCTGGCCCGGATCTGATCGGCATCGGGGCGTTCGGTCCACTTGGTCAGCCGCATCAGCACCGGGCGCCCGGTGCGGGCAAGCATCAGGCCGGTGCCGAAGGGGAGCCGGCGCAGGTCCGCGACGCTGAGCACGGCCTTATCGCGTTTCTGCACGGAACTGGTCATTGCCTCGACCCCATGGCTGTAACTGATTTCCCTGACGGAGCGCTCATCGGCCAGGCGGGAGATGTCATCGAGGTCAGAGACGTTCGCTCCACCGCCCAGCTGCAGTTTCACGGTGGAGGAATCGAAGACGGCTTGGGCCTCGTCTTGACCCCAGCCACCGCGGGCTTGGGCGAGGGACTGCAGCACGACCCAGAGGCTGATCCCCGTGCCGCCACCGTCGGCCATGAGGTTCACCAGCCCGGGCCAGGCGCGGGTGATATTGGCGATCTCGTCCAGGATCATGGTCATCGGCGGGTCCAGCCGGTTCCCGGGCATGCGGATCGCCATTTCACGGGCTGTCTCGGTCAGCTCATCCAGCAGAGCGGTGATGAACGGTCCCACCGCGGTCCCACCGGTCTTGGTGCCGATCAGGTACAGGGTCGCGCAGGAGGTGATGAACTCCCGGGGATTCAACTGCTCTTCGGGGCTGGCCGGGTTCAGCCAATGCCGCACTTCGGGGACGGCAAGTCCGCCCAGGGCGAGCTTGACCCCGAACCACTGGTTGGCCAACTGCTTCGCATCCCCCTCCAGGACCGCGCGCAAACCCATCCCCCACTCCTTGACCCCGGCCGGATGTTCTTCGAGGATTTTCACCGCCTCCATGGCCGAGCTGGGTGCGATACCCCAGCGGAACAGATCATCGGTGTTGCACTTTCCCAAGGCAGCCGCATGCAACAGTGCGCGTAGGTTCTCGACAGCGGCCTCGGCCCATTCCTGGTTGTTGCTGGACTGACCGAGCGCGGATCCACCGATCAGACCGCTTGCGCGGCGGGCCGCGATCAGGGGTTTTTCGCAGCCCAGGATCGGGGACCACTTCAAACTCGATTCCAGGCCGGTAAGCCCTTGCGGATCGAAAAGGATCACGGGCCCTTTCAGGGCGCGGAGCTGGTGGGTGGCGGCATAGTTATCAACCCTGGTGCTGGTAGTCACACAACTGCCGGGGGCGTCAATGATCGCACCGATCAAGAAGTGCACACCCTTACCGGACCGCGGAGCTCCCAGGAGCGTGATGGAGTCCTCACAGGTCACGTAGACCTCCTTGGATCCGACATGACCGATGAGGAACGCTGCGTCAGTGACCACCGCCGCTGAGAGGGTGGGACGCAGCGTAGGGATCTTCCGCAGGGTCGCCTTCGGACCGTACTTTTTCTCCACCTCGCGGGCCTGTGCGATCCCTCGGCGGGTGTATAGGTCTTTGAGGAACTTCTGGTCGGATTCCTGCCAGTTTCGCACCAGCTGGACGATCACCAGGGCGAGAGTGACCTCCGCGACGATGATCACCACGGCCAGAACCATGGCCAGGGACGGTGAGGCGGTGCAGCCAGTGGCGCTGACGCCGAAACCGCTGGTGTCCCCCAGGTGGGCTGGAGTGATGACTTTCAGTGGTGCGAGAGCATCTGGTGGGGTCAGCCATTGGCCGCAGCTGATCCATCCGGCCAAGGCGCCCGGGGCGTAGACGAGGGAGAACAGGAAGAACACCACGCCCAGGGCGATCAACATGAATTGGGTTTCACGGTCAAGGACACGCATCAGGCAGCCTCTACTTCCATGCCGGCGAGCATCTTCGCATCGGTGTCAAAGACGGGGACGTCCGTGGCGGTGCGGTCGTTGCGGACCAGCAGCGACCGGGTGCCGACTTTCCACAGTCCGACGCCTTTGCGGTTTTTCTTCACCAAAGCCACCTCTGCCGTGGTCAGGCCCAGTTCTTTGGCCGTGGTGGCCAGGTTGGCGTTTTCCTGCCGGTAGATCACCTTGATTTCTGTGTCGCCCAGCAGGGAGCGGGCCATGGCGGCCATGGCAGATCCGGCGTCGCCGGCGATGTCGAGATCTCCGAGCTTGTGGAAGATCAGGATGTTGAAGATGTTGTAGTCGCGGGCCAGTTTCCAGGCCTCGAGCATGCGCGTCAGGGAGGCCTCATCCGAGATCGAGTCCCAGCCCTCTTCGTAGACGCAGACCCGCTGGCCGGAATCGGCGTTGTGGATCATGGACTCGGCCCAGGACCCGGTGGCCGCGTAGGCGATCTTCCGGGCCTCGGGGCTGACCCCGGTCAGGGCGCGGGTGTTGATCGTCAGGATGGGCAGGTCGGCATCGAAACTGACGGTGGAGGGCCCGTCGAACATGCCGGACAGGTCGCCTTCACTCATGCGGGCGAAGTTGTGCGCCAGCAGCTCGGCACCCTCACGGGTCATTACCGACAGGCCCTTGTCGGCGGCCATGGCCCGCAACCGGACGGTGACGTCCGGGATGATCGGGGTGCTGCCCTCGCCGGCGGCGGCCACCACATCGTCCAAGGCCTTGGACAGGGCGGTGTGTTCGGCGTCCTTGATCTTCCGGCCGAGAAGGATGAACCCCATGGCCTGCAGCAGGTTCAGCCGGCGGGCACGGACCATGGCAGACCAGAGGGCATCAGTCATGGGTTGGCCGTCTGGGTCAGTGGACGGGCGAAGACCAGCGTCCAGCGGGTTGATGCGGGCCTTCAAGCCGGGGCCGACGTGAATGGTGGCCCCGCCCAAGTAAGCGGCTACCGAATCCCATTCGCCCTTCCGGTCGGCCAGGACGAGTGCTTTGCGGCCGTGCTGCACCAGACGGGTCACCACGGACTTCGCGCATGTGGACTTTCCCGTGCCGACGGTTCCCATGATGATCATCGACATTCCGGTGATGACCTTGCGGGCGTAGAGCTCCCATGGGTCGAAGGTGAAGGCTCCGCCGCCGCCCGTGTCTCGGCCGATGTACCCGCCGCGGGAGCCGAGGGCGCCGCCGGCCAGGAACACCAGGGCGGTGGCGACGGAGAAGCTGGTCTCGTAAAAGGGCCGCTGTGCGAGTTTGAAGTTCGAGGCCATGGCGTAGGGCCGCTGAGCGCCCCGCCACCGTGGTGCCGGGTACCCGGACTCAGGGTCGTAGGTCACCCTGCCGCCATCATCGCGGTGTTGCCGCAAGATCTCCCGGCGGGCCCGGCGGTTGTTCCCCAGGTCCAGCAGTTGCAGATCCTGGCGCCGGCCCCCTTCCCCGGTGGCCAGGTCGTTCAGGCGCTGCCCGAGCCGGGTACGCATGAAAGTAGTCAGGAGTTTCATCAGAGCAGTCCTCGTCCGAGAGGGAAGGCCGAGGCCACCAGGGCTTCAGCCTGCTGGTTGTACAAGGTGCGCAGGTCCAGCCGGGCGCTGGTCGCGGCGGCGTTCATCTTGTGAGCGAATCCCTCCACCTCGTCCAGGCTTTCCCCGGAAACGGTGATGTACCCGCCCACTGCCAGAGGTGCGTAACCTTCGTCGAGCTGCATTTCCCGGAATTCAAGGTCTTCGCTCTCCCGGGATTGGCTGAGGGTGATGCGTCGGCCCAGCTTTGTCTGCAGCTCGTGGCTGGATTCCAGATCGTTCAGTCCTTCACCGATCCGCTTGGATGCTTTGCGCTGAGACTCGGGGCTGGCCACCAGGGTGACGGTGTGGCGGAAGTCGCCGGCGAAGATGACCTTTCCCAGGAAACCCATCTTGGCGCGTCGTTTGGGCCATTCGGAGATCCACCAGGTGCGGTGGAATCCGGTGTCGGTGCGCACGTGGTCCCAGCCGGGGCGCATGGCCATGGGGGCGGCTGCTTCCGGGGCGACACCGGCATGATCTCCGACGCGCTCGGAGATGGCCACTGCGGCGGCCGGGTCCACTGCGGTGCGGATGATTGCGCTGAGCTGGCGCAGATTCATCCACTCCTCCAGCGCGAACCCTGAGGTTTCCGAGGCGACTTTCAACGAGTCGAGGTGGTCCATCACGACGCGCATGAACCCCTGCAGGCCTCCGCCTTTGGCCCGGATGGGCCGGTCCAGGGCGTTTCGTTCCCACACGAACACGATCCACTCTTCATGGGCTTCGATGCCTTTTCCGGAGTGGATGAGGTCTTCGTAGGCCTTGTGCGCGAAGGGGTTCAACGCGGCACCTGCCAGGCGCTCCACGGAGGTAATCTTGCCTCCTGAACGCCGCACCCGCCCGGCGGGGGCGGCAGCGACCCGGCTGCGGTAGTAGTCCCGGATGGTCGCGGCCGACACCACTGAGGTCTGGTCTGTGGATTGGACGGTGTGGATCCCCGTGATCCTGGACAGAGTGGTCAGCAAGGACGCGAATTCGGTGGTCCGGATCATCTTGCCTTCTTCGGCTTCCATATCGAAGGCGTTCTCCGTGCTCACCTTCGCGGCGATGATCCCGAGCTTGTTCACCGGGTCGTAGATGAACGCCTCACCCCCGGGCAGCTCGTAGGGCAGCAGCTCCACAAGCTCCCCGGGAAGGTTCATCCGGGTGGGCTTGCCCAGGTGCAGTTTCCCGTTTCCTTCCTGTCGGCACCGGTAGGCCGGAATCTCGTCCTCTTCCCCGGGAAGGTCGTGGATCATCTCCACCGCGGCCGCCCGGTGCTCGTGGTGCCGTGCGCTGCGCTTGAAGACGGAACGGATCAGCATCCAGGACCATTGCAGCAGCGATTTGGACTGGATGCGGACGCAGATGACCGGTCCACAGATCACTACGACGATGGCGATCGGGACGATCGAGCCGGGGAAGCCGAGAGCCTGAAAGAGGATCATGATCAGCGGGATGAGCGCGGCAAGGGCGATCAGCTGGTGTTTTTCAAGGCCCAGGACAATGCCACGGCGCTCTTCCCGGCTGAACCGGGCGTCCTTGGTGATGTCGAGCTCTTCATCGTGCAACAGGTCCACGAGGATGTTCCTTTACGAGAGGGAAGGTAGGTGTGTGGTGGTCAGCGCAGGCCGCGGCCGACTCTGCCGAGTGTTCGCGTGGTCGACCTGAACCCTGAGGAGCCGAAACGGCTGGCTTGCCGACCGGCGCTGCGGCCCAGGTTTTCGGCCCCTCCGATCAGTCCGTCGCCGTGGCCGCCGAGGAAGAAGCTGGCGAATTTCACACTCAACACCGGCATGAGGGCGGCAATGAGAATGGCGACGCATCCGGCCGCGAACTGCCACATGCTGGTGGCGGCGGTGCTGATCAGGAAGGCCATTTTCAACACCAATGCGGCAAGGATCTTTGAGAGCATCAGCGCCCCTGAGACTTTCCCGAACCCTGCCCCGATGGCCTTAGCCCCATCCAAGGGCTGGGTCATGACGGCGATCGGCAGCATAGAGGCCAGGATCATCAATGCCAGGAGACGGAAGACCAGGAACGCGGCCAGGGCGAAGGTCAACACCCACACCAGGACTGCGAGCCCGACGGGCAGGATGACTGCTCCCGGGTTTCCGGTGTCTTTGGCCATGGCCCATTGCTGGTAGTTCTCATCGAGCACTGCCTGGTGGGTGTTCGGATCCCAGGAGATCCCGAACAGGCCCATCAGAGCGTTATAGGCGTCGGATTCGCCCTTGGCTGACCCCAGGTGGAGGACTCCCATGGCGAGGTTGTCGCACAAGGTGATCAGGACGTAGAAGAAGCCTGCGGCGACGTAGGTCCCGGGAACGGCGAAAATGGCCATGACACCGGCACGGATCATCCCCTTGGTGGACTGCCGGTAGGCCGAGAGCATGACCTGTACGGCGGCCAGTGCCACCGCCACGGGCGCCATGATCTCCACCAGTGCCGGGAGCATTCCCGGGTAGTGCGTGGTGGTGACATTGCCCCCGACATGGGTGTTGATGGTTCCGCCCACGACCGAGACCCACCAGGAGGGACTCATATCGGTGCTGGAGAACGAGGCCTGGATGTTCTCCCAGGCTCCGCTGGCGAAGGCCTTGATACCGCCGCCGAGGAAGTTCTGCAGGTCCCCGGCCCAGTCGGCCTTGACGATGACAGGCATGGCCGGCGCCCTCAGGCCAGTTTCAGCCCGGTCGACCAGGCGATCAACGCACTGGCCGAACCGAGCACGGCACCGGTGAACAGGGCGATGATCAGGACCTTGTACCCGACTGAGCTGGCCTGCTGCATCTGGCCGAGCTTCCCCGTCAGGGCCAGCACGGCGCCGACGATGACGCAGCCGACGACGATGACGATGCCGGTGACCAGGCCCATGCCGATCACATCACGCAAGGTCGGCATCCACGGGGCCTTGTCGTTGGCGGTCACGCCGGGATCGATCTTCTCGATGGGCAGTTTCGCCAGGGCGGAGGTGAGCGAAGGGAATGTCATGTCAGGGGTTCCTTTACTTCTTGCAGGAGGTGGCGGGGTCGATGGTGATGTTCTCGGGCCGGGTGACAGCCCCGGCCGTTTTCAGGGTCGTGAGCTGGATGCTGGAGCACGGATCGGGAGTGTGGTTGCCGGAGGTGCAGTCAGGACCGGTCGGGGTCCACTGGACCTTCATCCATCCGTCGGTGATGTACTGCTCTGCCTTGGACCCGAGGATGGTGCGCAGGGTGGCGTCATCGGCGGGGGTGCCGTATTTCAGATCGACGGTGTTGGTGCACGTGGATTTCGCCGGCGCTTTGGTGATGTCGACAGAGGGCTGGCGGGCGGCCGGCGGCATCAAGGAGTCCTGACCGAGCGTGGAACCGTAGCCCACCAGAGCGTTCAAGCTGCCCAGCACGGCTCCGGCGATGATGGCGCTGACCGCCACCGTCATCCCGTTGCGCTGCGCCTTCGACAATTCCGTGGTGCGAGAGATACTCCACAGCACGATGGCCAGGGCGATCCCGCCAACAACCAGGACCACACAGCCGGCCAGGATCTGCCCGGAGAACTGCCGCAAAGGGGCCAGCAGATCATCCCCGAACACCTTCGCCGGGATCGCCACAGCCCCAATGGTGGGTGTGGCGATCAGGGGGTTCACAACGAACATCAGCAACTCCTACTCCCCGGCCTCTGATGGCCGAGCTGGCAAGAGTTCCCCGCCCCCGACAGGGGTGTCTGTGACATACGGCAGAGCGTGGCCCCCGGGCAGGTGTTCGAAACTGAACACCTGTCTGGGACGGTCACCGTGTCGGCCCGGGAACGAGAACAGGGGCCCACCTATGTGGTGGGCCCCTGTGTGGTGGGGACGTATCGCGTACCTGGTGCGCGATATGGACGTGGTTCTGGAACTAGTGGCCGTTCAGCGGTGGCTGGAGCTCAGAGGCGAGCCAGGTTGGGTTGGCAGCGGTGCGATGCAAGCGCACTTTCCAGGTGCCGGCATCGGTGGGGACGTTCACCCACACCCAGTAAGGGTTCTGCTCCCATCCGGTGGCCAGTTTCCCCCAGTCCGTCACCTTGTGGGAGGGCAACTTCATCAGTTCGGCGCGGCTCCACACCGCGTAGGCCTCGCTCGTGAGGTATTCCTTGGCGTTGGCGATTCGCTCTGCGCTGCTTTTGCCCTGCACCAGCGCGAAGACCGCCCACGTGGCGTTATCTGCGGCCTGTTTTTTGGCCTTGGCATCCCACGTCAGGACTTGGACCTTCTCAGAGCCCATGTTCGGTTGCGGCGGTGCGGTATGGACCTGACCGGCAGGGTACGGGGCCTTCGTCGTTGGAGAGGCCGTCGCGGACGGGGCGTTTTTGGTCGGCGTCGACGTCGACGCCGCAGGTGCGCCGGTGGTGGGGGTTTCGTCGGCTTGTGCCGGCCCTGTCGTGGAGCCACAGGCCCCCAGGAACAGGGCCCCCGTCAGGACGGGCACGAGCAGGGCCAGGTGGCGGGATTTACGCGGCACGATCGTAGTCCTTCTGTGAGCCGGGGATGTAAAGGTACTTGGTGGGGTCAGTGACCTTTCTGACCTGAGTGTAGTAATGGTGGTCATCGGGAAGGGTGTTGTATCCCTCTTCGATGAAGGTCCCGTCTTTGCGGATCTCTTTGACGATGGCCACATGCCCGTACCCTCCGCCACCGATGGCCGGGGACCCTGCAGCGTAGAACACGACAGCGCCGACAACAGGCTTATCGCCTGTCGGCCAGCCCTTGGCGATCCATCCATCCAGCCAGGTCAGGGCGCTGCCGAGACGTTGCCCGTCTCCGCGGAAAGTGCTGTTGAGGTACTTCAGATCCTTCGGTCCCTTGGAGCCGAGTTGCTGGTTGACCCGCCACATGGCGAAGTCCACGCACTCCCGGTTGTAGAACCCTTGAACGGACTCCGCGCCGGGCGGGCATTCGCCATTGATGGGGCAGAACGGGGTGTTGGCCCACGGGTAGTCGTCCTTGCCGGTAACCTCACCGGCTGCCACCATCTCGCACTTCTGGGGCGCGTCAGTGGTCGCATCCTTGGCCCCATACTCCTTGGCCAGCTCCCGGATCCGTGAGACGTACTGCATCGTCTCCCCGAACGGTGGAACGCCACGGAACAGCGACACGTTGCCCCATCCAGCGTTGTACCCGGCAAAGGCCAGATCCAAAGGCTCCCCGGTGAAGCCGCTCTTCTTGGCCTGGGAGAGCAAATTGCCCATGAACCGGCCCTGTGCCGCGATCGCGGCGTGCGGGTCCGTGGGCGAGCCCTTCCCCCAGGTGGCCCAGGTGCCTGGCATGAACTGCGCGATGCCGACGGCCCCGGCAGGGGAGACGATCGTGGGATTCCACCCGGACTCCTGCTGGATCTGTGCCGCCAACCAGGGCACCGGGATCCCGGAGACCTTGGACGCCTTCCGCAGGTCATCGGCGTATTGCTTCGGGATGGTGCCGCTGACTGGTGCGGCCCCGGCAACAGGGACCGAGCAATCATCAAAGGCGGCCTGGGGAGGTGCGGCGCCGAGCACGCCCATGAACACCGCACTCATGAACAGCACGAGAGCCACGGCACCTGCCGCGGCGACGGTGAAGAGCTTTCCCATCTTCATCGGCGCTGACGCCTCCCCCACCACGCTGCGGCCGCGCCGAGACCGACGACCACCAGGAACACCGCGAACGAATACGCGACAGAACCGTGCAGCACAGCGGTCCACACCACCAGCATGACCACCACCAGCAGCAGGGTCAGAGCCGCTGAGATCCCACGGTGGGCCTTCATCCACCGCACCAGCGACGAATCGTCCTCCCCCGTGCTCTCGGCGTCCCTCGGCATCGACTCCTCGTACAGGCGCAGCAGCGCCTCGCGGCGGCGTTGCTTCAGATCCTCCTTACGTGCTCGTCGCACGTACTTCTGAGCCTGTCGGAGAGTCATCCCCTCGTGCATGAGCTCCAGCACCGGATCCTCCGGTACTTCCTCTGGAATCGAGTCCGACATCAGAGACCAGCTTTCCCGCGCAAGGCGGACAGGTAATCGACGAAGAACTTCAGCACAGCCTCACCGATCCAACAAACCACCCGAACTCCGTCGTCCCACAAACGTTCGAGGACCTCCGGGTACCGGGAGCCCACGAGGAGAACGACCAGGACCCCAAAAGCCCAGGCCGCGGCCAACACCCATCCCGCCCCTGCAGGGTGTAGATCGTTAGCGGCCGTGGAGTTGGCCCGGCCGATGGGGTCTTTCGGTTCTTCATGCATGGAGGGGTGTCCCTTCCTCGTGGAGGAGCCATTTCCAGATGAAATAGCCGCCGGCCGCGATAGCGGCCGCCATCACCGCGAGCCCGACCGGCACCACAGCCGCTGCATCGTTCGTCAGCCTCGCTCCCAGCAGGAAGAGCAGGAAAAGAGCAATCATCGTCGCGGCGCGGCCCAGGCCGCGCTGGGTCTCTCGTCGGAGCGTTTCAGGGTCGATGCTTTCAAGGCTGGTCAGGGCTTGGGAGATTCGTTCCTCAGGGATTGGCTGCGGGATCCCGTGCAGATCGGTGATCCACAGAGGGGCCGCGGGTGAGTGAGCCATGATGTCTCCTGTTCTCTGACTTCTCAGCGGGCGTTCTGGCCGGTCGGTTCGGGGTGTATGTCAGTGCCTGCCCAGAGCTGTTCTTCGGGGAGGCTGAGGATCGTGTTGGCGACTTTGAGCAGGTGGGCCGCTTCGGCCAGGTACTGGCGTGCAGTGTTGATGGAGTACCCGGTGACCGCACTCAATGTGGTTGGGGTGACTTGTGCGAAGCCGCCCTCGCGGACGGCGGCTTTGGTGATCGTTGCCGACCAGGAACCGTCTGCCCCGTCGTGGGGCAAACAGCCGTACAGGTCTTGCATCGTCGGGGCGCTCGTGCAGCCTTCCCTGTGCCGGCGTCGACGAGTGGCCAACGCCTGGACGACGACGGCGCCACAGCGTGAGACTTCGCGCCTGGAGTCCCTCAATGCCCCTTCACTGATGCCCAGTGCTATCGCGGCTGTCCGGATGTTCTGGTGCGAGAGCAGCGCTACCGTCCGGGTCCAGGACTCCGGGTTCGCAACGAACTTCGCGACTAGGGCGATGACCTCCCGGGCGTGGGCTGCCCCGTCAACGCGAGAGGCGACGTCGCCGGCGAAATCCTGCTCGCTGACCGACAGATCCGTGTCAGCCCCGACGGCAGCGGCGCGGAGCTTGGCATCCAGACGGCCACGGGAGACTGCTTTGTCGCACTGGTCTTTCGCCCGCCGCTGAGCAATGCGGGTCACCCAGGCACGGAGACTGCCCTTCATCGGGTCGTATGATCCCAAGGACTTCAGCACTGACAGGCCGGTTTCAGCGACGACATCATCGAGCTCGTCGACCAGGCCGTACTTCCCTAGCTCGTAGCGCACGATCCGCCTCGTTGAATCGTCCAGCACGAGTTCCGCGGCTTGCTGCTGCAGTGTGCTCATCGCCCGCTCACACCTGAAGTTGCGGCGGGGTCCTCGGCGAAGAGCTCCGGTCGGGACTTCTTCAGCTCATCCAGCCGCCGACGCCCGGTCCGGGCAGAAACACCCAAGAACTTGGCGGCGCCGGCACCGGTAGGAATGCGCCCGGCTTCTTCTTCCATCAAGACCCACGTCGCCAGATCCAGGGGCTTCTTCCGGGAACCGCCCACCACTTCCAGACTGGCCCGTGTCGGTTCGGCGGTCTCCTGCTGAGGCGGCTGAACCTCCTCTGCGGGGACGGTGGATGTCTCCTTCAGTTCCTGAAAGATGGGGTCCTCCCCCACCCTGGGATCCTCCGCGGAGGCAGGGCTCTCCGAAGAGGGTCCCTCCTCGGGGTGTGGTTCGGTCACGAGAGAGGCTTCGATCTGGCGTGCTGGGGTGGCGACAGGCTGTACTTCCTGCAGGACAGTCTCATGCTCGTCCGCGGCGGGATGGGCGTGTCGGATGATCAGGCGGCCGAGTTCTTCGGTTGCCGCGAACACGGCGACGGGGGCCATGGCGGCCACGCCGGCGCCCACGATGGCCTGGAGAAGGTTCTCGTGAGTCACGGAGAGGGCATGAGCTGCGTTGGCGATGACCGAGAGGACGGTGAATCCCGACAACGCGACCCAGGACGGCCACGTCGCCTCTCCCCGGTGTCGGTGAATGAGCACCGAGAGGGTGTAGGCCAAGATCGCCACGTCCACAAACACCGGAACGGCCCACCGAAGCCAGGACGGAAGACCCGCCCAGGTCGCTACTTCATGCAGGCCAGCAAAAGACACCATGAAGCTCGCCACAGCAAGGAATGCCACCAACGCCACGGTGAACCACAGCGTCCGGGGAGAGTCAGGATTGATCCTGTCACCGGGCATGGATTTCATCGAGCACCTCCCCCAGGATCGTGATCGCGTCCTGCACGTTGTTGGCCATCTCCAAGACACTGTCGTTCTCGGGCTCCGGGCTCAAGGCGCGCAGGAGGTGTCCGAGAGCGAGAATCCCTCGAGAGGATGCGATACCGAGCTGCAGGACGTCCTCAGCTTCTTCGTCAGTACCGGGGAGCAGCTGGGGGCCGTTCATGACCTCATGGGCCAGACTGATCACCAGCGGCAAGGGAGCCTTCGAAGAAGCCGTGAGCTTCCTGACCGCCGCCAACCGGTCTTTGCCCGGCGGAACTGCGGGGGCGGAAACATCCAGCAGGCCGATGCCCATCTGCGCCGGAAGAACATCTCCCATCTCGACGTCCTGAACCGCAGCCGTATTGTGCGCGGTAGCCGCCGCCGGGTAATTCTTGCCATCAACCCCCAGGACTTCGGCCCCGGCAACTTCAGGAACACTCGAGGAGGCGATCGCCGCATGGACCGTGCCGACACCTAGACCCGTCACGGCACCAATCGCCCTGACGCTCAGTCCGGCACTCCGCAGCGAATCGATGACCTGTTGACGCTCTTCCCTCGGCGGCTGCATTGGCAGACTCCCGAACTCGCGGGTGCAGTACTCGTCCCAGGACCCGTACCCCAACACCGACCAGGCCTGAGACCGGTAGGCGTCTTTCACGAGCTCCCACAGGCCTTCCAGCCCCAAGCGAATCCGGTTCGTCAGCTCCCGGGCCTGGACAGCATCCACCTGCTGCTCCCGGAAGGGAGTCTGCGCGACTGCCACCACATGAGCTTCCACCGTGTTTTCCTCCTCCTCCTTGCTTGGTGATCAATGACCGGGATTTGCAACACCTGCGGGCTTAGGGGCAGGAGTAGACGGTCAGGGTGCCGGAGCGTCCATTGACCTGGCCGTCGAGGGCGAAGGTGCCGGCGATCTTCATCCCGGCCCGCTGGTACCCGACCACCCCGGGGTGGATCACGTACCCTTCTGCGCCGTCCAGGGTGCTGCCCCAGGCCGAGGCGACCTGGACGCACCCGCCCGTGAAGGGCACGAATCCAGGAGCTCCCAGCCCCATCCGGGCCGCATTGATCGAAGAGAGCGTCTGCGGCGGGTAATGGTTCTCCTGAACCGGCGGCTGCGGCGCCGGAACGGGCGCCGGCGCCGGGGCAGGCTTAGGCGCCGCGGGCTTGGGAGCGGGCGCCGCGGGCGCCGGTGCCGGAACCCAGCCGCCACCGTTGGAACCACTGGTACCGGAGCCTCCGCTACTGCCCTGGGCCGGTGCGCCGGCCTGCGGGATCTGCCCCTCAGCGGTTCCGGTGTCAGGCTGCGACTGCGACGTCGCCGACCCGGCGGCCGGGGCCTGGGCCGCGGATGCCGTGCTCTTCGGGGCGGGCTTGGCCTTCGCTTTGGCCGCGACCGGCTTCTTCGTCGCGGTGGGCTTCGGGGACGGTGACGCCGTCGTGGTCGACGGCGTGGCCACCGGGGCCTGCGATGTCGCCACCGCGGCCGGTTCGGCCGTGGGCTGGTTGGTGGCCACGAGGATCCCGGCGATCGCCCCTGCGATCACCACGGCGGGGATACCGAATGTCACGATCCTCTTGGCGCGGCGGCTGGGCTGCGGTTCCGTTTCTGGGGTTTCTGCCTGGTGCTCCATGGTGAACCTTCCTCCAAAGGTGTTGAGTGAGTGAATCTGTTAGGCCGGGACGGCGGTGATGACGGTGTTGTCCCGGTAGTTCAGGGACCCGTCCGGCAGGGTGATGACCGGTCCCCCGCAGGTGGCCAGGGCCAGGGTGCGGGGGCCGGTGGTGATGAACAGCCCAGTGGGGAGCTTGGTCTTGGTGTAGGTGGCGAGGCTTGTCACCCGCCACGAGCGCAAAGCTCCGTCGGCGTCGACCGTGAACACGGCCGCGCCGGGAGCGACGCCGGAGATCTCCGATATCGGGGCCAGGGACCCGTCGGCGTGGTCGACGTGCCCGGCCAAGAACGTGGTCCCCTGCATGGCGGTCAACGGGGAGGTGCTCTTCAGCCAGGCGATCTCCGGGGCTTCCGGGATCACCATGCGCCCCGCGCCCGGGCCGGTGGTGCCGGTCGGCATGAACGGCAGCTCCAAGCCCAGCGACGGGATGCTCACTGTGTTCTTCCCGGGCTTGTTCGCCGGGGCCTTGATCGGCGTCAACGCCGCGCCGGCCGCAACCGTGAACGGTGCCGCCGGTTCGGGGCGGGCCGCCTCTGCAGGGGCCGTGGCCGTCAGGTACGAGTACGCGCCGACGACGGTGCCGACGAGGCCGCCCCCAAGCAGCAGGAGACCGAGAACGCTACGCCGCGACGTCGTTGTCGAGCGGTTCAGGTGCCGGGGAGCGTGCCCGTTACTCATGCTCAGCCCCCAGCTCGGGGACCACATTCAGTCGCCCTGCAATGAGGGCGAGGGCTGACCCGACGAGCTGCAGGACGGCGCCGGCCAGGACCATGCTGAGCAGATAGATGGCGTCGGTGAAGCCCAAGAAGAGGCCTGCGAGACTAACGATGCCGGCGATGACGCTGAAGGTCATTGAAACAATGCAGACAGCCTGGTGAACGCTGGGTGTGACAGTCAATTGCTTTCCTCCTGGTGTGCGGAGCTTGTTAGTCGAGTTCCCACTGGGGTTGTGAATCATCGAAGCGCCAGGCATCCGCAAAGCCGTGTGCGGTGAAGATCGCCTCGACCTCCCGGGCGATCCGAGCGTCTGTGAGCTGCTGGTTGGTGGTGAGACCGAAAGAGGACACAGCGACTTCGATTCGGGCATCGGCAGAGACGAACAGGAACACATCCAGCCAAGGAGCCAGACCTTCACGGGTGCCCCAGTCCCACAGTTGCGTGTACATCGCAGCGTGCTCGGGCTTCCCCCAGACCAATCCCTCCGGGTGCTCCGAGACTAGGGCCGGCCAGTTGATCGGGTCCCAGTACCGGGCGAACTGCGGCCACCCAGCCTCCACACCCCGGATCGGGAACCCTCGAACCGCGGCCAGGAACCAGCCCGGCAAGGGGCTGGACTCGGGCAGAAAGTACGGGCCGTTGTGGAAACCTGTCACGTCCTCCCACAGCCGCTCGGCCAGTCTCAGAGCCGGTACGCTGAACGCCTCAACATAATCCGTGGACTGGTACAGGTACCCCGTCTGCCTCAGCCGGGCAAGCTCAATACTTGTTGCTTCAGTCATGAGGTCCCTCCTTTTTCTGTGGTGGTCATCTGTTGTGATCGGTGGTTTAAGGACGCTTCTATGTCTGTCAACTGGGGATTGGTGTCGCATGGAGGGTGTTCAGTAGGTTCGGGTGCGGAGCGCCTGGAGTGTGGTGCGTGATCTGCCTGGCGTCCGCACCCGGTGTTGGGGGGTGGGGAGTCGTTGAAGGGGGTGAAGGAACGCGGGGAGAGTGTTGGTCGAGGGGGCCTCCCCGCGCTCCTTCATGAGCCGATCAGCAGGGAGGACTACTTATCGGCCGTCTTGCGGCGGCGTGCCATGATCAGCACGCCGGTGAGGGCAGCCAGCACGCCCGCGCCGATACCGGCGGCCGGGCCTGCGAGGTTGCTGGTCGGTTCGGCCTGGGCGTGGCCGGTGGGGACCTCGGGCTGCGTCACGACGCTGGCCGGGACCACGGGCTTGGGCGCGTTCGGCAGGACCGGCTTCTCCGGGGTGACGGGCTTGTTCGGGGCGAAACCGATCACGATCTCGTCCTTCTCACCGCACTTACCGGTGTGGAGGATGCTCTCGGTGGCCTTGCCGTCCTTGTCGGTCACGGTGACCTTCAAGGTCTCGACATAGCCGTAGGTGCCCTCGTGCTTGATCTCGTGGCTCGGGTACGTGATGTTCCCGGGACCGGTGACCTTCTGCCATTGGGAGGTGTAGGACGGGTTCAGGCACACGGCCTGAGCGGAACCGTCCGTGGAGTTGTCGAACTTGAACTGATCGACCTTGGTCTCCACGACCACGCCCTCACCCGAAGGCACGGTGCCGGAGAGGACGCCGGTGTCGTGGGCGGTGACCGGCACGGTGCCGTTCTCGGAGGCCTTGGTGACGATCGTGGGCTTGGTCAGCTTCACGGTCTCGTTGGGCAGCTGGTGCTTGCCCGTCCAGCCGGTGGTGGTGGCTGTGGGGGCCACGGTCTCCTGCCAGTAGAGGCAGCCCTCGCCCTTGTTCTCTTCCCAGACCTTGATCACCAGATCCCACGGGACCGAAAGTCCCGGGGTGGTCCAGGTGCCGTTGCCCTTGACGTCGGTCTTGACGGTGCCGACGAGCTGCGCGTCCGCCGGGGCCTTGTCGGTACCGGCAGCGTCAGCCTTGCACTGGGCCGTCAGGTACAGGTTTGAGACCACGGTCAGGGTCTGGCCCTGGTAGTTGCCGGACACGCTCACGGAGTCGGTGACGACGCCGTTCTTGATGTCCGCGGCCTTGGTGACGACCTGCGGGGTGAACTTCTGCAGGGTCTCTTCGCCGTCGGCGTTGAAGGGTGCCTTCCAGTCCCCGATGAAGAACTCCTGCTGATCGGCAGGCTGGTTCTTCTTCGTGAAGGACGCGACCGGGTAGTACCAGCCGGCCTTGTCGGACTTCTTGTCCGCGGTGACGGTGATGTCGCCGGCCTTGGTAGCAGTGCCCTGACCCTTCGCGAACGGGGTCGCACCGGCCGGGACGGTAGCGATGTTCTTCTGCTCCACCTTCGTGGGCGAGTAGTACCAGGTCACGTCGAACTTCGCAGTCACTCCGGGGATCCAGGGGCTCCCGGCGGCGGCCGAGACGTGCAGGACGTCAGTCAGGGTCTCCCCTGCCTTGACCTCGACCACGGCGGTGGAGGTCGCCTGCGGCTGGAAGGACACGGTGGCCTGGACGTCGGCCGAGACTCCCCGGACCTTCGTCACGCCCGGGGAGGCGAGCTGCTTCTGCTTGCCCGGCTGGGAGTAGGTCTCCAACCAGCCGGCCACGAGGTTCTGAGTTTCCTCAGTCACCACGACCGGGCCGGTCTGGGTGGCGTGCCACGCCGGGGAAGACCCCGCCGCGCCCGTCCAGACATTCTTCCCGGTCGAGTCGAACACCGCACCACCGGAGAGGGTGAGGGTCACCTGCGCGGCGACCGTGCCGGTGGCCGAGTTGACCTGGGTGTTCTCCACGGTGCCGGACTTCGCATCCGAGAGCACCAGCTGGGGCTTGACGTTGTACTTGCCCGTGTGACCGGCCGAGGCCGCCCACATCTGATCCGCCAGCGCCTTCGTCGCAGCACCCTCAGGGGTCTGGGCGAGGTAGGTCAGGATCGGGTCCTGGTTGCCCTCGTAGTAGATGTGGCTGGCATACGCCTTAGCCGCATCGTTCTCCGACGTCGAGGCATAGTTCGCGAAGATCCAGGCCATACGGGCCGCGCCCTGCGAACTGTCCTGGCCCCTGCTCCAGGTACCCGAGGCATCGAACGGCACCCCGAACTCACCGCAGAACGTCCGGACGTTGTTCAACCAGTAGGAGCCCAGCACGACGTTCGTGACCGAGGCCCCTCCCCCACTGCCGTTGTAAATCTGGCCCGTCGCTGCATTCTGATCACCATTCGGCAGCGACGCGCCCGGGGCCGGGTTGTTGTAGCTGGACACCGCGGCATTCGCCGCCGGCGCCACCCCCACCAATGCGACACCCGAGAGGACCGCCGCAGCGGCCACCCCCGACATCACACGCCGTGCCCCCAAACGAGGCTTGCTTTGGACTTTCAAGGCTTCTCCTTGGTCGAGCGTTCGGACTCCAGTCGGAGTCTTCATGGGCTGCGAGGCAGCTCCACCGCGTACCCTACCTATATCTAGACGCATAATCAATAAACAGATGTGCGTAGATTGTCTATGTACCCGTCCAGGAAGAGTATGCCGTGTCTGCTAAGTTCTCAGATGTGCCAAAGATCGTCCCCCCTAGTCATGACTCGTGGTCAGCCGAAGCTGAGACCGCGATGGCGCTGCTGTCCACGGGCTTGAGAGTCAGTGTCATGGCTTATCTGAACTCTGCTGAAGGACGCGAGGGTGTCACGAAGGCGATGATCGCGGACGCGACTGGAGTCTCGATGGGGACGATCAACGCGACGCTGATCGAAGCAGAAAAACGCGGTCTGCTGACGGTGAAGGTCGATCGGGTCCCCAGTCAGGGAGGCGTCAATCGGTACTACCTTGACCATGAAAAATATGAATCCGCCGTCCAGGCATGGCTAGATTTCGCGCTAGGCAAGGGATTCACCGACGAGAATTTCCGTCGATAAAGCAACAAAGAGGGGCGGACAGCAACTGCTGTCCGCCCCTCTTTCATGCTCTCAGGCATCTGGTCGCAGGTGAGCCATGATGAATTGCTCTCCTGGGCCAACGTTCGTCAGACGGATCCAGCGGAACCGGAATGGTTTCCAGTCTCCGTTGTCCCCCAACATGAATGCTGGGTCGAGGACGCCTTCCGCGCCGACCTTAGATCCCGCCTGGAGCTCCTGGAAAGACTCAGGTGCCATAACGTCCGCCAGAGACGGCGTCGTTGGACGTTTTAACCCGAAAGTGGCCCAGTTGTCGATAGGGAAGTACAGGTCCCACGTCTTGCTGTCGATTCGGATGAAGAGGCTGTCCTCCGCGGCCAGGCTGGCCGCTCTCTGATAGAGGTCCCCTGTGAGAGTGTCGGTGACGGGCCGGATGATCGGAGTTCCCTTGCGAGCTTCCCGAGCGATCCCCCGTAGCCAGAAGAACGATGACTCATCCGGATCATCAGCTGTCCATCCGGAGAATTCCAGCTGCTTCTCCCGAGACCGGCCACCGCCTGGAAAGATGTAGTACTTGACCAGGAACCTGGTGTCTCGAATGTCCATCCCATCGCGAATCGCACCTTCAAAAACATCTCGGCCTCTCGGCGAAATACTCTGGTTCATCCACTGAGCGATGCTCCCCACCGGCTGGGCGTTCTCATACAAAGCGAACATCCCGGCATCCCACGATTGTTCAAGGAGCCGCTTGGTGTCAGTCTCGACCTTCCACTCAACAACCCCTACTTCCGGGCGGGGTGGTAGTGGCGCGGAAGGATCGGTGATGATACCCATGATCCCCACCGTCGTTCCGGAGATCGGGGCAAGGATTGGATCCACCTTGACGCGGACAGTACCTCCTTCCCATGTGGAAGTCGTATCCAACGGCTCTCGGTTCTCACGGACCTTCTTGGCGGCCTTGATCAGGAGAGCGGCCCCCACCTTGTCCAAGCTGCTTCTGAGGGATTCGCCCCCAAAGTACTGGTCACCGATACTGAGAAGGCCCAGTGGGCTATCGGGAACGCCGTCAGCCACTATCCACTTTCCATGCGTGGCGTGGTACTGCCGGTTGCTTCCCGATTCAGTAGCCATAACCACCGCCTCCTGAGACAGGAACGGAGGCCCCGGAGAGGTACGTAAACTGTGAGACTCCGAAAACAACGTCTGCGATCTCCGCTGGAGTCGCTGGGCGCCCGATAGGGGTGTCTTTGAGCAGAGCTGCTTTCTGTTCATCGTTCAAGGCGTCGTACATCGCCGTATCCGTCGGACCCGGGGCGACGGCATTGGCCCTGATCTTGCGCCCGATCCACTCCTTCGAGAAGGAGCGGACGAAGCCCTCAAGCCCAGCCTTCGCGGCCGTGTAGTTCGTCTGACCAGGCACACCGAAGCGTGCGCTCATGCTCGTCACGAACGTCAGCGAACCGCCCTTCTGCTTCAACATGGGCCTGAGCATCGCCTGCGCAAAGAGCATAGGCGCCACCAGATTTGTCTCAAGTACTGCCCGAATGTCCTCCTCTCTCATTCGGAGCAGGAGGTTATCGCGGGTGATACCCGCGTTGAAGACTGCATGGGAGATTGCGCCTCCCAACAGTTCGGTTGCAGTTTCTACAACCTTTTTGATTGATTCACCATCCGCAGTTCCCTCCGGACTCAGGAGATCTGTCGTGATGGCCAGGGCTCCGTCGGGCACCTCTCCCGACCTCGTCGTCGCTGCGACGGTGAACCCTTCTGACAGGAACTTCTCAGTAATCGCCGCGCCGATTCCTCTGCTGGCCCCCACAACCAGAACCGTTCGGCCGACTTGACTACTCACTGTTTCCCCAATCTGTTACTCTGGCGGCGCTTGTTCTGCCGCTTGAATCCAAGCGGTGGTTCCAGTCCGACCCGCGATGGCGGTCGGGCTGTCCGCTCTTGACCCAAGAGTAAACGACATGACTGAAGTACACGGAACGACCAAGCTCTACACCAAAGACGCAGCAGGGCTCCTACGACATCTCGCCACAACCTGCCCCCACACTGAAGACGAGCTCCGACAAGACATCGAAGCCACCGGTGAAGACGGGCTCAAAGCGGCATTCAACACCTTGCTAGCCGCGGGGATCATCGCAGTCGGCGCCGGCGGCTACCTCGTCATCAACCCGCACCCCCTGCTCAGCCTGGCCGGACTGGGAGCGTAGCCGGATGCCCGAAAATACGAGCCCATCCGTCACCACCGTCCTCCCCGGGTTCGACGTAGTGGAGGGCACCGCGTCGAACTGGGTCATCGTGAGAAATCCCGACTCTCCGGACTGGCTACTCATCGACGGCGGATACCCAGGTGACGCGGACACTGTAAAGAGCAGCCTGGCTCAGCTCGGCTGCGCTCCCGAGCACTGCAAGGGCATTCTGGTCACACACGGGCACGTCGACCACATCGGGGGCATCTCCTGGCTCGCGAACGAGTTCGACGTGCCCGTGTGGTGCCACGAAGAGGAAGTATCCAACCTGCGAGGGCCAAAACGAGAGCAGGTGACCCTCGGAGAGGTACTCCTTCGAATTGCCCGCCCACGCGTGCTCAGGTGGCTCCGCAACATTGTGAAACACGGCGCTCTGGGCGACATCTCCCTCGAGCCGACAGACACCTTCGTTGACTCCGAGGTCCTGGCGCTGCCGCGATCACCGCAAGCAATCCACGTTCCCGGCCACACCTCCGGCTCAGCCGCCTACCTCTTCGTCACCGACAACGGGAAGATCCTGGTCTCCGGAGACGCGCTCGTCACCGACCATGAGCTCCTACCCCGCACAGGGCTCGCTAGGACCCTGCCGAAGTTCTTTGCGCACAACCATCGGCGAGCCAAAGAGAGCCTGAAACGCCTCAAAGACCTCAACGCCGACATCGTGATTCCGGGCCACGGGGGCGTGGTCTGGAACCGATGACGAACCTCTCCCCCGCGGCGTCGGAATCAGCGCCACGCCCCACTTCCCCAGAAACGGTGAACAGATGAGCTGGATCAAAAACGTAACCGCCCGGATCCGCCCGGCTACCCAAGGGTTACCCGCAGTCCCGGAACCACAGGCTTGGGCCAGCCCCGCGCAGATTCGCACGATGCGCGCGAAAGCTGCTGCCGCTGACCCTCACGAAGTAGCAGCCGATCATCCCGAGCTGTTCACAGCCTGGACAGCTGGGACCTTGCGTCCCTGGCGTTGCGCAGCGGCGCTCAATAAGGCCCGGGCGACCGGGGAATGGGTCTCAGAAGCCTGTGGCGCACATGGCCTCGAGGCCGGCTACTGGACAGCTGGGCGCCTCTACCCCACATGGGAGAACATCGTCCGGCTGGCGGCACTAACCGGCGTACCGCTCGCTAGTCTCATGGCGGACGACGACAGAGGCGTCAATTTCGTTGGGTGCGGTCAGGCGGCCTTCCTACGAGACATAGAAACCCGCTACCTCCCCCAACTCGTAACCGGAACTGTCGCGAATCACCCTGCGCCAATGAGCACGAGCGAGGCCGACTCGATCGTCCGAGATGCGTACCACGAGTTCATCTCACCGATTCTCCGGGCCCTTGATCGAGATGTCCCCAAGTCATGAGGGATCGATAGACCAATTGAGGTCGAAGTTAGGGTAGCGGGCGACACGCCGACGGACATGGCTGGTTTTAAACAAAACTCGGTGAAGGATGGACCTATGGCTGAGTTGAAGCGCACCGGACGGCCGAGGGCCGCTGCTGGCACCCGCGTACGCGACTTTCGCACTGTAGCTGTCCAGTTGCCCCCGGCGTACGAAGAAAAACTCGAGAAGATCGCAGAGATCACCGGCACCCGTGCTGGACGCTGGACAACCGACCGTGTCCTGGAGCTCCTTGATCTTATCGACCTGGAAGCTTTGGCCGCAGCCAACCCTCACCAAACCGCAGCTGTGCAACACACATCGAGAGGGGCGCTGCGAGTGGCCTCGTAATGACGAAGGCCCCGGCACGAATGCCGGGCCTATCGAAGTCTCCCGTTACCGATTCAAGTTTGGCGACTAAGCGGTAACGGTATCGAAACCCTCCTTGCGGGTGGGTCCCTTTGTAGTTCCCTCGACCAAGAAAGAAACTATGTCTAGTGTACCTACCGGTACCGACAGTGCAAGCACTGATATCGCAGTTGCGGCTACACCGTTACCAACTCCAGAGCAGCTGTGGGTTCTGGCTCCCCTGATTGCAGGTACTCCCAAGTACCGCGCCGGCTTCTGGCGGGG
>NZ_FNSN01000003.1:3000000-3295468 GCF_900105345.1 Arthrobacter woluwensis
TTCGACGAGACCTACTACGTCAAGGACGCGTACTCGCTCCTGCAGTCCGGCTTCGAGCGGAACTGGGCCAAAGACGCGAACGCCGCCTTCAACCAGGGCGACCCCAGTCAGATCCTGAACACCGGCGAATACGTGGTCCACCCGCCACTCGGCAAGTGGATGATCGCCTGGGGCATGGACCTCTTCGGCCAGGCCGACACCTTCGGCTGGCGCTTCTCCTCGGCCGTCGTGGGCACGCTGTCCATCCTCATCCTGGCGCTGGTCGCCCAGAAACTCTTCAACTCCGTCACGCTCGGCGCCATCGCGGGCCTGCTGCTGGCCGTGGACGGCACCCACCTGGTCATGTCCCGCATCGGAATCCTCGACATCTTCATCGAGTTCTGGGTGCTGCTCGCCTTCGCGTTCCTCCTCCTGGACCGCAGCGACGGACGACGGCGGCTCGCCACCCGGCTGTCCGCCCTCGCCGCCGCGTCGCCGGACGGCGTCCCGTCCGAGGCCGCGCTCCGCTGGGGCCCGGGTCTCGGCTTCCGCTGGTGGCGCCTGGCCGCCTCCGCCTCCATGGGCGCCGCCGTCGGCATCAAGTGGTCGGGACTCTTCTTCGTGGCCGTGTTCGGCCTGCTCATGGTCCTGTGGGACATGAACGCCCGGCGCGTGGCCGGGATCCGGAACTGGGCCGTCGCCGGGATCGTCCGGGACGGTGTGCCCGCCTTCTTCCTCTATCTGGGCACCGCCACAGCCGTCTACCTCTCCACCTGGACCGGCTGGTTCCTCAGCAATGACGCCTACAACCGCCATTGGGCCGAGCAGAACCCGGGCAAGGGCGTGCAGTGGCTCCCGCCGGCGCTCCGCTCCCTCTGGGACTTCCACGTCCAGGCGTACACCTTCCACCAAGGCCTCAGCTCGGACCACCCCTACAAGGCGAGCGCCTGGACCTGGCTGGTCCTGGGCCGCCCCACCTCCTTCTACTACCAGTCGCCGCAATGCGGTCCGAGTGCCCAGGAGAAGTGCTCCGACGCCATTCTGAGCGTCGGCAATCCTCTCATCTGGTGGGGCGCCACGATCGCCCTGCTCGTGGTCCTCTTCTACTGGGCCGGCCGCCGCGACTGGCGCGCCGGGGCCATCCTGGCGGGCATGGCCGGAGGGTATCTCCCCTGGTTCATGTACCCGGAACGGACCACCTTCTTCTTCTACGCCGTCTCCTTCGAGCCGTTCCTGATCCTCGGGCTCTGCTACGCCTTGGGCCTCATCCTCGGCCGGCAAGGAGATCCACCCTGGCGGCGCCGCTCGGGCTTCCTGGTGGTGGCGTGCTTCCTCGCGGCGGTGCTCCTGCTCTCCGCGTTCTTCTACCCCATCTGGACCGCTGAGACCATCAGCTACAACGACTGGCGTCTGCGCATGTGGATGCCTTCCTGGATCTGACCCCGGATCCGAGACGACAGGAACTGGAACACCCGTCATGAGCACCATCACCGAGTACACCGAGCCGCTGCTCTCCGAGCTCGACCCGGCGTCCAACGTCACGGACGTCCTGCTGGCCCGCGCCACCGCGACGCCGGACCGTCCCGTCTACGCGCTGCGCGCGCCGTCGTCGTCCGCGGCGGCCGCCGGAACCGGAGCGCCCGGCACCCTGCCCGGCTGGGACCTGCTCACGGCCGAGGGGTTCCTGCACCGGGTGAAGGCCCTGGCCAAGGGCCTGATCGCGGGCGGCCTGCAGCCCGGTGACCCCGTGGCCGTCATGAGCCGCACGCGCTTCGAGTGGACTCTCGCGGACTTCGCCATCTGGTACGCCGGCGGTGTCACCGTGCCGATCTACGAGACGTCCTCCGCCAGCCAGGTCGAGTGGATCCTGGAGGACTCCGGCGCACGCCGGGTGTTCGTCGAGGACGCGGCGAAGGCCGATCTCGTCACCGCGGTCGCCGAGGGCTCGGAGCTGCTCGGAAGTGCTCCCCTCCAGGTCATCCGCATGGACGACGGCGGCGCGGTCCCGAACATGGTCAGCGTCGCGAACGCCGGCACCGGGGTCACGGAGGCGGAGCTCGAGCGGCACCGCACCTTCGCCTCCCTGGCAGACACCGCGTCGATCGTCTACACCTCCGGCACCACGGGCAAGCCGAAGGGCTGCGAGATCAGCCACGCCAACTTCGCCCTCGTGGCCGAGAACATCGTCCCGGCGCTCGGAGCGTTCACCCTGGTCCCCGACGCCCGGACGCTCATGTTCCTGCCGCTCGCCCACGTCCTGGCGCGCGCCGTGCAGGTCATCTGTCTCCACGCAGGGATCCTGGTGGGCCACAGCAGCTCCGCCTCGGAGCTCATGGCGGACATGCAGACCCTCAAACCCACGTTCCTGCTGGCCGTGCCCCGCATCTTCGAGAAGGTCGTGGCGGGCGCCCAGCAAAAGGCGGAGGAGTCCGGCAAGGGGAAGCTGTTCGCCAGCGCCTACAGCACGGCCGTCGAGTACGCCCAGGCCACCCAGCGGCACGAGCAGGGACTCGGGGACGCCCCCGGGCTGGTCCTGCGGCTGCGGCACCTCCTCTTCGACCGTCTCCTCTACCCCCGGGTCCGGGCGGCGTTCGGCGGGCACATCACGCACACGGTCTCCGGGGCGAGCGCGCTGAACCGGCACGAATCGGAGTTCTTCCTCGGAGCCGGGGTGCCGATCCTGGAAGGCTACGGCCTCACCGAGACGACGGCTCCGGCGGCCGTGAACCGTCCGGGCCAGAACCGGCTGGGCACCGTCGGTCGCCCCGTGCCCGGCACGTCGATCCGGATCGCGGACGACGGCGAGGTCCTGATCAAGGGCATCGGCGTCTTCAAGGGCTACCACAACAACCCCCAGGCGGACTTCGACGCGTTCGTGGACGGCTGGTTCGCCACCGGTGATCTGGGCACGCTCGACCAGGACGGCTTCCTGACCATCACGGGCCGGAAGAAGGATCTGATCGTGACGGCCGGCGGCAAGAACGTGGCCCCGGAGCCGCTCGAGGAGACCATCCGCCAGAACCCGCTCGTGGAGCACGTGGTGGTGCTCGGCGAGGGCCGGCCGTTCGTCTCCGCGCTCATCGGGCTCGACCAGGAAGCCGTCGAGGCGTGGGGCCGGCAGCACTCCCGACCGGGCCTTACCCCGGCGGAGGCCGCCCAGATCCCCGAGGTCCTCGACTCCCTGCAGCAGTCCGTGGATCAGGCGAACACGCAGGTCTCCAAGGCGGAGAGCATCCGCAAGTTCGCCATCCTGGACGCGGAGCTGTCCGTGGATTCCGGCCACCTGACGCCGTCGCTCAAGCTGCGCCGCAACGCCGTCGTGACCGACTTCGCCCCGCAGATCGACCAGCTCTACCGCGGCTGAGCGGCCGCCCTCCCGGCCGCCCGGACGCTGACACGGAAGAGCCCGCCCCTCACCGGGGGCGGGCTCTTCCGTGTCAGCGGGGTCGCCCGGAGCCGGGCGCTGGGATCACTCCCCCGCGACGGCGGCCTGCTGGGCGGCCAGGCGGCCCGCGATGACCGCCTTGCGGGCTTCACGACGGCGCTTGGTGGGCCAGGTGCAGATGAGCGTGATCAAGGCCGTGAGGAACACCAGACCGGCGATGGTGACGGCCGAGTCGATCCAGAACTGCCCCGGGAACAGGCGGATCAGCGTGTCCTGGAGCGTGAAGGTCCAGGTCCCGTTGGCGAAGAAGATCTCGTGGAAGCCGGTGAAGAAGCTGTCCCAGCCCAGGAAACCGACGACGCCGAGCGCCACGATGATCACGAGCGTCACCACGGAGGCGGCGAAGAACGCGTGGCGCAGCGAGCCGTCGCGGCGGCGTCCCAGGTACCAGATGGCCACGAGGGCCAGCACCGCGAGCAGGGCGCCCACGCCCCAGGTGGTCATGGTGACCATCTTGACGTCGGCCATGTGGGAGATCTCGGGATCGCGGAACAGCTTGGTGCCGCTGGCCGTCACCAGGTCACCGAGGTACCTCGGCCCGGCGAAGTTGCTCAGGTAGTCCACGGCGTACGAACCGTAGGTCAGCCGGTCCTCCTGGCTGAAGCCGTAGCCGTCACCCGGGAAACCGGGACGGAAGTACTCGATCCAGAGGAACAGCGGGGTGGCCACCACGCGGACGGCGGCGATCACCAGCAGAAGCGGCAGGAAGATCGCACTCAGGATCTTCACGACGCGCGGGCCCACAGGCTTCGCGGCCAGCGCGGCGTCGCGGGCGGCCTGCCGCTTCTGCACCTCCTCATCGGGGGCGCGCACCGTGAGCGCGCTCGTGGGCAGGCGCTCCTGGATCACGGTGGCCGGGGCTCCGGCGGGGGCCTGGTCCTCGTCCTCGGCGCGTGCTGCGGACTCGTCGGCCGTCGTCTCGGCCTCCGGCGCCCCCGGCTGAGCCGCACCGGCTTCCGGCGTCACGGGTTCGGGCGTCGCCGGCTCAGGGGTCACGGGCTCGGGGCTCGCGGTGCCGAACGCCTCCGTCCGGGCGGAGTCACCCAGGATGGTCGGGCGGGCGGCATCCGATGCGGCGGGTGCGGACAGTCCTTCCGCCACGACCGGGGTCTCCTCCGGAGCGCTGGACTCCTCGGAGGCGCCGCGGTCGTCCGCGGAGCCGTCACCGGCGGTGCGGGCGGCACTGGCCTCCGGATCCCAGGAGGCGGGTTCCTTGAGGCCGTCCGCGGAGGAGGTCCCGGCCACCCCGGCGCCGTCAGGCCGCGTTCCGGGGGCGGGCTTCTCCGTCTCGCGGCGGGCGTCGCTCTCGGAGGCGTCCGCCGCCGTCGAGCCCTTCATCCATTCGAATGCGGGTTCGTCGGAATCGTGGGTGCTGTCCCACGCCGGGTCATTGGGCTTCTTGTCGCTCACGGTCATCCACTTCTCGTCCGGCCTGGCGCCAGGCTGCAACGGGCATTCGGTTCTCCCTGTGACAGTACCCGTCAACACCGACAGCCGGACGGAAATGCGCGGCGTGGTCCCGGATCAGCCGCCGGATTGTTGCCGGAGCGTTATCCGCACCGGCTCAGGAGCCGCGCGCCTCTCCCCGTCCCGCGGTCCCCTGCCCCGCTCAGGCGTTGCCGTACTGGGCCCAGGGGATGTTCCAGTCGCCGAAGCCCTCGTCCGCGCGGATGGGCGGGCCCGCGGTGTTCTTGAACTGCACCACGTCGCCCGGCTTCATGTGCTCGAAGAACCAGGCGGCGTCCTTCGGCAGCAGACCCACGCAGCCGTGGGAGATGTTGGTGTTGCCGATGAACTGGGTGCCGCCCGGCAGGGTCTCGTGGACGTACACGCCGCTCCAGGTGAGTCGGTTGGCGTAGTTCACGTCGGTCGGGGCGTAGTAGAGCGGGTCGCCCGGCTTCAGGCCGATGCTCTCGGCCCGGAAGTGGGACACGCGCTGCTGCTCCAGGATGATGGCGGAACCGGACGGCGAGGGCATCTCAGGGCCGCCCATGCCGGCATCCGCCGAGTACACGAGCTGTCCGTCCTGGTAGACGCGCATGGTGTGGGCGGCGCCGTCCATCACGGCGACGCGCTGCGGGCCGACCTTGAACGTGGTCGTCTTGTTGAAGCTGCCGATCTGGCCATTGCCGAACGGCACGCCGAAGAGCTGCTGGTCCAAGGTCACGGTGCTGCCGGACTTCCAGTACGACTCCGGACGGATCCGGGCCACGGTGTCCGAGTACCAGTGCCACTTGACCTTCTGGCCGGCGCTGGACGTGACCTTGACGGCCTTCTGGACACCGGCCTTGTTGGCGTCCAGGACCGGTTCGGAGAACGTCAGCTGGATGGGCTGGCCCGCACCGATCTGATCGCCCAGGGTGCCGACCACGAGTGTCGTGTTGGCCTCGTTCTTGGTGAGCACGGTGGTGAAGCTGCTCGTGCGCTGGGTCTCCCCACCCGCCTCGTCCACCGCGGTGTAGCTCAGGGTGTACGTGGTGTTGAACGCCAGCTTCCCGGTGGCCTTCCACTGGGAGTTCCCGGCGGCGTAGTCACCCTCGACGGGCGCGCCCTTGGCAGGCGTCAGACGGACGTCCTTCACGGTGCCGTTGACGGCCTTCACGACGGGCGCCGTCACCGGGTTCACTTCCTTGGCGCCGTTGAGGGGCGCGACGGTGAGCTGCACGGGCTTGGCCGGAGGAGCCTGGGTCGTCGGGGCCTGGGAGGACCCGGCCGGCGAGGTGGAATTCACGGCACCCAGCCACTGCGGAGCCGTGGCGGCGCCGATCCCGCCCAGAACGATGACGGCCCCTGCTGCGGACAGCGCGACGATCTTGACGGCCCGGCTCTTGCGGGTGCTCGGTTTCATGGTGTTCCCTCAACGGGCTGTGCCGGGGCTGAACCCCGGCACAGCGCCCTGCTCTTCGTGGCAAATCAGTTGAGGCCATTTTATCCCCGGCCACCAGGGAAAAGCCTGAACCCGGCGCTTCGGCGGCGCCGGGTTCAGGCTTCAGACGTGCAGCGGTTCCGCGCTCAGTAGCGGTAGTGGTCCGCCTTGTAGGGACCCGCCACGTCCACGTCCAGGTATTCGGCCTGTTCCTTCGACAGTTCGGTCAGCTCGACGCCGAGAGCGTCCAAGTGCAGACGCGCGACCTTCTCGTCCAGGATCTTGGGCAGGACGTAGACCTGGTTCTGGTACTCCTTCTCCTCGCCCTCCTGCTCGTGCTTGGTCCAGAGCTCGATCTGGGCGATCGTCTGGTTGCTGAAGGAGTTGCTCATGACGAAGGACGGGTGGCCCGTGGCGTTGCCCAGGTTCAGCAGACGGCCCTCGGACAGGACGATGATGGAGCGCTCGTTCTCGGTGCCCTCGTCGAAGACCCACTCGTGCACCTGGGGCTTGATCTCCACGCGCTTGACGCCCGGGACCTTCGCCAAACCGGCCATGTCGATCTCGTTGTCGAAGTGGCCGATGTTGCCCACGATCGCCTTGTTCTTCATGGCGGCCATGTCGGAGGCCATGATGACGTCCTTGTTGCCCGTCGTGGTGATGAAGATGTCGCCCTCAGAGAGGACGTTCTCCAGCCGCGCGACCTGGTAGCCGTCCATGGCGGCCTGCAAAGCGCAGATCGGATCGATCTCCGTCACGATCACGCGGGAGCCCTGCCCGCGCAGCGCCTCCGCGGCGCCCTTGCCGACGTCGCCGTAACCGCAGACGACGGCGACCTTGCCGCCCATCAGCACATCGGTGGCGCGGTTGATGCCGTCCGGCAGGGAGTGGCGGATGCCGTACTTGTTGTCGAACTTGCTCTTGGTCACCGAGTCGTTGACGTTGATGGCCGGGAACAGGAGGCGGCCCTGCTCGGCCAGCTGGTACAGGCGGTGCACGCCCGTGGTGGTCTCCTCGGTGACGCCCTGGATGCGGGAGGCGATCCGGGTCCACTTCTGCGGATCGGCGGCCAGGTTCGCGCGGAGCACGTCCAGGATGATCCGGTACTCCTCCGGGTCCTCGTCGGTGGCGCCCGGCACGGCGCCGGCGGCCTCGAACTCGACGCCCTTGTGCAGCAGCAGCGTGGCGTCGCCGCCGTCGTCGAGGATCATGTTCGGGCCGAGCTCAGGGTTCTGATCGGCGCCGGGCCAGGTCAGGATCTGCTCGGCGGTCCACCAGTACTCCTCCAGGGTCTCGCCCTTCCAGGCGAACACCGGGACGCCCTGCGGGTCCTCGGGGGTGCCCTGGCCGACGACGATGGCGGCGGCGGCCTCGTCCTGTGTGGAGAAGATGTTGCAGGAGGCCCAGCGGACCTCGGCGCCGAGCGCCGTGAGGGTCTCGATCAGCACTGCGGTCTGCACGGTCATGTGCAGCGACCCCGCGATGCGGGCGCCCTTGAGCGGCTGGCTCTCACCGAACTCGGCGCGCAGCGCCATGAGGCCCGGCATCTCGTGCTCGGCCAGGCGGATCTGGTGGCGTCCCGCCTCGGCCAGGGAGATGTCAGCGATCTTGTAATCGAACGTCATGTTGCTCTGGTTTCCGATCTGGTGTGGGGCCGGGGGCTCAGTTGGCGGTGCGGGAGGCGTCACGCAGAGAGGCGGGCAGCAGCAGCGGGATGCCGTCCTCCACGGGGTAACGGACGGCGGACTCCCCCGTGCCGGCGACGAGCTCGTCGCCTTCCTGGTGCAGGGGCGCGCCGGTCTCGGGGCAGCGGAGGATGCTCAGCAGTTCTGGGCTCAGCGAAGGCATGGAAGGCTCCAAACATCGGGCCCCGGGAGGCCGGGGCGGCGTGACCACCTTCCAGCCTACCGCCGTCGTCGGCTCGCGGCGGTACCGTCAGGGTTCGCGCAGGGCCCGCAGATGGCCTCGGCGCGTTCCCTCGGCTCCGACGGGCGGCTCGAGGAGCGGCGGGCGGAGGCGCTGCGGGATCCCCGTGGCGGGTTCGGCGTCGTCCTCGGCGGCCTGGCGCTCCTCCCGAACGGCGTCGGCGAGGGCGGAGAGCTCGTCGCTCTCCGGGCGGGTGACCCGGCGCTCGGCTTCGGCGGACGCGGGAAGCGCGATCCGCAGGACCTCCCAGCCGCGGGGCACCGTCAGCCGATCCGCATGGTGCACGCAGAGGTCGTAGCTGTGAGGCTCGGGATAGACGGCCAGAGGCCCCAGGACGGCGGTCGAATCCGCGTACACGTACGTCAAAGTGGCCACCGCGGACTCACGGCAGGCCGAACGCGAACACATCCTCATGGCACCCACAACGCACCAGATTACCGTCTGGCAGCCCGTTTTCGTCGCAAGGGCGGGAGCGGGTCTAGAGTCGATCTATGCAGTCCGGACCCAACGAACCCTCGGCGACGTTCTCCTTCCCGGAGACGGAGGAGGAAACGGCTGTCGGCCGTGACTTCCGGCACCGCCGCAGGAACCGCCACGGACGCGGCCAGCGCGGGGACATGATCCTGCCGACCCTCCCCGGACACCGCAACCGCGCGGAGCGCTTCGACGACCTGGTGCTGGACACCGCGCAGCGGCTCCACGATCTGCAAGGACATCTCCTGGACGGCGTCCTCTTCGCCGTGGAGGAGATCCCGCCCGGCCTGGAGGAACTGCTGGCCAGCGGCCTCCCCGCGCCCCTGGGTCTCAGCACCCCGGCACGCGGCGATCTGGCGCCCCGCGTGACCGTGTACCGGCGCGTGGTGGAGCAGAACTGCCCGGTCAAGGATCAGCTGCCGGTTCTGGTGCACGACGTCGTGGTGGAGCACACCGCGCAACTCCTCGGCGTCGCGCCCGAGACTCTCGACCCGTACTACCACCGCGGTCTCTGAAGCTCGACCGCCCTCCGAGTGACGCCGCATCTGGCTCGCCCGGGAAGATCAGAGCGTCCTGGCACGGTGAGCGTGGGCCTGCATCACGCCGACGGACCCCTTGGGACCCGTCGAGTCCGCACCCGCGTCACCGACCATGGCAGTCAAAGAGGCACTCCGCCCCACCCGAAAAGGACTCGACGGGTCTCGGCCAGTGAACCGTCTCCGCCCCGGAAACAGCAACCAGTCGCCTGAAATGTTGATTTGGTCTTCCAGATTCCCGCGCGACTCGCAGCTCGGCTCTCCTACCGAGCGAGGGATTTTCTGACGATTCGTTCAGTGATTTCACCTCCGAGGTGTCGCAGTGAATCTGTTTGGTCTTCCAGATTTGCTGTAAGATGAGTCTGTTACCACACCGCTGTGGGCAGATTGCGATGCCCGCGGCCACTGACGGAGGGCAGACCGTTCATGCAGGCGATTTTCCAAGACATCATCGCCGGAGACCTTGATGGCGTCAGACGGAGAGTTGCAGTGGACCCGGGATCGGTGGCTCTGGTAGCCACTGATGACGTGGTTCAGCACTCCGGCCACTCCACTCTGATGGCTGCCCTGATCGCAGGACAGTTCGCAATCGCCGACTTCCTGCTGGATCACGGAGCCGACACAGGTTACATCGACGAGCCGAACCGCGAGACCTACGCTCGACCGGTCCTTCACGATGCGATCACAGCTGCAGTCTTCCGCACCCTTCCTGCTCCTGCCATCGCGGCCGCTCCCTCCGATGGGGCTTCCGAGTCCTTCGCTTTCCTCGTGCGGCTGCTGGAGGCCGGGGCTGATGTCAACGTGCCGGACTCTCAGGGAAATTCGTCGCTCTTCCGCGCGGCGAGCGATACGTGGGCGGTCCTGCAATGCGCTGGGCTGGAGCGTCAGATCGACCCGGCACTCAGAGCAGACCTCTTGAGAATCTTCACGGCACTGGTCTCTCATGGTGGGGACCCACGCCGGCCCGAGCCGCACCATGGGATCTCGGTTGCCGACATCTATCGGGACCATGCCATCGGAAGACTTCTCAAGCACGCCGTGCAAGCCTCACCCATGGACCACCAGGCGCCGGCATTGAAAATGTGAGTGTTGTACAGATGCAGGCACTTGGATCCGCTGCCGGCCCCCCGAGTCGCGGAACGCCTGACAACGGGCCCGACGTGGGCATGCCCGAATCCCCTCCGACGTTTTGTCGATGAGAGGATGGGGGAATATGGACACAGACCTGGACCCTCAGAACCCGGTCCCATCCGAGCGTGCAAACTGCGAGTCTGATCGGGTAGTCGAGACGCTTCGCCGTGAGATCGTCCTGGGAGTCATCCCTGCGGGAACACCGCTGGTGGAGCGGACTCTGGGCGCGCGGTTCGGGATCGCCAGCAGGCTCCCCGTCAGGGATGCGCTGCGCAGACTCGCGGCCGAGGCCCTGATTGATCATCCTCCGCGCCGTCGCGCAATGGTGCGAGCCTTCACGGGCCGGGACCTCGCGAACACGTCAGAAGTCTTCGAGATCGTCGATGCCCTGGCGATCCGGGAAGCTGCCGTTCGCCGGAGTCCGGCCGACCTCGAGGTGATGCAGCAGCACGTCCACAGTGGCAGGCGCGCTCTGTCCACCCACGACGCGGAGTCGCAGGCTCACCATGCCCGTGAATTCCGGTCCGCCATCTTCACAGCGGCCAGGAACACCACCCTCTCGGAGATCAAAGAGCGGATCGAAGCCCGTGTCTGGCGGATGGTGGAACACAAGGCCCGGCATACCGACGCAGGAAGTTTCTTCGACGATCTCTATTCCGCGATCTCAGCTCAGGACCCCGATACCGCAGAGTCGGCCTTTCTGAGGTACATGCAGCAATGGCGGCAGGTATGGAAGATCTCCGCGTTCAACGAGATCGACGCTCATTTGACCACAACCAGATCGGCTCCGGTCCAGACCACACCCAAACGACACGTAGCCAGCAAGGATCCTGGCTTCGTCCCGGAGTTCGAGAAGATCGCGACGTGCCTTCGTGATCAGATCCTCAGCGGCCGACGGCGGCCGGGCGACTGCCTCTCCGAACGTCAAATCGCACAGGAGTTCTCCGTGAGCCGCGCCCCTGTCGTGGAAGCGATCACCCTGTTGGTGCTGGAGGGGCTGGCGACGCGCCCCATGCATCGGAGCGCCGCTCTGGTCCGTGGAGTTCCAGACTCCGACGTATCCGATTTCTTCAATGTGTGCGCCACCCTCGACACGGCAGCCATCGTTCTGGCGGCAGAGCGTGCCACCACCGCACAGATCGACCACATGCGCCAGATAGTGGACGACGAAGAACGCGCGGCCTTAGCGGGTGACCTTCGACTCGTGATCGAGAAAGGGCGGGTCTGGCGCGAAGTACTCCATCAGATGACAGAGAACGATGTGCTCTCTGACTCGGTCCGGCTACTGCACGGCCGCCTTCAGATGCTCATGGACAGGGTCCATGACGCACTGAAGATCAGCCGGGGTCACCGGCTGATCTTCGACGCCATCGAGAGCAGACAACCTGCTGTTGCCAAGGCAGTCGTTCAACGGGTGTTCGCCCTGGACTGGCACGACGAAGTCACCATTCCTGTCTGACCCGGCACTGGTCCAGGACCGGCCGGCGCGAACCGCCTGGCACCGCCCCGGAGCGACCGCGCCCGGTCAGTGCCCCAGGCGCACCGGGAGCTTGTCGAGGCCGGAACCGGTGACCGGCACGGAGAGAACACTCAGACCCGGGCCCTTGTCCTCGGTCTGCACCACCGCGGCGTAGGCGGGTTCACCCGAGGCGGAGAGCAGATAGCCGACCACATCCGATCCCCCGGCCTTCGCGGGGATCTCGACCGACGTCGTCGTGCCGGCCGCCAGCGTCGCCTTCGCGGCCGGCTGGATGGCGCCGTCGGCCGTGATCGCGCGGTAGCTGATCTCCGCGCGGCCGCTCGGCGCCCCGAACTGGAGCGTGCTCGAGCCGCCCACAGGAACGGCCATGACCTGTGACGTGCCGAGAGGAGCCGACGCCGGCACCCAGGCGAAGTCGGACGGATCCTTCGCCGCGGTCCCCCGCGTCGCTCGGACGGCGGCGGTCACCGAGACGTCGGAGCTGACCGCGATGGTGTACTCGCCGTCCGGCAGGCCGGAGAGGGGCACCTGCGTCACCGTGCCGGCGGGGGCGTTCACGACGCCCTTGTCGAGGGCCTGCTGACCGTTCTTGCCGTACACCCGGACCTGGACCACCGCTTCCTGCGCGCCGGGGACGGCCAGTGCCAGCGTGGGCGCGGCATCCTCGAAACCGGAGCCGAGCTTCGCCGCCGCGGCGCCGCCCTTCAGGGAGACGCCCGGGACGACCAGGCGGGTGCCCGGCTGGCCGGTCGGGCCGAGGTAGTCGACGCCGCCGGGTGTCAGCCCGCGCAGGACACTCTGCTGCACCGTGGCCGTGACCGGGCCGCCCGTGCTGCTCACGTGCACGGCCAGCGCCGCCTGCTGCGGAGCCAGACCCGCGAGCACGAGCGACCGGGACTGACCTGCCCCGATCGAGAGTCCGCGGCTGCCCGGCGCCTTGATCTGACCCTTGTCGCCGTAGAGTTCCAGGTTCACCGTGGCCGGGGTGGTGCTGGGATTGGAGAGATTCAGCACGGAGGTGCGGCCCACCAGGGTCGACGCGCCCACCAGCCACTGATCACTGCTCGGCGCCTGGCAGGTGACCGCGGCCAGGCCGCGGAGGTCGCCGTCGGCCGCGCGGTAGGACAGGGCGGCCGCGCCCGTGGAGTCCTTGCCGTCCAGAGTCCCGACCCGTAGCACCTCAGGTCCGGACGGGGTCCGCGACGGGATGGCCGCGGCCTTCAGGTCCGGAAGACCGGGGACGCCCTCGTCGGTCTTGGGGCTCGCCTTGGTGAGCCCCTGAAGGGTCTTGCCGTCGAGCGACTGCACACCGCTGGCGGGCATCCGGCCGTTCGGATCGCTCAGGGTGAGGCCGCGGAAGACCGTCGTCGCGGTGCTCGACTCCGGCCGGAACTGGGCGTCCGTGCCGTCACCGGCACCGGCCAGGAGGCGCGGCGCGGCAGGGCAGACCGAGAGGGAATCACCGGCGGGGACCTCGGCGGCGACGGCGGCCAGCTGGCCACCCGCGGACCGCGGCGCGGCGGTGCCGCCCGCGGCGACCGCGCCGAGCAGAGCGATCGACGCCACGCCCGCCGTGCCCGCGGCGATGGCCTTCGCGATCTTCCGGGCGGCCCGCGGGTTCTTCACGGGCGCGGCGCCCTCTGACGCCGCGGCCCCTGACGCCGCAGGCAGCGCGACGCCGGCCTCGGCCTTGAGCTTCCTGCCCGGCTTCTTCGCCGACGCCTCGCGCTGAGCCTCCGCCTTGGCGGCCTTCGCGGCCGCTTTGCCGGCCCGTGCCTCCGCTTTCGCAGCGCGCGCCGGTGACTTGGCCGCTCCCCGCGTGGCGGGGTCGCCGGCGGCGGTCCCCGAGGTGGCGGTCCCAGCGGTGGCGGCCACCGGAGGCTCCGGGGCCTTGGCAGCCTCCGGCTGCGTCACGGGTTCCGGCTGCTTCGCAGGCTCCGGAGCCTTGACGGGCTCCGGCTGCTTCACGCGCTCAGCGGCCTTGGCCTCGGGCGTGGTGCGCTCGGGACCGTTGTTCTCCGACGCGCCGGTCTCGGCGCGGTCGTCCTTGTTGTCCTCAGTCATTTCCGGCCTTCCTCAGGCTTGCCTCGTCCCGGACCATGCGGACCTTCCCGGGACGTTCGGGAATGGGCACTGCGAGCAGCGCGGTCACGATGAACACCAGCCAGGTGATGACCCGGACCCAGGGGATCCACGGATCGCTGTGGGCCACCACGAGGTGCCCACCGCCCGCGGGCAGGTCGAAGGCCTGCTGCCAGCCGACCGACGTCGGGTTCAGCCGCTTGCCGTCCAGGCTCGCGGTCCAGTTCGCGTCGCTGCGCTCGGCGAGCACCAGCTTGCGGCCCTCCGCCCCGGAACCCAGCGTGGTGTCGACGCCGACGGTGCCGCTGGGAAGCTGACTCTCCACCTTCCCGGACCGGTCGAGGACGCGGACCCGGTTGATGGTGTCGGAGTCCTTCAGCGGGGGCTGATCCAGGGCGCGCACGCGCCAGAGCCATCCTGCGTCGGTGGGCCCGACGGCGGCGAGACCCGGCACGGCGTCGATGCGGCTGGCCGTCAGCCCGGCGGCGTCGTTGGCGCCCTTGAGCACCACGAAACCGGCGCCGAGCTTCTCCAGCGTCGGACGGGGGTCGACGCCCTGACCGGCGACGATCGTGGCGACAGCGGTGCGGATGCCCGCCGATGCGTCGTCGTCGGCCGCCGGAGCCTCGGAGTCGTTGCGGATGCCGTGCACGGCGGCCAGGGTGGACAGGGCGTCCAGCGTTGTGCCGGAGCCGCGCACGAGGGCGGCGGTGTAGCTGCCGTCACCAAGTTCGGTGATGACCAGCGTGCGGGTCTGCTCCGGGCCCCGGCCCCGGTCCACCGCGGTGGCGGGGATCTGGGGCTTGTCCTGGGTCTGGAAGAGCTTCGCGGCGCCGTAGCGGGGACCGTCGGCCACCGTTCCGACGCCCAGGTTCGAGGCCAGCCAGGTCCACGAGCTCAGGGCCGGGCCCAGGAGCAGCACCACGACCGCGACGGACACGACGCCCACGCGCCACGGGGCGCGCCGGGTGCGGGAGGCCTTCCGGCGCTGCAGAGCACGGTCCGCGCCGACGACGGCGGAGACCAGCACGGCGCAAGAGGCCACCGAGACGGCGGGCCCGGTGAAGGGGGTCACTACCGCGTCGACGCCGACGGCCACGGCGATGCCCGGGACGATCCAGCCGACGGCGAGGAACAAGGCTGCGACGAGGAGCGCCACCGTGCCGGTCCGCCCGCGGCGCCCGGGCACCAGAGCGCCCCAGACGGCGAACAGGAGCACGGGGGCGGACACGACGAGCATCAGGATGAAGGCCCACGGCACGTCGCCGGGGAGCCATCCGAGCCCCGGGACCGCGGCGTGGAGATCCACGGCGATCGGCTGGCCGAGGAGCTGCTGCCACAGGGGCGCGGCGCCGGAGGCCAGCGGAACCCCCGGGTCGGCCAGGAAGGCCCGCGGCTGGGTCACCGCAGTGAACGCGAACGGCAGGAAGAGCGCCAGCGGCGGGGTCAGGCTCCACCAGAGTGCGCGGCCGCGGCGCCGCAGCAGGAGGGCCAGGAGAACCACCGACACGAGGGAGGGCACCAGGAGCACGGGGGCACTGGCCGTCACCGCGGCCAGGAGCAGCCCGGCCCAGGCTGCCGCGGTCCACGAGATGGTGCCGCCCACGCCGGCCCGGCTGGTCACAGGAGCCTGCGGGAGCAGCCCGTCAGCACGGGCTTCGAGCCGGCGGTCCCGGGCGGAACCGGTGGCGCGGACCAGGGCGAGCACCAGCCACGGCGTCAGCACGTGGACCAGGATCGCGCCGAGGCGTCCCTGGTTGAGACTCGTGAAGAGCGCGGGGGCCGTGCCCCAGATGAGTCCCGCGAGGAACCAGGTCCGGCGGTGCCTCGTCAGCGAGGCGGCCAGGAACCAGGCCCCTGCAGCGGCCAGCGGCATGGCGCCGAGGAGCACCGACTGCACGACGAGCGACGGCTGACCGCCGTTGAGCACCGAGAGGATCCACAGCACCAGGCCGAACGGATCACCGTGTCCCGGGTAGCCGGCTTCGAGGGTCACCCAGCTGCGGGTGGCGTTGTCCCACACCTCGCCGAGCGTGGTGGACAGCGGCAGCAGGCCGCCGCCGGACTGGGTGCCGCCCAGCACCGGGAAGAACCCGACCAAGGCGATGCCCGCGGTGATCAGCACCGAGGCGATGAGGCCCCACCCGGCGAAGGCGCGGGTCGGGGCGGCCAGGGCGGAGAAGTCGTCCTGGTTGTCGCCGCTCGGTTCCGAGGCCAGGCCCGTGGAGCTGTACGACGCGTCCAGGAGCTCGTCGGCCCCGAGCGCCTCCATCAGGGACCGCCGGTGCGCCCAGACCTCCTCGCGGGAGGTCTGGAGCCGGCGGATGGTCTTGCGAGGGTTCTTGCGGGTCCGGGCCGCCACCTTGCGACCCCGGGCCAGAGCCACGGGGCGGGAGACGCCGCGGATGGTTCCGGCGAGCTGCTGGAAGCCGTACCCCGGGTCCTTCATGGCGACGGCCAGCAGGAACCGTCCGACCGAGGCGATGAGCGTCCCGAGCACCAAGAAGGGGATCTTCCACCAGCTCGTGTGCTTGAGCCGGAGGTACACCTGCGAGGTGCGGGCAGCGGCCGGGGTGCCGAGGGCGTGCGGCCGGTTCTGGACGTGGTAGACCCGGGCCTGAGGCACGAAGGCCACGTTGTTGCCGGCGAGCCAGTTGCGCCAGCAGAGGTCGACGTCGTCGCCGGTGCCGGGCAGGGCGGGGTCGAAGCCGCCCATCGCGTCCCAGACGTCGCGGCGGACCAGCATGCCCGCGGAGTTGACGGCGAAGCGGTCCCGGAGCTGGTCGTACTGCCCCTGGTCCAGCTCATCCGCCTCGATGAGCGTGAGGCGCTCGGCCCAGGTGCTCACGGCGAGACCGGCGTCCACGAGCTTGCGCTGCGAGTTCCAGTCCAGCTGTTTGGCGCCGGCGATCGTGACGTTGGATGACCGTTCCACGGCTTCGAGCAGACGCTCCAGAGCGTCGGGAGCCGGAGCGGAGTCGTCGTGCAGCAGCCACACCCACTGCTGGTCCGCGGACAGCGCTCCGGCGTCGCCGGCACGCAGCCGGTCCGCCGTCGCCAATCCGGCCTGCACGGCCGCGCCGAAGCCCAGCCGGGGGTGGCGGAACAGCGTGACGTTGTCACTGCCGAACGCATCCTCCAGCAGCCGTGCGGAGCCGTCCGAGGAGGCGGCATCGACGCCGATGCAGACATCCGCTGCACGGCTCTGCCGGGAGAGGGCGGCCAAGGTCCTGGGGAGGTAGGCACTGCCCTGGTGGGAGACCACCACGGCCGTGACCCGTGCTTGGGGGTGAATCAGACTGCTCGCTTCCTCAGTCGGCGGCGCTCCCGCTCGGACAGACCGCCCCAGATGCCGAAGCGCTCGTCATTGGCGAGGGCGTACTCCAGGCACTGCTGCCGGACGGTGCACGCGGCGCACACCTTCTTGGCATCGCGGGTGGAGCCGCCCTTCTCCGGGAAGAACGCCTCGGGGTCCGTCTGGGCGCACAGGGACTCGGCCTGCCAGCTGAGTTCGGACTCGTCGCCGACCTCCCGGCCCGGAAGGATCGTGAAGGCCGCGGCCAGTCCGCTCGGCTCGGGGCGCGCGAACAGTTCGAGCGGCGGGTCCAGCTCGTCCTCGGGCGAGGCGGGCTCCGCCTCCGCGGGCTCATGCGCCGTGAGGAAGGCGGTGGCCTGGTCCTCCAGGCTGCGGGCGGCGTCCTGCCGGAAGCGCTGTGCGCGCTCCGGATCGGCCGGGTCCAGGAACCAGTCCTCCGGCACGGTGCGGGTGGCCTGGTACGCGGCCTGGCCCGGGGTGAAGTTTTCGTCTTGGATACGCTCTGTCTGCCCCATTGCGCCTCTCCTCGATCTGAATGGCTGCCGCCGGGATGGCACGTGGGGAGCCCTGAGGCGCACCTCCGGACCATGCCTTGGCGGTCTGCAATTACTAATTACACGCGTGTAACTAGGGCGAGGTCAAGCGGGCAGGGATAATACTCAGGACACTTGCTTTTTTCCCGATGCGCCACGCCGGGAGCTGAGCGGCCGCTCGCAGGAAGGATCGAACCGCCTCATGGACCTCGTCATCAGAACGCTTCTGAAGGACTTCCGAGAGGGCTTGAGCCTCCCACCTGGGGCTCCTCGTCTGACCTGGTACGGGCCGGACGGTGAACGGGTCGAGCTGTCCGGCAAGGTGCTGGACAACTGGGTGGCCAAGACCGCGAACTTCCTTCAGGACGAACTGGACGCGGCGCCCGGCGGGAGCATCGCCCTGGACCTGCCGGGTCATTGGAAGTCATCCGTGCTGGCACTCGCCGCGTTGAACCTCGGCCTGACCGTCCGGCCCGGCACGCCGGGGAACGACGAAGAGCTCTCCGCCTCGGACCTCGTCGCCACGGCCGACGCCGGTCTGTTGGGGCGCGCCGGTGAGGTCGACACCCAGCTCGTCGCGGTCTCCCTGGGGGCGCTCGCGCCGCGCTGGCCCGGCACGCTGCCGGCCGGCGTCGTCGACTACGCGGCGGAGGTCCGCAGCCACGGCGACGTCTTCCTGCCCTGGATGGATCCGACCGGCCAGGAGATGCTGCTCGTCTCGGAGGACCAGGCGTACGACGACGCCGGGCTGGCCGCCTTCGCCACCCCCACGGAGCAGGGCGCCCGCGTGCTGGTCCACGCCGCGGACGGCCTCACCTCGGTCCTGGCCCACTCCCTGGGCGCCTGGCTGGCAGGTGGCTCCGTGGTCCTGGTCCACGAGAGCGTGCCCGTGACCGAAAGGCTGCTCGAGTCCGAACGCGTGACGTCCGGCGGCGCGCGGGACGCCTAGCCACGGAGGCCTACCCCCGGACGCCTCCGAGCTTGCGAACAGCGGCAGGGCCGGTCTCGTGGAGACCGGCCCTGCCGCTGTTTTCACGTTTTCAAGCCGGGCCCGGGAGAAGAATCAGTTCTTGCCGGCCTTGCCGCTGTCGATCAGCTCGTGGTCGTGGTCGTAGCCGGGCTCCTCGTCCAGTTCCTTGTTGAACACGAGGAAGCGGTAGGCGAAGAAGCGGACGACCGTGGCGACCAGGATGCCGACGACGCCCGCGAGGAACAGCAGGTTCTTGTCCTCGATGTGCATCCAGTACTTGGCGATCGCCGTCAGGCCCGTGGAGATGCCGATGCCGATGCCGTTGATGATGACGAACATCACGAACTCGCGCACCACATTCGGCTGGCGGCGGTGCCGGAACGTCCAGAAGCGGTTGGCGAGCCAGGAGAAGATCGTGGCCACCGTGGCGCCGACGAAACGGGCCTTCGCCTCGGAGTCGTCCATGATGCCGTGCATCAGCCAGTAGGTCAGCCCGTTGTCGATCACGAACGCGATCCCGCCAACGGCACCGAACTTGGCCACCTCACGCCAGAACAGCGAGGCGAGCCCTCGGATGCGATCAGCGAGTTTGTTCACGATGTATTCCTCCACGGCCAGCTGACGATGTGTAGACGACCCATGGGCCAGTGGTACATCTTAGCGCCGTTGTCTTTGCCCGGCTTCTGCGGACGCGGGGAGCACGCCGTATGACGCGGCTCCGCGGACCGCGACGCGCCGCGGGCGCCGGACCCTGTCCCGGGCGGTCCAGTTGAGGCGCGCGAAGGTCACGCTGGGTGCCGGCTGAGGGCGGGTCCGGCCGTGTTCGGTAGTCTTAGGGGCGTGACTTTCCCTGTTGTTGGTGTGATCGGTGGCGGCCAGCTGGCCCGGATGATGGCCCCGGAGGCCATCGAGCTCGGCGTGGAACTCCGCGTCCTGGCCGAGGGACCGGACGTCTCCGCGGTGCCCGCCGTCAAGACGACCCCGATCGGTGACTACCGTGACCTCGAGGCCCTGCGCGCGTTCGCCCGGGACGTCGACGTGATCACCTTCGATCACGAGCACGTCCCCACCGAACACCTGCGGGCCCTGATCGCCGAGGGCGTCAACGTCCAGCCCGGCCCGGACGCCCTGGTGCACGCCCAGGACAAGATCGTGATGCGCACCGCCGTGGACCGTCTCGGCCTGCCCAACCCCGAGTGGGCGGCGGTCGATTCCGTCGAGGCCCTCGTGGAGTTCGGCGACCGGATCGGCTGGCCCGTGGTGCTGAAGACCCCGCGCGGCGGTTACGACGGCAAGGGCGTGCGGATCGTCGACGACGCCGCCGACGCCGCGGACTGCGCCTCCTGGTTCGAGTCCATGTCCCCGCTGCTCGCCGAGGCCAAGGTCGGCTTCTCCCGCGAGCTGTCCGTGCTGGTGGGGCGCACGCCGAGCGGCGAGGAGCGGGTCTGGCCCGTCGCGCACACCATCCAGGTGGACGGTGTCTGCGACGAGGTGATCGTTCCCGCGCCCGGCCTGGATCCCGCCGTCGCGCAGGCCGCCGAGGCTGCGGCACTGACCCTCGCCGCGGAGCTCGGCGTGACCGGAGTGATGGCGGCCGAGCTGTTCGAGACGCCCGGCGAGGGCGCCGGTTTCCTGATCAATGAGCTGGCGATGCGCCCGCACAACACCGGCCACTGGACGCAGGACGGCTCCGTGACGAGCCAGTTCGAACAGCACCTGCGGGCGGTCCTGGATCTTCCGCTCGGCGCCACCGATGTGCTGGGCGGCGTGGCCGTCATGAAGAACTTCCTCGGCGGCGCCAATCAGGACATCTATTCCGCCATGCCGGCCGCCCTCGCGGCCGCGCCGGCCGCCAAGGTCCACAATTACGGAAAGTCCGTCCGTCCGGGACGCAAGATCGGGCACGTGAACATCGTCGCCCAGGATCCCGCCCAGGCCGAGGAACTGCGCGAGCAGGCCGGCCGGGTGGCTTCCATCCTGCGCGACGGCGCCGGCTCCTGACCATCGCAACACCCTGACCGCTGAATCCCCAGACAACGATCGGACACGCATGAGCAGCAACACCACTCCCCTTGTAGGACTCGTCATGGGTTCGGACTCCGACTGGCCCGTCATGGAGGCCGCCGCCGAGGCCCTGCACGAGTTCGGCGTGCCGTTTGAAGCCGACGTCGTCTCCGCCCACCGCATGCCGACCGAGATGATCCGCTACGGCCAGCAGGCCCACGAGCGCGGACTGCGCATCATCATCGCGGGAGCCGGCGGCGCCGCCCACCTTCCGGGGATGCTCGCCTCCGTCACTCCCCTGCCCGTCATCGGCGTCCCCGTGCCGCTCAAGACCCTGGACGGCATGGATTCACTGCTCTCGATCGTGCAGATGCCGGCCGGTGTGCCGGTGGCGACGGTCTCCATCGGCGGCGCACGCAACGCCGGGCTCCTGGCGGTGCGCATGCTCGCCGCCGGGGAGGGCGAGTTCGCACAGTCCCTCCGCGAGGATCTGCTCCGCTTCTCCGAAAGCCTGAACGCCGTCGCCTCGGCCAAGGGCGCCTCGTTGCGGGCCAAGGCCGCGGAGGTCTTCGGGGCCTCCGGAGTGCCCCTCGGTTCGACAGCGGATGAGGCGCAGGCCTAGAGGCGCCATGATGAGCCGCAACCGCCTGGACGACCCGATCCGCCGGCCTCAGGAGGCGGAGCCGGGCGACCGGGTGCGCCGTGCCTGGGTCCTGATCGCCCTCACCCTTCTGGTTCCGGGATCCGCCCAGGTGGTGGCCGGTGACCGCCGATTCGGGCGCATCGCGCTGCGGGTCACCTTCGCGGTCTGGGCCCTTGTGCTCCTCGCGCTGGTGCTCGCCCTCCTGAACCGCGCCCTGCTCCTCTCGATCCTGACCCACCCGGTCCTCATGGTGGTCTGGATGATCGGTCTCGTGGCGCTCCTGATCGGCTGGGTGCTCGTGTGGGTGAACACCTTCCGCCTCTGCCGCCTCGCCATCCTGCCGCCACGCTGGAAGGCCCCCGTGGCCGCCGTGCTCGTGGTCCTCATGGTGCTGAGCTGCGGAGCGCTCGGCTACGGCGCGTACCTGGTCAACGTGGCCCGCGGCGCCCTGGGAGATGTATTCGACGCCGGCCGGCCGCCCTTCGACCCGGTGGACGGCCGCTACAACATCGCGCTGCTCGGCGGCGACGCCGGCGAGGGCCGCGAAGGTCTCCGCCCGGACAGCATGTCCGTCATCAGCATCGACGCCACCACCGGCGCCTCCGCGATCATCTCCGTGCCGCGTTCCCTCCAGTACGCGAAGTTCCCGGACAGCTCGCCCATGCACCGCATCTACCCGGACGGCTTCAACAATTGCGAGCCTGATGCGCTGAACTGTCTCCTGAACGCGGTCTACACGGACGCCACCAACAACCACAAGGACCTCTACGGCCCGGGGAAGAACGCCGGCGCCGAAGCCACCAAAGACGCCATCTCCGGCACCCTCGGCATCACCATCCAGGCCTACGCCCTGATCGACATGGACGGGTTCGCCCAGTTGATCGACGCCATGGGCGGGGTCAAGATGCGGGTGGGCGCCTGGGTGCCCATCAGTGGCGGGATGCTGCCCGGGAGCGACACCCGGCACGTCAAGCCGGACGGATGGATCCACCCCGGCAACCAGACCCTCAACGGGTTCCAGGCCCAGTGGTTCGCCCGCTCCCGTGAGAACGTGGACGATTTCGCCCGTGTCCAGCGCCAGCAGTGCGTGCAGCAGGCCATGATCAAGCAGCTCGACCCGGCCACCGTGATCACCAAGTTCGAGGCGATCGCCAAGGCCGGCGCGCACGTGGTGGACACGGACATCCCGCAGGGCCAGCTGGGCGGCTTCGTGGACCTGGCCGCCAAGGCCAAGGGTCAGCCGACGGTGCGGATGACGGTCGGCCCGCCGGACTTCCCCGCCGACTTCAGCCTGGGTGATCCGAACTTCGATCTCATCCATTCGAAGGTCAAGGCCCTGCTGGCCAAGGCGACGGGCAAAGCGGCCAAGGCCGCGGCGCCGCTGCAGCCCGGAACGGTGAGCGAGGGCGGCACGGTGTCCGCCGCTGTCGCGCCCGGGACCGGAGTGCAGGCACAGGGCGCGGTCCGCCCGCCCCTCACGGACGAGCTGCCGCCGGACTTCCCGCTGAGCACCACCCGTCCGGACGGCCAGCCCATCACGGCCCAGTACCTCAACTCGCTCTACGATGCCCAGGACTACCAGACCCTGGACCAGCTGCTGGCGAAGAACGGCAATTGCGCCGCTCTCTGACCCGGTCCCCCGGCCCCCTCCCGATCCCGAAAGGACACCCGTGATGCTTCGTCTGGACAATGAGCTGCGCCCCTACGCCTGGGGATCCACCACCGCCATTGCCGAGCTGCTGGGCCGTGCCCCCTCGGGAGGGCCGGAGGCGGAGCTGTGGCTCGGCGCCCACCCGGACTCCCCCTCGCGGGTGCCCGGAGGGGAAGGCCTCGACGAGGTCATCGCCGGCGATCCGGCGTATTTCCTGGGGGCGGACAGCGCGGCGGCCTTCGGCCCGCGGCTGCCGTTCCTGATGAAGGTCCTCGCCGCAGCCGAGCCCCTGTCCCTCCAGGTGCATCCGAGTCTGGAGCAGGCCCGGGAAGGCTTCGCCCGGGAGGAGGCCGCGGGGGTCCCCCGCGACGCCGCCTGGCGCAACTACAAGGACGACAACCACAAGCCGGAGATGATCCTCGCCCTGACCCCGTTCCGGGCACTGTGCGGTTTCCGTCCGGTGGAGCAGTCGGTGGCGCTGTTCGAGGCGCTGGCCGCTGACGCCTCGGACGACGACGCGCGGAACCACGCCGCGGGGATCGTCGCCGCCCTGCGCGGGGCTGAGCCGCTCCGGACCGCCTTCGCGGCCCTGCTCGCCGGCGGTGACGGGCTGGCCGCCGCGACATCGTCCCTGCGGGCCGTCGCCGACGGCCTGGCCTTGGACGACCCGAACCGCCCCGCACTGGACGCCGCCGCGGATCTCCAGGACAAGTACCCGGGCGATCCGGGTGTCCTCGTCTCCCTCCTGCTCCATCTGGTGGAGCTGGCGCCGGGCGATGCGATCCACCTGCCGGCCGGGAACGTGCACGCGTATCTGGAGGGCCTCGGGATCGAAGTCATGGCGAACTCGGACAATGTGCTGCGGGGCGGGCTGACCCCCAAGCACGTCGACGTCCCCGAGCTCCTGGCCACCGTGGACTTCACCCCCCTGCCGGAGGTGCCCCGCACGCCCCGCGAGGAGACGCTGCTCGGCCAGGAGGTCTTCACCCCGCCGTTCCGCGAGTTCGCCCTGCAGCGCATCGAGCTGCGCGAAGGAACCGAACACCTCGCCGTCCGGCAGGACGGCGGCACGGTCGTCCTGGTGGTGCGCGGCGCGCTCCGCCTGGACTCCCCTCAGGGTGAGCTGATCCTGCAGCGTGGCGAGAGCGCCTTCATCCCGGCCTCCGAGGATCCCGTGACGGCACACCCGGCGGTGCGGACCGGAGCGATCGCCACGGACGGCGACGACGACGTGCTGGCGTTCGCCGTCAGCACGGGGATGGGTGTCTCCCCCGCCCTGTGAGCGGCGGATGAAAGCCCGCCTGAGTTAATACCGCGGTCCGGACGCGTCCGGCACGACGAAGGCGTGGTCCCCGCAGCGGAATCCGGGAGGATTCGACTGCGGGGACCACGCCTTCGTTCCGTTCAGGGCTGCGCAGCCCTGTACGCCAAGCGGATCAGGCCCCCTGGATCTTGGCCTTGACCTTGGCGAGCAGGCCGCGAGACTTGCTCATGACCTTCTTCGCCTGGGGCAGGGCCACCTCCCATAGGGGGTTGGCCACGGACAGCGGCAGGGCGTAGCTGCCCACGAAGTGGTTCTCGTGCTTGGCGAAGTACCGCTTGAAGTCGCTGATGCGGTCGTTCAGGAGACCGTTGAGGTCGAACTGCTCCACGCCCTGGGACTTCATGAGCTTCATGCACTCCCACTCGAACCCGCCGTTGGCCCGGAGCTTACGGCCCTTGGCGTTCACGCCGCCGTAGAGGGCGAACGCGACCCGCGGCGTGACCAGCAGGAACTGGAAGCCCACGGTCTCGCCGTCGGCATCCACCAATTCGTAGACCGGGCTGCCTTCGCCCAGATCATCGAAAATCGCGTAATAATAGGCGTCGTCGTGCAATTCGAATCCGGCGCGGTCCGCGATTTCCTTGTAAATCTCCAGGCACCGCGCGATTCCCGCGTGATCGGTCACCTCGCGGAGTTCGAAACCTTTGTTCCCGAATTTCCTGATGTCCTGGCGGCGCTTCTGATGCATGGCGGCCAGCAGCGTCTCCTCATCCTGGGTGAGGTCCAGGACGAGCGTGTCGCCCAGCAGAAGCTTGTTGCGGGCCGGCTTCCACTCCTCGGATCCGGCGGGCATGGAGCCCTCCCAGTCCGGCTCGATCATGATGTTGACGGCCTTGCCGGAGTAGTTCTTCTTCAGGTAGTCGCGGAGGGCCTTGAGCACGCGGCCGCGGTCTTCCGGGGCGCAGACGGGCCCGCGGGGGACGTAGAGGAAGGAACGGAACGGGAAGGGCAGCGAACGGCGGAGGACCTGTGCGGCGCCGATGACCTTCTCGCCGTCGACCACCTGCAGACGAGCCGCGCGCCATGCTCCGCGCTCCTTGAGGGTCCCCCAGCCCCAGAGCTGCAGCGGGTGCCCGCCGTGCTCCCTGATATGGGCATCCCATGCCGCCTGTTCGGTGCACACCTTCACGTCAACCATGGTCTCCAGTCTACATGGTGCGATAAAAGTGTTTGATCGAATTCTTTTTCTCCGAGGATATCCCGAAATGCGAAAAAGAGAATGTCCTTTTCATGAATTACCGGGCGCCCTTGAATTCCCCGAGCGGGGATCGGCGCCGGAGCGCCGGCGGCTATTTCGGCATCGGAGCTTTGATCGCGGCCGCCCAGGAACGGATCGCCTGACGTTCCGACGCATTGCAGACGTATCCGTAGCCCACCCTGTAGCCGTTCCGTTCCAGCGACCATTCGTTGTAATAGGTGAGCGAGTAGCAGTCGGCCATCTTCTCGTCGCTCTTCTGGAAGAGCCCGCGGGCCACCAGTCGGTCCGCCCGGCTTTCGCTGCCCGCAGAGGACCACTCGTCGGCCCGCTGATAGGCGTGGGCCAGCTCGTGGATCACCGTCATCCGCAGGTCCCAGTCCTCGGAGAACTCACTTTCCGGCAGTAAGTGCACCGTCAGGGGGTCGGACCCCTTCACGCAGCCGACCGTCTGGCCCGTCTTGGACTTCGCCTTGCCACAGGCCGTGGCCGCATCCCAGCGGATGTCGATGAAGCCGTTCCCCGCGCTGTCCACGAGTCCTTCGGACACCGACCCCGAGGCGTTGGCCCGGCGCACCTTCGCCGCGGCGATCCGCTGTTCCAGCTTCTGCCGCATCTGCCGCGCTTCCGCGGTCAGATTCGTCGCGGACCGAGCACTCAGACCGGGGGTCTTCGCCCGCGTCTCGAGCGAACGGAGACTGCGGGCGTCAGCGACGATGGGCGCCACCGGATTGTTCTTGAGCGTGGCCGCCAGCTGATCGAACTTCGCCATCTCCGCATCGAAGGCGCGGAGCTGCTCCTGCGCGCCCGGGCTGGCCGACGGGCCGTTGATCAGCGGCTTCTGCGCCGCTCCGGGCCGTCCCTGCCGATCCCCCGCCGAGAAGATCGCGTTGAGCCCGCCCAGGCCGAAACCCACCAGGACCAGCACGAACACCAGCGCCAGGCAGCCACAGCCGGCGATCCACCGACCAGGACCGCTCTTCCGCGGGACCCCCGGCCCCGCCATCCCCGGTCCATAGCCTCCGGACGCATACCCGGCCTGGGGATACGCGCCGGCAGGGCCGCTCTGGCCGTACCCGGGCGCCTGTTGCGGCACTGCGAGTTGTGGGAAGCCGGGCTGGGGGGACCCGGGCTGCTGCCCGCCGTATCCGACATATCCGACGGGCTGGGCGCCGGCCGCGGGGTACCGCCGCAGATGAGGAGGATTGACCTGGGCGATCCACTGCCGGAGTTCCGGTCGCAGGGCCGGATTGGCCTCGAGCACCGGATGGAGGTCCCAGCGCCGGAAGGCGATCTCGGACAGCAGCCCGGGCGGTGCGCCCGGATCCTGCGCCGCGATCCAGTCCCCATCCTGGTATGTGCCCGTCATGCCCCCATCGTATGCGGCGGCGTGGACCGGGCAGCGCGGGCGACAGGACGGATCGGACGGACCGGGCAGCGCGGGCCGCAGGCACCGAACGGCGAAGGGCCACGCCCCGGGGTTTCCGGTGGCATGGCCCTTCGTCAGAGGTGGCTCAGGAGCGTTCGGCTCAGCGGCGCGCCCAGCTCTCCCACTTGGAGGCGTGGTGCTCGGCGTCGACCAGGCGCACGGTGCCCGACTTGGAGCGCATGACGATCGACTGCGTGACCACGCGGTCCTTCTGGTACCGCACACCGCGCAGCAGGTCGCCGTCGGTGATGCCGGTCGCGGCGAAGTAGCAGTTGTCGCTCGTGACGAGATCGTTGGTGGTCAGCACGCGGTCGAGGTCGTGGCCGGCGTCGATCGCCTTCTGCTTCTCCTCGTCGCTCGTCGGCCAGAGACGGCCCTGGATGACGCCGCCGAGAGACTTGATGGCGCACGCCGCCACGACGCCCTCCGGAGTGCCGCCGATGCCCATCAGGGCGTCGACGCCGGTCCCGCTGCGGGCCGCCGCGATCGCGCCGGCAACGTCGCCGTCGAGGATGAACTTGGTCCGGGCGCCGGCCGCGCGGATCTCCTCCACGAGCGGCTTGTGACGGTCACGGTCCAGCACACAGACGGTCACCTGGTTGATCTTCACGCCCTTGGCCTTGGCGATGAGGTGCAGGTTCTGCTTCACCGGCAGGCGGAGGTCGACCATGTCGGCGGCTTCCGGACCCGTCACGAGCTTCTCCATGTAGAACACGGCGGACGGGTCGAACATGGAACCGCGCTCGGCCACCGCCAGCACGGCCAGCGCGTTGTTGATGCCCAGGGCGGTCAGACGGGTGCCGTCGATCGGATCCACGGCCACATCGCACTCGGGGCCGGTGCCGTCGCCCACCTGCTCACCGTTGAACAGCATGGGGGCTTCGTCCTTCTCGCCCTCACCGATGACCACCACACCATTGAAGTGGACCGTCTTGAGGAAGGAACGCATGGCATCCACCGCGGCGCCGTCGGCCTTGTTCTTGTCGCCGAAGCCCACCCAGTGACCGCCCGCGATCGCCGCGGCCTCGGTCACGCGCACCAGCTCAAGTGCGAGGTTGCGGTCCGGCTCGTCGTTCCCGACCGCGAGGTCCGGGGAGATCGTTGAATACTTGCTAGCGCTGGAAGCTGCGGCCACCGTGTACCTCTTCGTTGAGTTCTGCTGAAAAGTTCGGACCCGGGCTCCGAAGGCGCCGGGAGAGGGGTGTTCGGTCCTCGGAATGATCATAGACCGCGGCCTCCGCCCTGCGCCGTGATGTGACAGGTGCAACAGTGTCACAGTCCCGCTTCCCGCCGTTTGGCGCTGGGCCCGTGCGATGGGGGACCATGGAGGGGTGAGTGATTCCCCGAAGACCCCCCTTCCCGCCCCCGAAGACTCCTCGCCCGAGGCGGTTCCCGTGGCAGCGGGCGGAGCCTCGGCACGGGGTCCCCTGCCCGGGGAACCGGGGTTCAAGGCGGTCCTCTCGAAGAATGCGGCCAAGCGCGCCAACGCCTCGGTGATCGGCATGATCCTCGCGCTGGCGGTGTCGATCGCCTGCATCCTTCCGGTCATCCTCCTGAACGCCCAGCCGAAGCAGCCCGGCTACGACCCGAAGATCGACGTCTCCGCCGTGTCCGCCAATGCCGCCCCGGTGGCGGGTTTCACTCCGGCCGCTCCGGCGCTCCCCTCCGGCTGGCACCCGAACTACGCCCGCTGGAAGTCCGGCACGGAGTCGGGCGTCCCGGCCTGGGAGGTCGGCTTCGTCTCCCCCGCCCAGGGCTTCGTCGGGCTGACCCAGACCCGGAAGGGCAACCCCACCTGGGTCGCCCAGATCGCGGACAACGCTCCCGTCACCGGCAAACGCACCATCGACGGCCAGGACTGGACCCTGCGGGACAAGGGCACCGGGCCGAAGACGCTGGTTCTGGAGCACCGAGGCTTCACCCTCGTGCTCAACGGCCGTGCGGACCTGAAGGAGTTCGACGTCGTGGCGTCCGCCGTCCTGAAGGCCGTGGACGCGGCGCCAGCCGTCACGCCCGCCCCCTCAGCCTCCCCCACCGCGTAAAGTAAGCGGCGTGAGCTCGAATCTGACCCCCCAGCAGGCCTGGCAGAAACTCGTCGAAGGCAACGCCCGTTTCGTCTCGGGCACGTCGTCCCATCCCAATCAGGACGCCAGCCGCCGCAGTTCCCTGGTCAACGCCCAGAATCCCTTCACCCTGATCTTCGGCTGCTCGGACTCCCGTCTCGCCGCCGAGATCATCTTCGACCTCGGCCTCGGCGACGCCTTCGTCATCCGCACCGCCGGTCAGGTCATGGACGACGCCGTCCTCGGCACCCTCGAGTACGGCGTGGACGTCCTCGGCATCCCCCTGATCGTGGTCCTGGGTCATGACAACTGCGGCGCCGTGACGGCGACCAAGGAGGCCGTGGACTCCGGCGACATGCCCGGCGGCTACATCCGCAACCTGGTCGAGCGCATCACGCCCTCCGTGCTGAACTCCCTGCGCCACGGCGACCACGAGGTCAACGACATGGTGGTGGAGCACACCCGCCAGACCGCCGAACGGCTCGTGGAGCGCTCCCCCTCCATCAAGGCGGCCATCGACGCCGGCCGCACCGCTGTGGTGGGCATGGCCTACCGCCTCGAGGAAGGCCGCGCGGACCTGGTCTCCGGCGTCGGGCACTTCCAGGACTGAGGCGCGCCCTGCCGGCCCGGGCAGCCGGGCCGGCCATGACCTCGGCCACATGCGCCCCCGGTGGCGCGACGCGAGTTTCAGCGCCGCCGTCGTGCGTCATACAGTAAGGTCATGACTTCTGCTGCTGAAGAATTCCGCATCGAACACGACACCATGGGCGAGGTCCGCGTCCCCGTGAACGCGCTCTACAAGGCCCAGACCCAGCGTGCCGTGGAGAACTTCCCCATTTCCGGCAAGACCCTGGAACGCAAGCACATCGAAGCGCTTGCCCGGGTCAAGAAGGCCGCCGCCCGCGCCAACGAAGAACTCGGAGTGATCGATGGAGATCTCGCCGACGCCATCGCCGACGCCGCGGACCGTGTGGCCGCCGGTGAATTCGACGATCAGTTCCCGATCGACGTCTTCCAGACCGGCTCCGGCACCTCCTCCAACATGAACATGAACGAGGTCCTGGCCGAGCTCGCCACCCGCTCCTTCGCGGACAAGGGCAGCGACCGCGTCGTCCACCCGAACGACCACGTCAACGCCTCCCAGTCCTCCAACGACGTGTTCCCCACGTCGGTGCACGTCGCCGCGACCAACGCGCTGCTCAACGACCTGGTTCCGGCCCTGACCTACCTGGCCGCCTCGCTCTCCCGCAAGGCCGAGGAGTTCAAGGGCATCGTCAAGTCCGGCCGCACGCACCTCATGGACGCCACCCCGGTCACCCTCGGCCAGGAGTTCGGCGGCTACGAGGCCCAGATCCGTTACGGCATCGAGCGCATCCACGCCTCCCTGCCGCGCGTCGCCGAGGTCCCCCAGGGCGGCACCGCCGTCGGCACCGGCATCAACACCCCGGACGGCTTCCCGCAGCGCGTCATCGCCCTGCTCGCCGAGGACACCGCGCTGCCCATCACCGAGGCGCGCAACCACTTCGAGGCGCAGGCCAACCGCGACGGCCTGATCGAGGTCTCCGGCCAGCTGCGCACGATCGCGTACTCCATCATGAAGATCAGCAACGACCTTCGCTGGATGGGTTCCGGCCCCAACACGGGCCTGGGCGAGATCGCCATCCCGGATCTGCAGCCGGGCTCCTCGATCATGCCGGGCAAGGTCAACCCCGTGATCTGCGAGGCCGCCATCATGGTCGCCGCCCAGGTCATCGGCAACGACACCACCATCGCCCTGTCCTCCACCAACGGCGCCTTCGAGCTGAACGTGGGCATCCCGGTCATGGCCGCGAACCTGCTCGAGTCCATCCGCCTGCTGACCAACACCTCCCGTGTCATGGCGGACAAGATGATCGACGGCATCAGCGCCAACGAGGAGCGCGCCCGCTTCCTGGCCGAGGCCTCCCCGTCCATCGTCACGCCGCTGAACAAGTACATCGGCTACGAGAACGCCGCGAAGATCGCCAAGACCGCCGTCAAGGAGGGTCTGACCATCCGCCAGGCCACCGAGAAGCTCGGTTTCGTCGGCGAGGGCGACGGCAAGGTCACCGAGGAGATCCTGGACAAGGCCCTCGACGTCACCACCATGACGGGCAAGTACTGAGCCAGCGCTGCTCAGCGACTGAGCTGAGCTGAACTGAAGAGCTGACGACGACGGCGGGTGATCACCCGCCGTCGTCGTCATCTCCGGGTTCGGGGCGCCGTGGGCTGGTGGCCTTTGCGCTGGTCCTCGCCTCAGGCCGGAAGCGCCAGCGCCACGGCGGCGCCGGCGATCATGAACGGTCCGAAGGGGATCGAGTCACGCCATCCGACCCGCCGGGACAGCACCAGGACCAGGGCCGTCAGCCCGGCCAGGGTGAAGGCGAGCAGTGTCCCGAGCAGCAGGGGCCACCAGCCCACGTACCCCAGGTGCATTCCGAGCACCCCGGCGAGTTTCACGTCGCCGAAACCGAGGCTGGACGGGCTCACGGCACGCAGCAGGAAGTGGAACAGCCAGGCGAGCACCCCTCCGGCGACGACCCGCAATCCCCAGACGCCCCAGAGAGGCGCGGCCAGATCCTCCCGCTGTTCGACCAGGGAAGTGAGCCATTCCGCGGAACCCGGTGCGCCGTGGCCGGTGTAGCCCCCGGGGCTGAAGACTTCGTTCGCCGACGGAGCGTAGGCCACCCGTCCGGCGTCGGATGGGAGGTTGCCCGCGCACCCGCACGCCGCCAGCAACAGCACGCCCGACACCACCGCCCAGGGCAGCATGATCCGGTCCGGGAGGAGACGGGTCTTCGCATCGATCCAGGCCAGACGCCCCGCCGCGTACAGGAAGACGAGCACCACCAGGGCCAGAAGGACGAGAGTGGCGAGCGGCCAGCCGGCGCCGAGGTCCCAGAGCAGGGTCATCCGTGTGAGCATGGGCCGACTCTAACGGGGACACTGTGGCAGGGCCATTCACAGCCGGGGCTCCCGGCGGCCCTCCCCGGCTCCGCGGGTCCGGCGGTCCGACGCGTCGGCCAGAGCACCGCGTCGGCCAGCGCAGCACGGCGGCCAGAGCAGTGAGTTGGCTAGACTCGTCGCCATGCTGACTCTCGAGGAGATCTTCCCGCCGTTCGGCCTGGTGCTGCGCACGCCGCGCGTGGAGCTGCGCCTGATCCGCGACAGCGAACTCCCCCAGCTCATCGCGGCCGTCCGGTCCGGCATTCACGAGCCCGGCAAATCGCCTTTCTCCGTCGCCTGGTCCGAGGCGCCGGAGCACGAGCTCCCGGCGAACACGGCGCAGTTCCACTGGGGCGCGCGTTCCCGGTTCACGCCCGAGAACTGGGACCTAGCCTTCGGGATCTGGCACGACGGGGAGCTGATCGGATCGCAATCCCTCATGGCCAAGGAGTTCGCGGCGTTCCGGGTGGTGTCGAGTGGGTCCTGGATGCGGAAGTCGTCGCAGGGCCAGGGGCTCGGCAAGGAGATGCGGGCCGCCATTCTGCTGTACGCCTTCGACCACCTGGGCGCCGAGGTCGCGGAGTCCGCCGCCGCGGTGTGGAACGGACGGTCCCTCGGGGTGTCACACACCCTGGGGTACCGGGACAACGGCCGGCACCGGGAACCGTCCGCGCAGGGTCCCGCCGAGATCCAGCAGCTCCGACTGGACGCCGCGGACTTCCGCCGGCCCGACTGGGAGCTGGAGGTCGAAGGCCACGAGGCGTTCGCCCGTTTCATCGGCCTGGACGCCTGAGCACGGGTCCCCGGCCGCCGTCGCGCTCCGCCCCTGACCTCCACGCGAACCGCCAGCAGGTGCCCGAATACCCCACGGATTCGGGCGCCTAGTGGCGGTTCGCGTGGACGCGGGGCCCGAAAAAAGTCCGTGCTCTCGTGCCGCCCCGCTCCTACTATGAGGCGAGGAAGGAAGTGGCATCCATGAAACTCACCACCATGACGCAGGTGACCGTCGACGGCGTCGCGCAGGGCAACGGCGGGGCGACGGAGCAGGACCTCCGGAACGGCTTCACCCGGGGCGGCTGGGCGATGGGCGCGTTCGACGACGAGACGTTCAGCTTCATCGTCGACACCTATCAGCGGGCCGGGGCTTTCCTCTTCGGCCGCACCACCTACGACGTGTTCGCGCCGTACTGGGGTTCGATGCCGCCCGGCGGCCACGCGATTGCCGATGCCCTGAACCGCGCTCCCAAGTACTTGGTCTCCTCCTCCGAGCCCGCGACCCCGTGGGAGGGCGCCACCCGGCTCACCGGGGATCTGGAAGCCCGGATCCGGGAGCTGAAGGACGCACCGGGCGGTGATCTCCAGGTCCATGGGAGCGTCAAGCTGGTCCGCTGGCTCCTCGAACGCGGACTGGTGGACGAGCTGACCCTCCTGGTGGTGCCCGTCGTGCTGGGACAGGGCGATCGGCTGTTCCCGCAGGACGGCCCGGACCTCGCGCTCGAACTGCTCAGCTCGCGCACCGACAGCCGCGGTGTGCTCACGCTCGTCTACCGGCCCGCCGGCCCGCCCACGTACCCGAACCGCCACTAAGCGCCCTTTTCCGGGAGGGAATCGGGCACCTACTGGCGGTTCGCGGGGGGTGGAAGCGGCGGACTAGATCTCCGCGCCTTCCAGCAGCTCCGTGACGAGGGCGGCGATCGGCGAGCGCTCGCTCCGCGTCAGGGTCATGTGGGCGAACAGCGGGTGCCCCTTGAGCGTCTCGACGACGGCGGCGATGCCGTCATGGCGTCCGACGCGCAGGTTGTCGCGCTGCGCGACGTCGTGGGTGAGGACGATCTTGGAGTTCTGGCCCATGCGGCTCATCACGGTGAGGAGCACGTTCTTCTCCAGGGACTGGGCCTCGTCCACGATCACGAACGAATCGTGCAGCGAGCGTCCGCGGATGTGCGTGAGCGGCAGGACCTCCAGCATGCCGCGGTCCATGACCTCCTCCACGACCTCCTGGGACACCAGGGCGCCGAGGGTGTCGAACACGGCCTGCGCCCAGGGGTTCATCTTCTCCGCCTCGGAACCGGGCAGGTAGCCGAGTTCCTGGCCGCCCACCGCGTACAGAGGCCGGAAGACCACCACTTTCCGGTGTTCCTGTCGTTCCAGAACAGCCTCGAGGCCTGCGCAGAGGGCCAGCGCCGACTTGCCGGTGCCCGCCCGGCCGCCGAGTGACACGATTCCGACCGAGGGGTCCATCAGCATGTCGATCGCCAGCCGCTGTTCCGCCGAACGCCCGTGGAGGCCGAACACGTCGCGGTCACCCTTGACGAGACGGACCTGCTTGTCGGCGCCCACCCGGCCGAGGGCCGAACCGCGTGGCGAGAGCATCACCAGGCCGGTGTTCACCGGCAACTCGGCGGCGGCCGGGATCAGCACCGGCTCGTGGCCGTAGAGGGTGGAGACCTCCTCCTCGGTGACGTCCAGCTCGGACAGGCCCGTCCAGCCCGTGTCCTTGACGAGTTCGTTGCGGTATTCGTCGGCGGCCAGGCCCATGGCGGAGGCTTTCACGCGCATCGGCAGGTCCTTGGACACCACGGTGACGTCGTGACCCTCATCGGCGAGGTTCTTGGCGACCGCCAGGATGCGGGCGTCGTTGTCGCCCGAGCGGAAGCCCGCCGGGAGCACCTCCGCGCTGATGTGATTCAGTTCCACCCGCAGCGTGCCGCCGTCGGTCCCGAGCGGGATGGGTTTGTTAAGGCTGCCGTGCTCGACCCGGAGGTCGTCCAGCAGCCGCAGCGCCTTGCGGGCGAAGTAGCCCAGCTCGGGATCGTGGCGTTTGCCCTCCAGCTCGGCGATCACGACCACCGGGACGATCACCTCGTGCTCGGCGAAACGGAGCAGCGCCCGCGGATCGGAGAGCAGGACGGAGGTGTCGATCACGAAACTGCGGCCGGTGGGCCCCTGGTCCGGGGCCGTCCCCGTCGTGGAACGCCCCCGCGTGGTGCGAGAGGTAGCTTTCTTCGCGGTGCTCTTCTTCGCACCGGTGCCCTGCGCCGTGTCGTTCGCGGTGGTCACATCGGAAATAGCCACATCAACTCCAGCCCCGGGCGCTCGCCCGGATTGATCTAGGTGAGGCGGTCGGCCCGGAGGCCGGATCCGGCCTCCCCCGCAGCTGGTGCGATTCCTCGCTCCATGGATGGCCTCCCGTGGCGCCGGGAGTGTTCCCCGGCGTTAGGACCACGCTAACCCCGGCGGCACCGCCAGGACAGCCGCCACGGCAAGCGCGGCGTTAATTTTCCGTGAACGGCCGGGCGCGGGACCACCGACGCGGCCCCGATAGGCTGGCTTCATGGCGACGACGACGATGCAGGAATGGGCGGACGGGCTCTACACAGGCGAACTGACGGTGCTGCGGGGCCTGCTCCCCGAGGACCTCCCGGAGCTCACGGGCTGGTGGAACGATCCCGGACTCGCCGTGCTCCAGCGCTACACCACCTCGCCGCTTCCCACCGAGGACATCACCGAAATGTTCCAGCAGTGGAGCAAGAACGACTCCATGAAGGCCGCGGGATTCAGCATCATCGCCCAGAGCGGCGAGATGTCCCAGGGCGGCGAGCTGGTGGGGCACGTGACCGCCTGGGGCATGAATCCCCGGGTCCGGACGGCGACGCTCGCCATCATGATCGGTCCCCGCTATCAGGGGCAGGGCTTCGGCGGGGACGCCCTGCGGGTGATGCTGAGGGTGGTCTTCGAAGAGATGGCCGCCCACAAAGCCGCCCTGGACACCTGGTCCTTCAACGACCGTGCCCTGCGGCTGTACCGTTCGCTCGGATTCGTGGAGGAGGGCCGGGAGCGCGACGCCGTGTTCCACCGCGGCGAGTTCCACGACAAAGTGCATCTCGGCATGCTCGAGTCCGAATACCGCGAGCGGTACCGCGGCTAGGCGGCGCGCCGTCGTCGTTGTGTGCTCAGTTGTTGCGGGTGTTCCGCCGAATCACCCGCAACAACTGAGCACGCAACGCAATGGGGCACCGTCAGGTGCCGAAACGGCGCTGTCGGCCGGCGTAGTCGCGGAGGGCGCGGAGGAAGTCGACTTTGCGGAACGCGGGCCAGAGGGCCTCGCAGAAGTAGAACTCGCTGTACGCGCTCTGCCACATGAGGAAGCCGGACAGCCGCTGTTCTCCGGAGGTGCGGATGACGAGGTCGGGGTCGGGCTGGCCCGCGGTGTAGAGGAAACTCGAGATGTCCTCGACCGTCAGCGAGGAGGACAGGGTTTCCAGGGTCTCGCCCCTCCCGGCGGCGTCCTTCATGAGAGCCCGCACGGCGTCGACGATCTCGCGCCGTCCTCCGTAGCCGACCGCCACGTTGACGTGCACGGCCTCCTGGACCGGGGTCTTATGGGTCAGGCGGTTGAGGCGTTCGGCGAGGTAGTCCGGGAGCAGTTCGGGGGCGCCCATCGCGTGGACGGAGATGTTCTCGTCCTCGTCCAGGCGGTCGAGGGTGTCCGCGATGATCGCCATGAGTTCGTCGAGTTCTTCGGAGGACCGGCTCATGTTGTCGGTGGAGAGCATGTAGAGGGTGACGACCTTGACGCCGAGCTCCTGGCACCAGTGCAGGAATTCCAGGATCTTGTCCGCGCCGGCCTGATGTCCCCGGCTGGAGGGTGCGTTGAACTGCTTGGCCCAGCGCCGGTTGCCGTCCACCATGACCCCGATATGGCCCGGGATACGGTCCTTGGCCAGCCCGTGTTCCAGGCGGCGTTCGTACATGCCGTAGAGGAAATCCTGAATGCTCATCAAGTCCCACCTCTTCCCGTTCGCGCGTACCCGCGCCGCGGGACTTCCGTGTCCAAGGCTACCGCCTGAGGAACGCATTCCGGGGCAGCTTTCAGGTTACTGGTGGGTAACCTACGGAAGCGTAAGTTAGCATGGAGGCATGCGGTCAGTAGCTCCCCAACAGCCTTCGTCCCCTGCCGCCCGCCTCGCGGCCCGCGCCGAAATGCTGGCCATCAAGCCCGCCTGGCGGGGATGGATCCACGCCGTGGCGGCGCCTCTCGCTCTGGCGGCGAGCATCGTCCTGATCTGCCTCGCTCCGACGCCGGACCGGAAGATCGTCTCGGCCGTCTACGCCCTGACGGGCCTCATGCTCTTCACAGTCAGCGCGGTCTACCACCGCGGCAGCTGGAGCCCCAAGGTCAAGGCCATCCTGAAGCGCCTGGACCACACGAACATCATGCTGGTGATCGCGGGCAGTTACACCCCCTTGGCCTGGACCCTGCTCGACCGCCCGACCGCGACCCTCGTCCTCTGGCTCATCTGGGGCGGTGCGCTGGCGGGCGTCGCGTTCCGGCTGCTCTGGCTGCACGCGCCCCGCTGGCTCTACGTCCCCATCTACGTGGCCCTCGGCTGCGCGGCGCTGCTCTTCCTCCCGCAGTTCTTCGCGGCGAGCGTCCCGGCCGCGATCCTGATCTGCTGCGGCGGCGCGTTCTACATCGCGGGCGCCGTGTTCTACGGCCTCAAGCGCCCGAACTTCAGCTACCAGTTCTTCGGCTTCCACGAGCTCTTCCACGCCTTCACGGTGCTCGGTTTCACCTGCCACCTGGTCGCGATCTTCTTCAGCGTTCTGGGCTGAGGCTGCGCGGCAGCGGCCGCTCAGTCGGCACTGTCGTGCGCGACGCCGGGGCGGCACCCGGTGCACCGCGGCGGGCGGGTGCCGTCCCGACGTCGTCGGCCGCGGCCGTTCGCGTCAGCGCGGCAGCCGCTCAGGCAGAGTGAGTGAACGCCACCGGCTTCCCCGCCGCTCGGGCGTAGGCGATCTCGCGCTGTGTGGACTCGCCGACGTAGCCACCCGGGTTGATGACCACGACGCGATCCGCCAAGTCGATCTTCCGGAGATGCAGTTCGCCCAGAAGCGCCTTCCGCTCCTCGGTGAGGGTTTCACCGGACCAGCCCGATTCGACCGGAGCGACCACGATCGCCCCGGCGAGGCCCAGCTCCCGCTGCGCGGCCCGGAACTCCTCCGCGAACCGCATCGACCCGCAGAGACACACGATCTCAGGCCGGGCGATCTCCGGCAGCTCGATCTCCGGCAGCTCAGTGCTCTCGGGCACGGGCCTCCCCCTTGTCTCGACGCCGGATCTGGCGGGCAGCGCGAGTGCCGCCAGCGAAACGCCGGCCATGGTCAGTGCCGCCAACCCTACTCCCTACGGGGGAAAGCGTCCGCGGCCAAGCTGCGCCGAAGGGATCCAGCCAAGACCCCTGCGCTGCACCGTCTCCGACCTGCAGGACGGGGCGCACGGCCGGCTCGGCGAGGCCCTGGCCCAGGTCCTCGGGAGTGCGTAGGCGAATTCCAAATAGCTTGCCTGATTAGTTCGCTCGGAGCGGGAATGTTCCGTCCATGACGCGCCGGCGGGCGGTCCCGAGACATGCACGGAAAGCGTGCACGGCAGATCGCAGAAAGACTTCATCACCCTGCTTCGCGAGCGCCGACAGCTCTCAGCACATCTGCAAGCCACACGAGTGCATAACCGACAGCATTCTCCGGATCTTCTACGACAGACTCCAGATGTTCAAGACACTCCGAATACTGACCGACAGTCAGCTCGGGGTCGGAGTTCATGTCCTCTTGGACACTAGGAGGCACTGACCAGAAGTAGTCTCCATCGATGTCCACCGATTGCGACCCATCTGAGACATGCTCAATGAGGATCTGAAAGGCCTCATTCAACAGACTCTTATCTATCCGTGTCACTGATCGATTTCCTTCCGGGCTTCATTCCCCACTTGGTTTTCAGACTCACTGCGCTCCCACCCTACGAACCTGAAAGCCCCTGTCGACCAAGCCACACGAGAGACAAACCATACTCCACGTGTCTCTGCTCGAAGGCGGCCGGCTTCGTAGAGGAGCATCCCTAACTTCTGGAGCTCAATCACCCCTCCCCGATTGACAGCCCCTTGTGACCCGGGCCATACTCGACACATGAACCTGTCAGACAGCATGACAGCCGGACAGAGCGCGAAGGCAGCGTCGCCTTCTCCTCTGGGCCGTGTCAGCGCCCAGGAGGCCGTGCTCGCGCGGCTCCGGGAGAGTATCGAGGACGGCACGCTCGCGGTCGGCAGCAAGCTCCCCTCCGAGGCCGCCCTCGCCTCCGGGTACGGCGTCAGCCGCTCCGTGATCCGTGAAGCCCTGCGGTCCTGCGCCGCCCTCGGCCTGACCGAGACCCACACCGGCAAGGGCACATTCGTCGTCTCCGCGCGCGTCTCCACCGACCTGGTGCTCGGCCGCTACTCCGCCCGGGACCTCACCGAGGCCCGCCCCCACATCGAGGTCCCCGCGGCGTCACTGGCCGCGGAACGTCGCACCGATGACGATCTGGACACCCTGCGCGGCATCCTGGACGACATGCTCTCCGAGGACGACCCGGAGGCCTGGGTCGTCCTGGACTCGGCGTTCCACCTGCAGATCGCGCGGGCCAGCGGGAACAAGGTCTTCGAGACCGTCGTGAGCGATCTCCGCGAAGCGCTCGGCAAACAGTCCGGCACCCTGAACCTCCTCGCCGACCGCCAGCGCGTCTCCGACGAGGAGCACAGTGCGATCCTCACCGCGATCGAGTCCGGCTCCCCCGACGGCGCCGCGCGCGCCATGCGGGACCACCTCGCCGCCGTCACCGCGGCCATCGACTCCCTCGACGGAGCCTGACCTCCACCACCGACCCCACCGGACCGCCCAGGCCCGGCATGACCGCCCGGGACCACCCTGCCCGGCACGACCCACCCCCAGCAAGGAAGGCGCCACCCATGCCCGACGTCCCGTCCCACGTCCCTCTGGCCACGCTGAGCCGTGACCAGCGCGTCGAGGGGGTCCACTACGGCTCCTTCGCCGTCGTTTCCCCGGACGGGGAACTGCTCTTCGGCGCTGGAGATACCCAGACTCCGATGTACCCGCGCTCCGCCCTCAAGCCGTTCCAGGCGGTCGCGATGCTGCGGGCCGGGCTCGAGCTGCCGGACGAGCTCCTGGCGCTGGCCTCGGCGAGCCACAGTGGAGGCCCCGAGCACCGCGCCGGCGCGCACCGCATCCTCGAACTCCACGGACTGACCGAGGACGCCCTGGCCAACTCCCGCGATCTCCCCTACGGCGTCGCCGAGCGCGAGCAGTGGCTCCGCGACGGCGGCTCGGCAGATCAGATCTGCCAGAACTGCTCCGGCAAGCACGCCGCCATGGCCGGCGTCTGCACGCTGAACGGCTGGGCAGTCGAGGGCTACCTCGATCCCGGCCACCCGCTGCAACGCCTCGTCGCCGACACTGTCACCGAGCTCACCGGCGAAGAGCCCGCTCAGTGGTCCACCGACGGCTGCGGCACTCCCCTGCCGGCCCTCAGCCTCGTGGCGATGGCCCGCGGCTACGGGCGTCTGGCCCGCCTCGCCGCGGAAGCCGCCGAGAACGCCGGGGCCGACGACGGCGCAACCGCACCGTCCGCCGACCGCACCGGCATCGATGAGGCGGGCGCCGCCGTCGCGCGTGCCATGATGCGGCACCCTGAGATGGTGGCCGGTGAAGGCCGCGACGTCACGGCGCTCATGCGCGCTCTGCCGGGCTTCCTCGCCAAGGACGGCTTCGAGGGCGTCCAGCTCATCGGTCTCCCCAGCGGCCACGCGGTGGCCGTCAAGATCTCCGACGGCGGAGACCGGGCCCGCATGCCCGTGGCCATCCGCGCGCTGGCCTCACTCGGCGTCGACGTCGAACCCGTGGCGGCCCTGGCGGCCCCGCCCGTGCTGGGCGGCGGCGAGGTCCGCGGCCACCTCGTGGCCCTCGACGCCGCCTTCCCCGCTCCCGTCTCCCCTGACCGGGCCCGAGCAGCCCAGACCCGATAGGACGAACCTCATGACCATCGCCCCCACCCCCATCGCCGACGAAGCGGTCGCCGACGGATTCCGCAGCGAGCATGACCTCCTCGGCAACCGCAACGTCCCCCAGAACGCCTACTGGGGCGTGCACACCCTGCGCGCCGTGGAGAACTTCCCCATCACCGGTCAGCGCCTCTCCAGCAATCCCCACCTCATTCACGGCCTGGCCGCCGTGAAGCTCGCCGCCTCCCGCGCCAATCGCGAACTCGGCCTCCTCGACGCCGAGAAGGGCGCGGCGATCGAAGCGGCCTGCCTGGACATCATGGCGGGTCAGCTGGACGACCAGTTCGTCGTGGACGTGATCCAGGGCGGCGCGGGAACGTCGTCGAACATGAACGCCAACGAGGTCATCGCCAACCGCGGGCTCGAGATCCTCGGCTTCCCCCGCGGCGACTACGCCCACCTGCACCCCAACGACGACGTGAACCTCTGCCAGTCCACCAACGACGTGTACCCCACCGCGGTGCGCATCGCGACGGCGCGCGGCATCGAGGGCCTGCTGAGCGCGCTCGAGGAGCTCCAGGAGGCCTTCCGAGTCAAGTCCGCCGAGTTCCGCACCGTCGTCAAGATGGGCCGCACCCAGCTGCAGGACGCCGTGCCCATGACGCTCGGCCAGGAGTTCGGCAGCTTCGCCGTCACCATCGGCGAGGACCGCGAGCGCCTGCGCGAATCCGCGCGGCTCATGTACGAGATCAACCTCGGCGCCACCGCGATCGGCACGGGCCTCAACGCGCCGGCCGGCTACGCCGAGTCCGCGTGCCGCCACGTCGCCGAGGCCACCGGCCTGCCGCTCGTGACGGCTCCGGACCTGATCGAGGCAACCTCGGACATGGGCGCCTTTGTGCACCTGTCCGGCGTGCTCAAGCGCGTGGCCGTCAAGCTCTCCAAGATCTGCAACGACCTGCGGCTGCTCTCCAGCGGTCCGCGTGCCGGTCTCGGTGAGATCAACCTGCCGGCCGTGCAGTCCGGCTCGTCCATCATGCCCGGCAAGATCAACCCGGTGATCCCGGAGGTCGTCAGCCAGGTGGCCTACGAGGTGATCGGCAACGACGTCACCGTGACCATGGCCGCGGAGGCGGGCCAGCTGCAGCTCAACGCCTTCGAGCCCGTGATCGTGCACAGCCTCCACAAGAGCATCACGCACCTCGAAGCGGCCTGCCGCACCCTGACGGCACGTTGCGTCCAGGGCATCACCGCCAACACGGCACATCTGCGCTCCACCGTGGAGCACTCGATCGGCCTGGTCACCGCGCTCAACCCCCAGCTGGGCTACGCGGCAGCCACCTCGATCGCTCAGGAAGCACTCGCCAGCGGGCGCGGCGTGGCCGAACTCGTCCTGGAGCGCGGCCTGCTCTCGGCCGAACGGCTGGAGGAGCTCCTCCGCCCGGAACGCCTCGCGAATCTGTCCTCCTGACACCCTCCCCCTCGGGTGCGTTCCGTGCAATCGTGAAGAAACCCCGGCGAAACGCACCTCGTGAATACTGATCTCCCCACCACTCACCGAAAGGACCCATGATGTCCTCCTCCGGAAGCTCCCCGAGTCCACAGGCGGTCCCCGACCACCTGGAGGACGGCGGGCACGCCCATTCGACCGATCACGTCCTGCACGCTGAGGACGCCGGCTACCACAAGGGCCTCAAGAACCGCCAGGTCCAGATGATCGCCATCGGCGGCGCCATCGGCACCGGCCTCTTCATGGGCGCCGGTGGGCGCCTGGCCGCGGCGGGCCCGTCCCTCGTCTTCGCGTACGCGATCTGCGGCGCCTTCGTCTTCCTGATCCTCCGCGCCCTGGGCGAGCTGGTGCTGCACCGCCCGTCCTCCGGCTCGTTCGTCTCCTACGCCCGTGAGTTCTTCGGCGAGAAGGCCGCGTTCGTCTCCGGCTGGTTCTACTGGATCAACTGGGCCATGACCACCATCGTGGACACCACGGCCGCGGCCCTCTACATGAACTTCTTCGGCAAGTACGTGCCGTGGATCGCCGCCGTCCCGCAGTGGGCCTGGGCCCTGATCGCGCTCGTGGTCGTGCTCTCGCTGAACCTCGTCTCGGTGAAGGTGTTCGGCGAGCTGGAGTTCTGGTTCGCGCTCATCAAGGTCGTCGCTCTGGTGTCCTTCCTCCTGGTCGGCATCTGGCTCGTCATCTTCGGCACCCCGACGGGCGCTCCCACCGGCTTCTCCCTCATCACGGACAACGGCGGGATCTTCCCGAACGGCATGCTCCCCATGATCCTGCTCATGCAGGGCGTGGTGTTCGCCTACGCGTCCGTGGAGCTCGTGGGCACCGCGGCCGGCGAGACCGAGAACCCGCAGAAGATCATGCCGAAGGCCATCAACTCCGTGGTGTTCCGCATCGCGGTGTTCTACGTGGGCTCCGTCATCCTGCTCTCGCTGCTCCTGCCGTACACGGCGTACCAGAAGGGCGTCAGCCCCTTCGTGACGTTCTTCGGCTCCATCGGCGTGCAGGGCATGGACTCGATCATGAACCTCGTGGTCCTGACCGCCGCGCTGTCCTCGCTGAACGCCGGCCTGTACTCCACCGGCCGCATCCTGCGTTCGATGGCGGCGGCCGGTTCCGCCCCCAAGTTCGCGCTGCGCATGAACAAGGCGGGCGTGCCGTACGGCGGCATCGCGATCACCGCCGTGGTCTCCCTCCTGGGCGTCCCGCTGAACTACCTGGTGCCGGGCGAGGCCTTCGAGATCGTCCTCAACGTCGCCTCCGTGGGCATCCTCGCCTCCTGGGCCACGATCATCCTGTGTCAGATCCAGCTGCAGCGCTGGGCCGCCAAGGGCTGGCTGGAACGGCCGTCGTTCCGGATGCCGGGCGCCCCGTACACGGGTTACGTGACCCTGGTGTTCCTCGCGCTGGTGCTCATCATGGTGTTCATCGACTCCCCGTGGACCCTGCTCGCCACCGTGGTGGCCTGCGGCCTGATGGTGGTCGGCTGGTTCGTCTGCCGTGACCGGATCCGGGACATCGCCGAGGCCAGGAAGGGGTTCACGGGCGCCGCTCCCGTGATCGCCAACCGGCCGACGCCTCGCGGCTGAGGCGCGCGACACCCACTGAAGCACCCCTGACGCACGACGACGGCGGCCACCCCGGCCGCCGTCGTCGTGCGTTTGCGCTGTCCTGGCGCAGCCCGGATGGCCTGGCGGCCACAGGTCACCGGCGCGTTCTCTAGGATGGTGGGGTGCCCCAGCAGAATCCCGCACCCGAAAGCCCACCACCCGCCCGGTTCGCAGGGCTGCGCGCGGCGCTGTCCGAGGCCGGGATGGTCTGCCTGGGTTTCGTTCCGCTCGGCATGGGTCTGGGCGTCCTGGTCACCAATCACGGGCTGCCGTGGTGGGTGGCGCCGCTGCTGTCGGGTCTCGTGTTCGCGGGGTCGGTCGAGTTCATCCTGGTGGGCCTCCTGGCGTCGGCCACCCCGGTGCTGAGCATCGCGGCCACCACGTTCCTGGTGAACTCCCGGCACCTCTTCTACGGCTTCTCGTTCCCCCTGGACCGGGTGCGCGGCCGGCTCGCGAAGACGTACAGCATCTTCGCGCTGTGCGACGAGGCGTTCGCCCTCCTGTCCGGCCGCAGAGGGGAACGCGCGAGTTCGTCGCAGATCCTCTGGACCCAGCTGCTGCTGCAGATCTCCTGGGTCTCGGGCTCGGTCCTGGGCGCGCTGCTCGGTTCCGGTTTCCTGGGCAGCATCAAGGGCCTGGGCTTCCTGATGGTCGCCTTGTTCGTCGTGCTGACGATCGACGCCTTCCGGGCACGTCCCGACGTCGCGCTCGTCGCGCTGTCCGCGGGATCCGCGGTCCTGGCCCTGCTGCTCGCTCCGGCGCAGATGCTCCTGGTCGCCCTCTGCCTCCTGTTCGCAGGACTGCTCCTGCGGCACTGGCGCGAATCGCGCTGGACCGGCAAGCGTGGGCACGGCGATCAGGGTGGGCCGTCCGCCCCGACGGGAGGCTCCGATGACTGACGTCCCGTACCTGCTCCTCGCCGTGGCCGCGGCCGCCGCCGTGACGTTCGCGCTGCGTGCCATCCCGTTCGCGCTGAAGGGCGCGCTCAAGGACTCACCGCTCCTGGCCGACCTCCGGGTGTGGATGCCGCTCGGCGCCATCCTGATCCTGCTCTTCTACGCGGTGAGCGGGGTGGACTTCGGCGGCTCCGGCCATGGCATCCCGGAGATGGCCGGCATCGTGGTCACGGCCCTGACCCATTGGTGGCGCCGCAACGCGATCCTCAGCATGGCGACGGGCACCGCGGTCTGCCTCGTGCTGGCGAATCTGGTGTTCGTCTGAGTCAGGCCGCGATCGGCGCGTACCTCAGCCAGTCGGCCCTCAGTCAGCGCAGCCCGGCCAGCAGTTCCTTCGGTGAGTCCACGGGCGCGTGGCACACCATCTCGCGGCACACGTACGCCCGCGGCGTTCCCTCCGGCCCGGGCGTCCGGCCCTCGAGCAGCGGCACCCGGCCGGCGTCCTCACCGAACGCGATGACGACCCCTGGCCGGGCACTGCCGAACACCGCGTTGAGCAGGCCGTCCCGCTCCGGCCCGGTCGCGCCCACGACGGCGATCTCCAGGACGCCGAGCAGCCCGGTCAGTTCGACGGCGAGCGCTGCTCCAGCCACCCGCGGCTGACCGGATGCCGCGTCGGACGCCGTCCGGGCCAGTCCAAGCGCCCGGTCCCGCAGCGTCTGGTCGCCGGTGAGGGCCGCAAGCGTCTGCCACGCCCCGGCCAGCACCGACACCGGCGCCGGGGTCGCGCCGTCGAAAAGGTCGACCGCGGAGCTGCCGCCGTAGGCCGCGCGCAGCGGTTCGAGGTCCGTGGAGCTCTGCCGGAGATCCTCGTTCAGCACCTGGCCGTCGCGGAGGAAACCCGATTCGACGGCGTCGGAGAGCTCGCGGGCCCAGTCGTACCAGATGGCGTCGCCCGTCACCTGGAACAGCACGAGCGCGGCTTCGAGGGTGTGTGCGTAGTCCTCGAGCAGACCGGAGACCGGCCCCGGGCGCCCTTCATGGGACACGCGGGCCAGCGACCGCGCCTCAGGGTTCCAGTGCATCCCCCGCAGATAGCGGCCGGCCGCCGCCGCGCCGGCGACCCACTCGGGCCGCCCGAGGACCCGCCCGGACTCGGCCAGGGCCGTGATCGTCATGGCGTTCCAGGAGGCGACCACCTTGTCATCCACCGCCGGACGCGGACGCGTGGCCCGGGCGGCGAGGAGCGCGGGGCGGGCACGGTCGAGCAGCGCGCGGCCGTCGTCGTCGAGGGCGCCGCCTGGGTGCAACGGCGAGCCGAGCGCTGAGACGCTCCCCCGCTCGGCGACGTGCAGCAGGCGGGCCAGGTGCAGACCGTCCTCGCCCAGGAGCTCGAGCAGTTCGGCCGGGGTCCAGAGAGCGAAGGCCCCTTCCCGCTCGTGCAGGCCGATCTGGGTCAGCCCGGTGCGGGCCAGCTGGTCCGGCGAGGGCTCGGAGTCGGCGTCGATCGCGGACAGGAACGCGCCGCTCGTGCCCGCGGCCAGACCGCCCTGGTCAGCGGGGGTGAGCAGGAAGCCTGCCAGGGCCTCGACCACGGCTGTGGCTTCCGCATCAGGGAACACAGCCTCCCAGGCTTCGCGGGAGGCGGTCCCTTCGGGCGACCGCAGCAACCGGACATACCGGGCGTAGGCACGCAGGAGCAGCGCATTGTCGTAGAGCATCTTCTCGAAGTGCGGCACCGACCAGTCCCCCGTCACGGAGTAGCGGCAGAAGCCGCCGTCGAGCTGGTCGCGCAGGGCCGACCGGGCCATGGCGGCGAGCGTCCGGGCGGCCAGTCCCCCAGCCTCCTCGGACCGGGGCAGCCCGCTCGCCGCGTGGTCGGTGAGGAAGGGCAGCAGCGGACCCGGCGGGAACTTCGGCGCCTTGCCGAATCCGCCCTCCGGGGACTCCACCTCCTCAAGACGCGCGACGGCGGCGGCGAGCCGGTCCGCCGTGCCGCCGTCGTCGGCCGGGGCGGCAGCGAGGTGCACCGGCGAGGCGAACTCGCTCAGACCCTGGGCGAGGCGGGAGGCCTGCTGCTCGACGGCGTCTCGGCGCTCCGTCCATGCTTCGGTGACGGCGGCGAGGACCTGGCTGAAGGCGGGCATGCCGCGGGCGGGCCGGGGCGGGAAATAGGTGCCGGCGTGGAAGGCGCGGCCGTCCGGGAGCAGGAAGACGCTCATGGGCCAGCCGCCCTGCCCGGTCATGGCCTGCGTGGCGCTCATGTAGACGGCGTCGACGTCGGGGCGCTCCTCGCGGTCGACCTTCACCGGGACGAAATGCGCATTCAGATACGCGGCCACCGCGGGGTCATCGAAGGATTCGTGGGCCATCACGTGGCACCAATGGCACGCCGCGTATCCCACGGAGAGGAACACCGGGACGTCCCGTGCGGCGGCCTCCGCGAAAACCTCCGGGCCGAAGACGTGCCAGTCCACGGGCTGTTCAGCGTGCTGGCGGAGGTAGAGGCTGCTCTGTCCTGCGAGGTGATTGGCCATGCAGCCACCGTAGCCCGGCGCGAGCGGCCCTGGCGACGGGGGTGTCACGAACCGCCCGCATACCCCCCTACCCCTTCCCCCTGATCGACTGCTCCATAGGATGTCGTTTTCCCCTCGATTCGGAGGATTTCGACATCCTATGGAGCAGTCGATGAGGGGATGGAGGGGCTCACCGGCGGCGCCTCACCGCCGGGGTCCCCGACCGCCGTCGTAGGTCGCTGCGGATGGCCAGCCCGAGCAGCAGGACCACGATCACCGCTTCCATCGGCAGCCACCAGCTCAGATCGGACCCCGTGAGGCCGCGGCTGTCGCCGGTCCCGACGATCGCCCGGTACACCCCGATACCGGCCACGAAGAGAGACACCGTGATCACGCAGACCTCGCCCACCCGGGAGCCCTCGACCGACGTGATCTGCACGGTGAGCAGGCTGATGAGGAGGGCGGCGAGCGCGATGACCCCGGCGACCTGCGCCACCTGGGCACTCAGCTCGGGGGCGCTGTAGGCGTTCTTCCGGCTCGGCGGGTCGAACATCACGGCGAAGGTGAGGGCCGCCGTCAGGCCGATCGTGAGCAGCGTCCCCCACACCAGGGACCCCACGCCCGGCTTCCGCGGGGCGGACTCGCGCGCGGACGTCGGCTTCGGGGCACGGCTTGTCATGCGGATCATCGTAGACCGCAGGGCCGGCGCGGCGAGGAACCCTCACCACGCCGGCCCCACACCACCCGCGCATCGGCTGCTCCACTGGATGTCGTTTCACCCTCAGATCGAGGGATTTCAGCATCCTGTGGAGCAGTCGATCAGGCCGGGCAGTCGATCGGGCTGCACCAGCCGGGCTCAGACCAGCGCGGACTTCAGCGTGCTGATCGCCAGCTCCATGGCCGCTCGCGCGCCCTGGGTGTCGCGCAGGGCGTCCAGCATCACGAAGTCGTGGATCACGCCGCCCACCCGGATCTGCGTGACCGGAACCCCCGCTTCCCGCAGCTTCGCAGCGTACGCCTCGCCCTCGTCGCGCAGAACGTCGGCCTCAGCGGTGATGACGAGCGCCGGCGGCAGCCCCGTAAGGTCCTCCGTCGTGGCCCGCAGCGGCGACGCGGTGATCTGGTTCCGCTCGGCCTCATCGGTGGTGTACTGATCCCAGAACCACTGCATGGCGTCGCGGCGCAGGAAGTACCCCTCGGCGAACTGGAGATAGGACTCGGTGTCGAACGACGCGTCGGTCACGGGGTAGAACAGCACCTGCTGCTTGAACTCGACCCCGCCCCGTTCCTTGGCCATCAGGGTCAGGACGGTCGCCATGTTGCCGCCCACGGAGTCGCCGGAGATCGCGAGACGCGAACCGTCCAGCCCCTTCTCCGCGCCGTGCTCCACGATCCAGCGCGCCGTGGCGAAGTTCTGCTCGATCGCGTGCGGGTAACGGGCCTCGGGCGACAGGTCGTACTCCGGGAAGACGACGGCGGCACCCACTCCGACGGCGAGCTCACGGACCAGGCGGTCATGCGTCGCCGCATTGCCGAACACCCAGCCGGCTCCGTGCGTGTAGAGCACGACGGGCAGCGTCCCGGTGGCCCCGGCGGGACGGACGATCCGGGCGGACAAGGGGCGTTCACCGCCGATCTCGACCCACTCCTCGTCGATGGCCGGCTTCTCGACCCCCTCACCGGACTGCACGTCGATGACGGCCTTGCGGCCTTCGACGGGGCCGAGATCGAAGAGGTACGGAGGCTCAGCAGTGGCGGCCGAGAACTCGGCGGCGGCGGTTTCCAGGATCGGCTTGGACATGTCGGTCACTCCTTGATCGATGGGGTGCAAATTATCTTGCACACAAGGAATCTAACGGAGTTTCACCTTGCGCGCAAGGTATTTGTCGAAAAAACTTGCGCGCAAGTTGTACCGTGGACATATGGCGACACCTCAACATGGCCTCGATCTCGGCGACCAGCTGTGCTTCTCCCTCTACACCGCACAGCGCCTCGTGACGGCTGCCTACCGCCCGATCCTCGACACCCTCGGGCTCACCTACCCCCAGTACGTTGCGATGCTCGCGCTCTGGGAGAAGGCGCCGCAGACCATGGGTGAGCTGGGCGAGAAGCTGGGCCTCGATTACGGAACCGTCACCCCACTCATCAAGAGGCTCGAAGCGACGGGACTGGTCATCCGCGAGAAGGTCCCGGAGGACCAACGGAGCGTCCAGGTGAACCTCACGAGCGCAGGGCAGCACCTCCGCGACCAGGCCGTCACCGTGCCGGATGCGATCGCGGACGCCATGGCCCTCGACACCGAGGAGTTCCAGACCCTCAAGGACTCCCTGGAGCACCTCAGCGCGAATGTGGCGCAGCGCCTCAGGAGCCGCACGCCGTCCTCCGACTGAACGTCACGGACTGACCTTCGGGATGCACGACGACGCCGAAACACCCCGGCGCGTCACCGCACCTCAGGGGGACGCGCCTCAGTGGAGCACCGGGCTCAGCGGGACTCGCGCGGGCCGTTCTCGCCGTCGTCGGTCCCGGTCGAAGCGCCGTGCTCCGGCTGCGCGCCATCCGCCTCCACGGCTTCCTGCTCCGCGGCTTCGGCCACTTCACCGCGGTAGCGAACGCGACGGATGCGGCGGACCATGTCGACGATCAGGAACGCCATGATGATGACGATGAACGCCGTGGCGAGGAAGCCCAGGAGACCCGGGGTGACCATGTCCTGCGTCAGGCCCGGCTTCAGGCCCGGGAGGGGGCTGGGGCTCGGGTCGTTGGCAAGTTGCACAAGCTGCTGGTACACGCTTCACACCTTCAGGTTCTGGGGGACTCCCTCAATTCTACGCCGGATAGAACTGCCTGGAGACCGGGCGGGGGTCGTCCGGCCGCGCCGCGGCCCGGGTCGTGCCGTGCCGGACCGCCGTCAGCGCAGTCCGGCGAACAGATCCGTCTCCGGCACGGTGTCCCCGACCTTCGAATCGATCAGGGCGAACTCCTCATACGGCCAGACACGCCGCTGCAGTTCGTCCGGGAACGCGAAGAAGAAGCCGTCCGGGTCGATCTGGGTGCGGTGCGCCTTGAGGGCCGCATCGCGCCGCTCGAACCAGGCGCCGGCCTCGATCCGCGTCGTCGGGATGTGCAGCGGCTCGGCCTTGGACTCCAGCCACCCGTCGATCCACTCGAGCCCCTGGATGTCGAGTCCCTCGGCGCGGGCGGCATCCCGGAGTGCCCGCATGCGCTCCAGCCCGAGACCGCAGTCGTAGTACAGCTTCGAGGGCTGCCAGGCGGGGCCGGTGCCCGGGTATCGCTCCGGGTCGCCGGCGGCGTGGTAGGCCTCCACCGCCACCTTGTGGGACATGATGTGGTCCGGGTGGGGGTAACCGCCGTTCTCGTCGTAGGCCACCACGACGTGCGGGCGGAAGGACCGGATGAGGCTGACGAGCGGGGTGGCCGCGACGTCGAGCGGCTGCAAGGCGAAGCAGCCGTCCGGAAGCGCCGGCAGCGGCTCCCCCTCGGGAAGGCCGGAGTCCACGAAGCCGAGCCAGGTCTGCTGCACGCCGAGGATCCGCGCGGCATTGTCCATTTCGAGCCGGCGGGCGCCGGCCATGTCCCGCTTCGGGTGGGCCTCGTCCACCACGTGCGGGTTCTGGATGTCGCCGCGGGATCCGTCGGTGCACGTGGCCACGAGGACCTCGGCTCCTTCGTCGACGTATTTGGCCATCGTGGCGGCGCCCTTGCTCGACTCGTCGTCCGGGTGGGCGTGGACGAACAGGACGCGGAGGGTCTCCCCGTCGTCGATGACCCGCTCCGGGGTGGCGGGGGCAGCGGCGCTCATGGCGGCCTCCTGTGAAACGGCCCGGCACCGGCGGCGGACAGCGCGCAGGTGACGAGGAACTAGACTGGTGTGGTGACGCCGAGCCAGAGCCCAACGCCGATGGAGTCCAGCCTATCCAATCGCTACGGCCGCCAGAAGCGGCCGGTCACGCGGCGTACCAAGCTGCTGATCCTCGTGGCGGCCCTGGTGCTCGCCGTGGGCGCGGCCGGATTCCTGGCCATTCGGAACTCCGTCAGCACGGTGGATTTCAAGACCGTGAGCTTCAGCGCCAACGACCCCTCGTTCGCCGAGGTGGACTTCCAGGTGTCCAAGGACCGGGACAGCGCCGCCGTGTGCGCCATCAAGGCGCTGGATGACCACTACGCCGTCGTCGGCTGGAAATACGTGGACGTCCCGCCCAACGCTGCCGACTTCGGCGCGGAGAACGGCCAGACCACGCAGCGCCGCGTGACGGTGCGCACGGAATCGCTGGCGGTGTCCGGCGTCGTCGACAGTTGCTGGCTGAAACGCTGACCGATCCGGCGCCTGCCGCCGTTGACTTTGGTTTGTCCACCGCTTTGCCTACACTAGGCGAATACCTTTGCCCCGTTGACCTGGTTTGCCCGTCATCCAGCGGCCAGTCAGCGGGGTTCTTTGTGGCAGTTGATCAAGAGGAGTTCTCACGTGTCCAGCACCAATAGCGCATCCGCCGCGTGGCTGACCCAGGAAGCCTACGACCGTCTCAAGGCTGAGCTGGAGCACCTGTCCGGACCGGGCCGAGCCGAGATCGTTCAGAAGATCGAGGCCGCCCGCCAGGAAGGCGATCTGAAGGAGAATGGCGGCTACCATGCCGCCAAGGAGGAGCAGGGCAAGATCGAGGCCCGCATCCGCCAGCTGACCGTCCTGCTCCGTGACGCCCAGGTGGGCGCGGCACCCGCCGACGACGGCGTCGTCGAGCCCGGCATGCTGGTGGTCGCGAAGATCGCCGGCGACGAGGAGACGTTCCTCCTCGGTTCCCGCGAGATCGCGGGCAGCTCCGACATCGACGTCTTCAGCGAGAAGTCGCCCCTGGGCTCGGCCATCATCGGCCACAAGGAGGGCGACACCCTCTCCTACACCGCGCCGAACGGCAAGGAGATCTCGGTCGAGATCCTCTCCGCCAAGCCGTTCACCGGCTGATCTCCCCCGTTCTCTTCTTCGCGAGGGAACAGCTGAGGCCCCTACCCGGCGCGGGTGGGGGCCTCACCTGTTCCCTCGTGGTGTTTCCCCCCATCGATTGCTCCGTAGATGTCGTTTTGAGCGTCCAAAACGACCCCTACGGAGCAGTCGATGAGGAGGGTGGGGAGCTGGGCCTAGAAGTGCACCACGATCGGTTGGAAGCCCTCGGCCCGCAGCGCGTTGAGCACCACCTCGGAGTGTTCGTGGCCCTTGGTCTCCAGGTCCACCGTGATGGACACGTCGCCCATGCTGATGGAGCCGCCCACGCGGGTGTGGTCCACGCCGGTGACGTTCGCGTCGTGCTCGGCGATGATGCGGGAGATGGTGGCCAGGGAGCCGGGACGGTCGTCCAGGAGGATCCGCACCGTCAGGAAGCGGCCCGCCGCGTACAGACCGCGCTGGATCACCTTGAGCATGAGCATCGGGTCGATGTTGCCGCCGGACAGGACGACGGCCACCTTGCCCGGATTCTCGATCCGGCCTTCCATGAGTGCCGCGACACCCACGGCGCCGGCCGGCTCGACCACCATCTTGGCGCGTTCCAGCAGGAAGATGAGCGCACGGGCGAGGGCGTCCTCGCTGACCGTGACCACGTCGTCCACGAGTTCGCGGATGATGCTGAACGGCAGCTGCCCGGGACGGCCCACGGCGATGCCGTCGGCCATCGTGGACACCTTCTTCAGCGGCACGAGGGCGTCCGCGGCGAGCGACGGCGGGTAGGCGGCGGCGTTCTCCGCCTGCACCCCGATCACCCGGATCTCCCGGCCCAGTTCACGGGCACGCTCCTTGATGGCCACGGAGACGCCGGCCAGGAGGCCACCGCCTCCCACACCCATGATGATCGTGTCCACGTCGGGCACCTGGTCGAGGATCTCGAGGCCGATCGTCCCCTGGCCCGCCACGACGTCCACATTGTCGAACGGGTGCACGAACACCGCCCCGGAGGCTTCCGCGTAACGCTGCGCCTCGGCGAGGGCCTCATCCACGTTGTGACCGTGCAGGATGACCTCGGCGCCGTGCCCACGGGTCGCCGCCAGCTTCGGCAGCGCCACACCGAGCGGCATGTAGATCCGGGCCTTGATCCCGAGGGCCTTGGCCGCGGAGGCGACGCCCTGAGCGTGGTTGCCGGCCGACGCCGCGACGACGCCCCGGGCCTTCTCCTCCGGGCTCAGGCGAGCCATGCGCACGTACGCGCCACGGACCTTGAACGACCCCGCACGCTGCAGGTTCTCGCACTTGAAGACCACGTCGCCACCCACCATCCGGGACAGCGCCCGGGACTTCTCGATGGGCGTGACGGTAATGACGCCGTCGAGCAATTCCTGTGCGCGGACTACGTCCTGGAGCGTGACGGGTAGGGCCTCAGTGGTCATCACTGGCCGCCTCCTTGGAATTGTTCGGTTTCTCTTGCGTCCCCGGCCCGCTCACGGGGGCCGGAAGTTCAGTGCGCTCTTCAGCGGACGACGACGGCGTCTCCCCCGCCGCGGCGTCGATCTCCTCATCGGAGGTGGCCGGCGTCGTCGTGCCGTCCAGGGCGGCGACGGCAGGGTCGTCGTCCCAGCCGCGTCCGGCGATGTAGCGGATGGCGGTGTTCAGCGCGGCCAGGATCGGCACGGCGAACAGGGCGCCGGGGATGCCGGCCAGGAAGGAGCCTGCGGCGACGGCCAGGATGACCCCGACCGGGTGCAGGGAGACGGCCTTGCCCATGACGAGCGGCTGCAGCACATGGCTCTCCAGCTGCTGCACGGCGAGGACGATCGCGAGCATGATGATGGCGTTCACCAGGCCGTTCGCCACGAGGGCCAGGAGGACCGCCACCGCGCCGGTGACGAGGGCGCCGACCACGGGGATGAACGAGCCGAGGAACACCGCCAGGCCGAGGGGCAGGGCCAGGGGCACGCCGATCACGGCGGCGCCGACGCCGATGCCGATCGCGTCGACGGCGGCCACGAACACCTGGATCCGGACGTAGTTGCCGACCGAGATCCAGGCCTTGCTGCCGGCGCCGTAGATGGCCGGGCGGGCCTTCTTCGGGGCCAGGCGAGTGATGAAGCCCCAGATCTGGCGGCCCTCGAGGAGGAAGAAGATCAGGATGAAGAGGGTCAGCAGGAGCCCGGCCGCGATGTGCCCGGCACCGCTGCCCACGCTCAGGGCACCCGTCAGGATGGTGCTGCTCTGGTTCTGCACGGCATCCACGACGTTGCGGATGTAGCCGTCCAGCTGGTCGGCGGTGAGGTGCAGCGGGCCGTCCTGGAGCCACCCCTGGATCTGCTTCAGACCCTCGAGCGCCTGACCCCAGAGTTCCTTGAAGCCCACGGTGGCCTGCCGCCCGACGAAGATCAGCGTGACGGTGATGAGCGCGATCAGGCCGAGCAACGTGAGGGCGACGGACAGACCGCGGTGGATCTTGTGCCTGCTCAGCCAGCCGACCACCGGGTTCAGCAGGGCCGTGAGGAGCGCCGCGAGGAGGAGCGGGATGATCAGGAAGCTGACCTTCGAGAGCAGCCAGATGAGCGCGCCCGTGGCGAGGAGGATGACCCCCACGCGCCAGGACCAGGCCGCGGCGATCCGGATGCCGTACGGGATGTCCTCATCGAGTTCTCTGCCACGCGTCGGACGGGGCACCACTGACTGACCGTTCTTGGCTACACCTGACATGCATCAATCGTGGCGCAGCCTCCCCCCATTTGGAAATCAGGTTCGCATGGCGGGCGGTGCAGGACGCGCACTGAAGGCGACCTGGTCGGTTCAGGGCTTAGGACTCACCGTCACGATGATGACGTGAACCTTCTTGTCATAGTCGAAGCGGAGGTCGTAGATGACCTCCAGGCCCGTCTTATCGCCGGGCGGAAGTGCCGAGTAATGACGGCCCGTGGGGTGGTCGTTCAACCCCCGGATCCATTCCTCGACCCTGGACCGATCGATGCCGTAGCCGGTGACTGCGGCTCGGACCGCGGCGATGTACTCGTCCTTCGATTCCGTGGTCAGGAAGTAACTCAGCTCATCCACGGTGTCCTTGCCGTCGTGGACCAAGGCATTGAGCACATCGGTCCGCGCGGTGATCTCCCCCTGAGGCGCCGCGATCCGCAGGTCCATCTTTCCGGTTCCCCGCAGATCCACCATGGGCGATTGGAGCCCTGGTCCGAGCCCCACCGCGTTGCGGGTCAGGGTCCCTGAAGAGAAATCGAACCGCGCCGAACGGTCTGCCGTGATCTTGGCGATCCCTGCTTGATCCAGAGTCGAATTTCCGAGGACCGGCGTTCCTTGCGAGGAGGAGGTGTGGTCATGGCCGGGGGTGTCGGTCGCGACCCCGCAGGCCGGCAGAACGCCCATGAGGCCGAGTGCCGCAACGGAAGCCAGCGCCGCTCGACGTGCACCGAGTCGACGAGGCCGCGGACGAGCCGGCAGTTCCTGATCGGCCGCCTGCGCCACGTCGGCGCCGTGAATTCCTCCACCCATCGGTGTCCCCCATCCCGAATGGCCGCCCTGGCCATGCTCACATCCTAGGGTCCCTGGAGCGCCGCCGCGATGGGGACGTCTCCCCGGCCCGCCGCACTCACCGGGCGCCTCCGGGGACCTGTCACCAGGAGGCTTCGATCCCCCAGCTCATGCTGAACTCCGCACCCGGCTGGACCCACTGCAGTCCATCGCCGGAGTTGAAGGCGTTGGCCGGGCCGGTCATCGGTTCGACGGCGAGCGCCTTCGCCCGCCCGTCAAACCCTCCCGTGGCGTAGATGTGGACGTAGCCGCACCGGTCGTCCTGCCACAGCGTGACGGATCGGCCATCGGCGCCGCTGAGCGTGGTCCGGGCGCGCCCCTGCTCGTCCCGCTCCAGCCCGGTGTAAGCAGTGTCCGTGTCCAATTCCGCAAGCACGACGCCGGCCCGCAGGTCGGTGCCGCCGCTCACCGGGCGCTCGGCCCGCGGAATGAGGCGCTCGTCGGTCTCCAGCCAGCGGTCCGCGCGGACGGTGAGGGTCAGATCCTCGGCCGAAAGCTCGCCCAGCCGGAGGTACGGGTGAGCGCCGAGCACGACCGGGGCCGCGGCGTCGTCGTCGTTCAGAAGGGTCTGGGTGACGCGCAGCGCGCCGCTCTCCTCGAGTTCGTAGGCCACCCGGTGCCGGACGAGGAACGGGTAACCGTGCTGCGGGAAGACCGTGGCTTCGAGGACCACGCGCTCCCCGCTCTGCTCGACACTGGAGTAGGCCGCATTGCGGAGGAGGCCGTGGCTCGCATTGTTGCGGGAGACCTCGGTGATGTCCAGCTGCTGAGTCGCGCCGTTCAGCGTCCACTTCCCGTCCTCCACCCGGTTGGCCCACGGCGCCAGCGTGATGCCGGAGGCACCGGGCGGGATCTGGTGGTCACCGAAGGTCTCGGTGAGGAGCACGCCGTCCACGGAATAGCTGCGGAGCGCCGCGGCGAGTTCGGTCACGACGGCGACGGCATGCCCGCGCTCGAGGCGGTACTGGGTGCCGCTCGCGCAGCGGACGGCAGGGCTGCTGGATGATTCAGGCATGGCAACACCGTACCGGTCGGAGTCGAGCGGTCAAACGGCTGTCGGCACGTGACGCGATCATTAATGTTCCTTTTTGTTAGAAATTATTCGTTCTTTGCTAGAGTCTGATCAGAGCCCCACAGAGCGGGCGTTGGAAGCGAGGGCAGCCATGACATCGGTGACACGTTCACACCTGGCCGACGGCCGCGAAATCATCTATTTCGACGCCGCTCCGGGCCGCACCGCGGACGTCCCGGACACTCGCGATCTGCCGCAGCGGGACCTCGGCCCGGAAGGGTCCGGCGAGGTGCGCTATGACGCTCTGAGCGGGGAATGGGTGGCCGTCGCCGCGCACCGGCAGACCCGGACACATCTCCCCCCGGCCCACGAATGCCCCATCTGCCCCAGCACCCCCGAACGCGCGACCGAGATCCCCGCCGAGGATTACGAGGTGGTCGCGTTCGAGAACCGCTTCCCGTCCCTCGGCCCGGTCGTGGGCGACATCCCCTCGAGTCCCGGGTGGGGGACGCTCGCGCCGGCCAGCGGACGGTGTGAGGTCGTCACCTTCACCCCGGAGCACAGCGGCTCGTTCGCCGAGCTCCCCTGGGAACGCGCGCGCACCGTCGTGGAGGCGTGGTCCCACCGGACGCGGGAACTCTCGGCGCTCAGCGGTGTCCGCCAGGTGTTCCCCTTCGAAAACCGCGGAGCGGACATCGGCGTCACCCTGCATCATCCCCACGGCCAGATCTACGCCTACCCGTACGTGACGCCGCGCGCCGAGGCCATGGCCCGGACCGCCGTCGAGTACCGCTCCGGCCGGTCCGACGGCGAGACGCTGCTGGAAGGCGTGGTCCGCCGCGAGCGCGGCGACGGCTCCCGCATGGTCCTGGAAGGTGAGCACTTCAGCGCCTACGTGCCGTTCGCCGCCCGGTGGCCACTGGAACTGCACCTGGCCCCGCACCGTCACGTCCCGGACTTCGCCGCACTCACGGGAGCCGAGAAGGACGAGCTGACCACCCTGTACCTGGACCTCCTCGGCCGCATCGACGGCCTCTACGACACCCCCACCCCGTACATCGCCGCCTGGCATCAGGCGCCGCTGCTGCGCGGGTACCGTGAGGCCATGGGCTTCCACCTCCAGCTGACCTCGCCGCGCCGCGCCGCCGACAAGCTGAAGTACCTCGCAGGGTCCGAGGCCGCCATGGGGGCGTTCATCAACGATGTGACCCCGGAATCGGTCGCCGCGCGGCTGCGAGACTCCGTCTCGCCGTACCGTTCCACGGACCCGGCCGCGCCTGTCGCGCCGCTCCTCGTCCCCTCCGCCTCCCCCGAAGGAGCCCGCTCATGACCTCGCAGCACACCGAGGCCACCGGCCGCCAGGAATCCGGCCAGCAGGACATCCTCCAGGCCTTCCGCGACGCGTTCGGCCACGACGCGGACGGCGTGTGGATGGCACCCGGACGGGTCAACCTCATCGGCGAGCACACCGACTACAACGACGGGTTCGTCCTCCCCTTCGCGATCGACCTCAAGGCCAGGGTGGCCGTGCGGACCCTGCCGGAATCCCGCACGGTCCGCCTGCTCTCGGCCCAGGGCGCGGGGACACAGGGCACCGGAACGCAGGGCGCCGCCGACGTGCTCGAGTTCGACCTCGACCGGATCACGCCCGGAGGCGACTACGGCTGGGCGAGCTACCCCCTCGGCGTGGCCTGGGCCCTGGAGCAGTCCGGCGTGGCCGTGTCCGGCTTCGAGCTGTACCTGGACTCCACGGTCCCCCTCGGCTCCGGGCTGTCGTCCTCCCACGCCATCGAATGCGCCACCATCACGGCACTCGCCGAGCTGTCCGGAGCTTCGTTGAGTGCTCAGGATCTGGTGCTCCTGACCCAGCGCGGCGAGAACGACTTCGTCGGCGCGCCCACCGGCATCCTGGACCAGTCGGCCTCCCTGCGCGGAGAGCGCGGCCACGCCGTGTTCCTCGACTGCCGGGACCAGCACGCCGAGCTCATTCCCTTCGACGCGGAAGCCGATGACCTGGTCATGCTCGTCATCGACACGCGCGTGGCGCATTCGCACAGCGACGGCGGGTATGCGAGCCGCCGCGCGGCATGCGAGGCGGGTGCGGCCGCCCTCGGGGTCCCCGCGCTGCGTGACCTCGGCCTGGAGGACCTGCCCCGCGCCGAGGAACTCCTGGACGAGCTGACCTTCCGCAGGGTCCGTCACGTCGTCACGGAGGACGCGCGGGTCCTCGAGACGGTCGGGGTCCTCCGGACCGAGGGCGCCAAGGCCATCGGCCCTCTCCTCGACGCCAGCCACGTCTCGATGCGCGATGACTTCGAGATCTCCTGCCCGGAGCTGGACGTGGCCGTGGACTCCGCACGGGCGGCCGGCGCGATCGGCGCCCGGATGACCGGCGGCGGCTTCGGAGGATCGGCCATCGCGCTCACGCCCCGGGGCCTCGAGGACGAGGTCCGGCAGGCGGTGCTCGGCGCCTTCGCCTCCGCCGGGTTCGGCGAGCCACGGCTCTTCACGGTGACGCCCGCGGACGGCGCGCGCCGCCTCGCCTGACACCTGCGCCCTGTCGGCTGAGTCCGCTATCCGAGGCGTGAGGTCGCTACATCGTGTAGCGAATTCACGCCTCGGATAGCGGACTCGGCAGCGGCGACCTCCCCCGCACGCCCCCCAACCACACGGCTGCCCACAGCACTGCCGGCACACGACGACGGCGCCGCTCCCCTTCCGGGTGAGCGGCGCCGTCGTCGTGCTTCAGCAGAGCCCTGGCCGGGCCTGCGGAGAGGACTAGTCGTTGCCTCTCAGGATGGCGATCAGACGCAGCAGCTCCACGTACAGCCACACCAGGGTGACCGTCAGGCCGAAGGCGGCGGTCCACGAGTACCGTGCGGGGGCGCCGTTGTGGACGCCGGCCTCGATGTTCGTGAAGTCCATGATCAGGGAGAAGGCCGCCAGGATCACGGCGACCACGCCGATGATCAGACCCAGCGGGATGCCGCCGATCGTCATGCCGCGAAGGCCCCACGGATCCTTCACGACGCCGAAGATCATGAGGAAGAAGTTGATGAGGCTGAACGCCGCGTAACCGATCATCGCGATCAGGAAGAAGCGCATCATCTTCGGGGTCGCGCGGACCTTGCCCGAGGTGAAGAGCAGCAGCGTCACGCCGAAGACGGCGAGCGTCGCCAGCACGGCCTGGAGACCGATGCCGGGAAGGCGCATCTCCAGGACCTTGGTGATGCCGCCGAGGAACAGGCCTTCGAAGCCGGCATAGGCCAGGATGAGGGCCGGGACCGGCTCCTTCTTGAACGTGTTGACCATCGCGAGCGCGAAACCGCCCAGCGCGCCCAGGATCATGAGGCCCAGGGCCAGCCCGGGGCTCGTGAACCAGGTGATCGCGGCGCCGACCAGGACGGCCCCGAGGCACAGGAGGGTCTTGACGATCACGTCGTCGAAAGTCATCCGGCCGGTCTGCGCGGGGCCCGCCGAGGGCTGCGAGTACATCTGCTGGAGCTGCTCGGCGGAGAGCTGCTGCTGACCGTACTGGGGCTGGCCGTACTGCGGCTGACCCGGCTGGGCGTAGCCCGTCTGGGCATAACCATTCTGACCCGGGGCCTGCTGGCCGTACGGGTTCATCATGTTCGGGGGTGGCGGCGCCTGCAGCGCGCCACGGAAATTCTTGCCGTTGAAGATCGGGTTGCCTCCGGCAGCCATCTCTCATCCCTCCTGGACGTTCAATGCGAGTTGTTCCAAGCTATCAACTCCAACGACCCACCGGCGGAAAAGTTCCCGGCACATTCTCAGCTTGCCCGGAATGCGCCCGTGGCTAGACTGGAGAATGAGGCCCTGACCGGCCTGCGGACGAGGGAGCAGTACCCGCACAGGACAAGACTGACTCAGAAAGAGCCTTGTCATGGCATGGATCGTTTTGATCATCTCCGGGGTCCTGGAGGCGGTGTGGGCCTCGGCCCTCGCGGCGTCCCAGGGATTCCGCAAGTGGAAACCGGCGGCTCTGTTCGTCATCACCTCGGCGGCCAGCATGATCGGCCTCGCGTACGCGATGCGGGAATTGCCCGTCGGCACGGCGTATGCCGTGTGGGTCGGGATCGGCGCGTGCCTCACGGCCGTCTGGGCCATGATCACCCGGCAGGAGAAGGCCACCGTGGCGCGGATCGCGCTGCTGGCACTCCTGGTCGGCAGTGTCGTCGGCCTGAAGGCGGTGAGCTGAATGCCCTGGATCGTTCTGCTGGCCAGCGCCCTCATGGAGGCCGTCTGGGCCACCGCGCTCGGCCTGTCCCACGGCTTCACCGAGATCGGCCCGACCATCGTCTTCGCCATCGGCCTCGTGCTGAGCATGATCGGCCTCGGCTGGGCCGCCAAACACATCCCCATGGGCACCGCGTACGCGGTGTGGACCGGCGTCGGCGCGGCACTGACCGTCGGCTACGCCATGGCGACGGGGGCCGAGAGCGCCAGCCCGCTGAAGCTCCTCTTCATCGCGGGGATCATCGCTGCGGTGGGCGGACTCAAGCTGCTGCCGTCCAGTTCCCCCGGCAAGCACTGACTCACCCGGCCATCACCGAGCCTCAATGATCGGTGGCGGGCTGCCGCCGTTCACGCAGCAACACCGCCACCGCCATGCCGACGACGGCGCCCAGCAGCGTCTCCACCGCACGGTCGGTGAGCACGGGGACGGGATCGCCCGGGTTGGACAGCAGCGTCACCAACAGGACCACCGGGGTCAGGAACGCCTGCGCGAGCCCGTAGTTGCGGCGCATGAAGAGCTCCGACGGGAACTGCAGGAGCGGGATCAGCAGCACCAGCATCATCGTGGACGGCTGCGGCCAGAGGATCAGCGCCGTGAGCCCGATGCCCACGAGGGTTCCCACGATCCGGTGCACACCGCGTTTCAGGCGGGCACTCAGCGCCCCCGCGGCCAGAGGGATCGCGGCTGACGCCATGGCCCAGTACGGATGCCCCCAGCCACTGGCGATGCCGGCCGCCCCCGCGACGCCGACCGCCACGAAGTACCGCAGCGCCTGCCGCAGGATGACGCCGTCGCGCCAGGGGCTGGAGACCCGGAGACGCCGTTCCCCGGCGGCCGCGTCCGGCGCCAGCCGCCAGACCACGAGACTCAGGGCCAGGCTCACCGCCGACGACGCCCCTCCCACGACGAACGGAACCCAGAGCGGCATCGGATGGGTGACGGAGGCGGAGGCGCCGAGGGCGAACAAGGCCCAGAACGGCCCCACGGGATTGAGCTTCGCGGCGTCCGCCACCACCGATCCGAGTGCGGCGAAACACGTCTCCACCAGGACCAGGACGGGGGTGGGGGCATGCAGATGGGCCAGCACGGTGCCGATCAGGACGGCGGAGACCAGCAGGGCGGACGCCTCCAGCTGATGGACCACCCGCCACAGATGAGGTTCGCCCCGGCCGTACATGCTGGTGAAGGCGCCGAACACGGCATAGATCGACCATTCGGGATGGCCGATCATCAGAAGCGTGACCATGGGGATCGCCACACTGAGCGCCACGCGAACCGCGGCGACTCCGTGGTTCCCGGCCGGCCCTGTGGCGAAGAATCCGCGACCCGTGCTGAGGAGTGCGCCCACCAAAGCCTTTCCTGGTGAGGCTGCTTCGCCAGGTCACACCCCGGCTGCGGCAGCCCCGCCGTCTTCCTGGGGATCCTCACGGATCCCCTCAGGGAAATCCTAGGTCCCCTCCGGGCGGCGGGCGAACCGGCCCGTCATGAACCGGCCCGCCACGAGGCGGCGATCAGGCGCTCGCGCGCGACACGTCGTGGAGCGCCGCGACCAGCGCCGACAGTTCCTGGTGCTCTCCGGCGTCGTTCAGGATGCGTTCGAGCGCTTCGTCATGGACCGGCTTCGCCCTCTCGTACAGCTCGCGGCCCGCGGCCGTGAGCTCGGTGTAGATCCCCCGGCGGTCATCCGCGCAGAGGATGCGGGTCAGCAGGCCGCGGTCCTCCAGCCGGGTCACGAGGCGCGTGGTGGCACTGGCGCTGAGAGCCGTGGCACGGGCGAGCTGCTGCATGCGCATGTGCCAGCCATCCTGGCGGCTCAGTGCGTCGAGCACGGTGTATTCGACCACGGAGAGCTTCACCTCGTCGCTGAGGGCGCGCTCCAGCCCGGCCTCGATCACACCGTGCAGTGCGGCGAGGGTGCGCCAGCCCTGGGCGCGCACTTCGACGGCGTCGTCGTCAATGCTCATGGGGACCTCCTGAAGGCTCGGCTTGCATCGCTTGCTTGCGTGTGCAACTATTGCACCTGCAAGTGAAATAACCAGCGCTTGCAACTAAATCCAGTCTAGCAGGAGTGTTCACCACCATGCCTATCGGTCTTCTCGCGCTCTCCGTCGGCGCCTTCGGGATCGGGCTGACCGAGTTCGTCATCATGGGGCTGCTGCCCGAGGTCGCCACCGACTTCGGCGTCTCCGAAGCAACCGCCGGATGGCTGATCTCCGGATACGCCCTCGCCGTCACCGTCGGCGCATTACTTCTCACCGCCGCCACCACCCGGCTCCCCCGCAAGCCCGTGCTGCTCGGGCTCCTTATCCTCTTCATCGTCGGCAACACGCTCTCCGCGATCGCCCCGAGCTACGGGGTCATGCTGACCGGCCGCATCCTCGCGGCCCTCTGCCACGGCGCGTTCTTCGGCATCGGCGCAGTGGTCGCCTCAGGTCTCGTGGCACCCGCCAAGAAGGCCCAGGCCGTGGCCATCATGTTCACCGGTCTGACCGCCGCCAATGTGCTCGGCGTGCCCTTCGGGACGCTGCTGGGCCAGCAGTTCGGCTGGCGCTCGACCTTCTGGGTCATCTCGGCCACCGGCGTCGTCGCCTTCATCGGCATCGCCTTCCTGGTTCCGGCGCTGCATCAGGACGGCAAGGCGCCCAGCCTGCGGCACGAGCTCACCGCGTTCCGCAGCGGACAGGTCTGGCTCTCGCTCCTCGTCACGATCCTCGCCTATGGCGGCATGTTCGGCGCCTTCACCTACATGGCCTACACGCTCACCGGGATCTCCGGCTATCCGAGCAGCGCCGTGCCGTGGCTGCTGATGCTCTCCGGCGCCGGCCTGTTCGTCGGCAACTGGATCGGCGGCAAGCTCGCCGACCGTGACATCGACAAGACGCTGATCTTCTTCGTGGCCGGCCTGCTCGTGACCCTGGTGCTCTTCGGGCTCCTCGCCTCGATCCCGTGGGTCGCCGCCGTCGCGCTGTTCGTCATGGGCGGTTTCGGCTTCGGCACGGTCCCCGGACTGCAGTCCCGCATCATGCACTACGCGGGCGGCGCGCCCACCCTGGCGTCCGGCGCGAACATCGGCGCCTTCAACGTGGGCAACGCCCTCGGCGCCTGGGCCGGCGGTCTGGCGATCTCCGCCGGGCTCGGCTACGCCTCCCCCGTCTGGACCGGCGCACTGGTCACCGTCCCGGCTCTGATCATCATGATCATCGCCGCCCTGAAAGCCCGGCGGGAACAGCCCGCCACCCCCTCCACCGAATCCGAGCAGGCTCCGGCCACCGCCTGAGCCCGCCGAACCATCCCACTCCCAGGAGGACGACACGATGACCACCATCCCCACCATCACCCTGAACAACGCCATCGAGATGCCGCAGCTCGGCTTCGGCGTGTTCCAGGTCCCGGACGCGGAGACGACGGCGGCCGTCGCCGAAGCGCTCAAGGCCGGCTACCGCAGCATCGACACCGCGGCCATCTACGGCAACGAGCGCGGCGTCGGACAGGCGATCGCCGACTCCGGCATCGACCGCGGCGAGCTGTTCATCACCAGCAAGGTGTGGAACGCGGACCAGGGCTTCGAGGAGACCCTCGCCGCGTACGACGCCAGCCTGGAGAAGCTCGGCCTGGACTACCTCGACCTGTACCTGATCCACTGGCCGGCCCCGGCGAACGGCCGCTTCATCGACACGTGGAAGGCCCTCGAGAAGCTCTACGCCGATGGCCGCGTCCGGGCGATCGGCGTCTCGAACTTCGAGCCGGATCAGATGGAACAGCTCCTCGCCGAGGCCACGGTCGTCCCCGTGGTGAACCAGGTGGAGCTGCACCCCGCCCTGCAGAACCGCGCGGTCCAGGCCTTCGGCGCCGAGCACGGCATCGCCACCGAGGCCTGGAGCCCGCTGGCCCAGGGCGCGGCGCTGCAGGACCCGTCCGTGCTGGCGATCGCGGAGGCCCACGGCCGCACCCCCGCCCAGGTGATCCTGCGCTGGCACCTCCAGCAGGGCCGCATCGTGATCCCGAAGTCCGTCACGCCGTCGCGCATCGCGGAGAACCTGGACGTCTTCGGTTTCGAGCTGAGCGCCGACGAACTCAGCGCGATCGACGCCCTGGAGAAGGACGGCCGCACCGGTCCCCACCCGGCGACCTTCAACGGCTGATCCCTGACGTGAACCCTCCCGGGAGGCGGCGATGAACTTCGCCGCCTCCCGCGCGGGGTTAAGGCTCGGGTACCTCATCCGCCTGGAGCGCTCCGCGAACGGCATAGCGGTGCAGGGTGACACCCGCTTCAAAGGAGGCCTGTTCCAGCAGCTCGAGTTCCAGCGGTTCGTCCACCTGGTCGAACAGCGGGCGCCCGCGGCCCAGGATCGCCGGGTGGGTGAACAGCATGACCTCGTCCAGAAGGTGCGCGTTCAGTAGCTGGGTGGCCAGGGTCGCTCCGCCGACGCCGATGTCGCCGCTCTCCTCCGCCCTCAGCGCGGCCAGTTGAGCGATGGCGTCGTCACCGCCGATGATGCGGGTGTTGTAGTCGGCGCTCGTGCGGGTCCGGGAGACGAGCACCTTGGGGACGTCCGTCCAGATCTCGCCGTACTCCCGCATGAAGTCGGGCAGGGAGGAATCGGTCCGGGCCTTCGGCCAGAACGATTCCATGGTCTCGTAGATGACCCGGCCGGAGACGTCCATGCTGAGCTCGCGGGCCCGCGCATTGAACTCACGATGCAGCGACTCGCCGATGCGCATCCAGTCGCCGCCGCCCTCCTCCCCCGGCTCCGCCTCGATCATCAGGTCCAGCGAGACATTCATCCAGTACACGAAACGGGCGGCCATGCCCTCACCTCCGGAAGTTCGGACGGTTTGCGCCGACGACGCGGCGACGGGATGGACTCACTGTACTGCGGTGTATTGGTGCCCCAACAGGGACTCGAACCCTGACTGAGCGGATTTTAAGTCCGCTGCCTCTGCCAATTGGGCTATTGGGGCGCGCATCCATCCTATCCGTGCCACGGCGGTGCCCCGCCGTCGTCGCACTTGCGTGCTCAGTTGTTGCGGGTTCCGAAGCCACACACCCGCAACAACTGAGCACGCAAGCCGGGGAGCCAGGAAGAACCCTGGAAACGACGACGGCGCCGCCCACCATCACGGTGAGCGGCGCCGTCGAGCGCTGGCAAGCGGCAGCCGGGCCTCCTCGCGGAGGCCGAGGACTTACTTGGCGGCCGGTTCAGCCGGCTTCGGGGCCGGACGAGCGGCGGCCTCGAACGCGCCACGCGGGTTGTCCAGATCCACCAGCTGGGTGGCGTCGCGGCCTGCGAACAGGCTCAGGAACCAGCCACCGACCACGCGGAACTTGCGCTCGAACGTCGGCATCGCCATGCCGTGGTAACCACGGTGGGCGAGCCAGGCCGGCCAGCCCTTGAGGCCGATGCGGCCGAGCAGGTTGATGTTCGCGACACCCTTCCAGGAGCCGAAACCGGCCACGGCGCCGAGGTTCTTGTGCTTGTAGTCGTGCATCGGCTTGTCCCAGCGGGAGGCCCACAGGTTCTTCGCGAGAACCTTGGCCTGGCGCAGTGCGTGCTGGGCGTTCGGCACGCAGGTGCCGTCCGGCAGGCCCTTGCCCGTGAGGTCCGGAACGGCGGCGACGTCACCGGCGGCCCAGGCGTTCTCGATGATGCCCTCGTCACCGGCGATGCGGAGATCCGGCAGCACGCGGACGCGGCCACGCGGCTCGAGCGGGAAGTCGGTGGACCGGACCATCGGGTTGGCCTGCACACCGGCGGCCCAGATGAGGGTGTCCGCGGCGAATTCCCCGGCCGGGGACTTGTCCGCCATGTTGATGAGCTTGAGCTTGTCCTCGGCGTCGGCCAGGGACGTGTTCAGGAGCACCTCGATGCCGCGGCTGCGCAGGTGCTCGACGACCCACTCGGCCTGCTCGGCGGTGACCTCGGGCATGATGCGGCCCATGGCTTCGACCAGCACGAAGCGGATCTCGCTCTGGTCGACGCGGGGGTTGTCACGGACGGCCTGACGGGCCATGTCCTCGAGCTCGGTGATCGCCTCGATACCGGCGAAGCCGCCACCGACGACCACGAAGGTCAGAGCGGCCTTGCGCTTCTCGGGGTCGGTCATGGTGGAGGCCAGCTCGATCTTGTTGAGGACCTGGTTGCGCAGCGCAACGGCCTCTTCGATGGTCTTCAGGCCGATGCCCTTGTCCGCCAGACCCGGGATCGGGAAGGTGCGGGTGATGGCGCCGGCGGCCAGCACGACGTCGAAGTACGGGATCTCGAACGGGGCGCCGCCGTCCGCGGGGGCCACGACGGCCTTGCGGTTGGCGTGATCGATCGCGGTGACGCGGCCCTGGATGAGCTCGGTCTCCTTGAGGTGCTGACGGTGCGAGACCACGGCGTGGCGTGCCTCGATGTTGCCGCCGGCCACCTCGGGAAGGAACGGCTGGTAGGTCATGTAGGGAAGCGGATCGACGACGGTGACGATGCCGCCGGCCTTCGCGATCTTCTTCTGGAGCTTGAGCGCTACGTACAGTCCGACGTAGCCGCCGCCGACGACGAGAACGCGCGGGCGGTCCTGCAATTGGGGAGCAAGGGGCTGCTGAGTGATTGCCATACCCTCAGGATAGCGCAGTTTGTGAAAACATTCACATAGTGTGAACGCGGCTGATCAGCCCCCTGCCGGCGGGCCTCCGGGCGTCTTCTCCGAGAGGTCTTCCCGGCCCGGAGCCGCGTCAGCTGACGGCGACGGCTCGGGGGCGGACGGTTCGGCAGGAGCTGAGGCGGCCGCCTCCCCTGTCGCAGCGTCCGACGGCGGCGATCCGGCGCCGTCGTTCTCCCGCCGGCTCACCGACCGGACATGCAGCACCGCCGCCACCAGCATCGCCAGAAGCAGGGCCGAGAATCCGAGGACGAGAGTGGCGGGCAGCGCCGAGTCCAGACCGTCCGCACCCTGCGCCACCGGGGGCGCCGGATCCGACACGGCCGGCTGGGGCATGAGGTTGCCGGAGCCCGCCGGGGGCTTCCGCGTCGGCTCACCGCCGCGCCGATGCACCCGGATCCACTCCGAGATGCTGCCGAGCGGATTGCTCTGCGCCTCGGGCACGGTGGCGGTCAGCGCCTTCTCGGCGTCCAGGATGCCGAAGCCGTACAGAGGGTCACGGCCGGGCTCGCCGACGTCCTTCGCCGTGGTGACGATCCGGTTGATGACCTGTTTGGCGCTCATGTCCGGGTACTTCGACCGGATGAGGGCCGCCACACCCGCCACGATCGGCGCCGCACCGGACGTCCCGCTCCAGGTCGCGTAGCCGCCACCGGGGAGGGCGCCTTCCAGTTCCTCGGCGGGCGCCGCCACCGCGATGCTGATGCCCTGCGACGACGAGTCCTGGCTGGCGATGTTCTTCCGGTCGAGTCCTGCGACGGTCACGACGCCGGGGATCGTCGCGGGAGCACCCACCTGGATGTTGCCGCTCCCCCGGTTGCCGGCGGCCGCGACCACGACGACGTCCTTCTGCTCCGCGTAGAGGAACGCCGCGTCCCAGCTCTGGGGCCAGTCCGGGGACGAGCTGCCCAGGGAGATGTTGATGACCTTCGCGCCGTGATCCACGGCCCAGCGGACGGCCTCGGGGATCTGATCCTCATCCGACTTGCCCGCCGGATTGGGCGAGCCGAGCCACGTGGAAACGGAGAGGAGCTGCGCTTCGGGGGCCACGCCCACCATGCCGTCCGGCCCGGCGCCCATGCTCTGCACGGTGGGTGCGGGAGGCTTGGAGGACGTCGGTGACGGGGACGCCTTCGGCCGGGTGCCGTGCCCCCGGCCCGCCAGGAGACTCGCCACCAGGGTGCCGTGCTCCGGCTTGGCGCCGATGCTCTTGGTGCCCTGCGGGTTCCCGGCTCCGGAGACATCGGTCCCCTCGACGACGGAACCCTTCAGATCCGGGTGGGCCGTGTCGATGCCGGAGTCGATGATCGCGACCTTGACCCCGGCCCCACGGCTCTCCTTCCAGGCCTTGGTGACGCCGTAACCGTCCAGCCAGTACTCGCCGGACCGGATGCTGTCCGCCTGGGCGGGGGCCGCCAGGGAGAGTGATGCCGCGATGGTCAGCACCAGCGCCGTCGACAGGATCCGGACACACCGGCCCCGTCCTCGTGCGCGGTGCGCGTCTTGTGCCCTCATGTGCTCCCGTCGTTCCGTCTCGGGGTCCAGCCAGTCACTCCCGCAACCGGCCGTCCCGGGCGAAGCCCCTCAGGCGATGCTGAGGGCGATTCCGTCCAGAATATCGTGTTCGCTGGTCACGGCCTCCTGGAGGCGCCCCTGGCTGAGGTCCTCGAGCCGGCCGAGCACGGTCCGCCACACCAGGGCTCCGGCGCCGATCACGTCCACCCGGCCGGGGTGCATGAACCCGAGAGCGGCGCGCTCGTCGCGCGTCATCGACAGCAGGCTGTCGCACGCGCGGCGCAAATCGGCGAAGCTCAGATGCACGCCGTGGATGCGGCTGGAGTCGTACCGCTCCAGGCCCAGCGCGTGGGCCGTGATGGTGGTGATGGAACCCGCCACTCCGACGACGGCGCTCGCGCGGCCGAGCGGGACGGTCTCGAGCACGAGGTCGAGGGCCGCGTTCACATCGGCTTCCGCGGAGGCGATCTCTTCGGCGGTGGGAGGGTCGCTGCGGAGGTGGCGCTCCGTGAGCCGCACGCAGCCGACGTCGACGCTGCGGGCCGCCCGCACGCCGTCGTCGTCGCCCAGGACGAATTCGGTGCTGCCGCCGCCCAGGTCGACCACGAGCGTCAGTTCCTCGCCGCGGGGAGGCAGGACGCTCGCGGCGCCCGCGAAGGACAGCGAAGCCTCCTCGTCTCCGCTGATGACCTCGAGATCCACGCCGAGACGCTCCCGGATGCCGTCCACGAACGTCTGGCGGTTCCGGGCGTCGCGGCTCGCCGACGTGGCGACGAAGCGGATGTCGGCCGGGGTGAGAGCGACGGAGCCGTCCTCAGTGGAATCGCCCGCGGGGGCGGGGTTCTCCGCGATCAAGCGGGCGTACTCCTCGGCAGCGGCGAAGGTGCGCTCCAGCGCTTCCGGGGCGAACTCACCGGTCTTGTCCACGTCCTGGCCCAGTCGCACGACGCGCATCTCCCGGACCACGTCCTCCAGACGGCCCTTGGCGTCGCGGTCGGCCACCAGGAGACGGATCGAGTTGGTGCCGCAGTCGATCGCCGCGACGCGGCGCGTGGTGGAACGGCGCGGCGCGGGACGGCCGACCAGATCGGGGCGGCCCTGCGGGCCGTGGCGGCTGAGGTCCTTGGCGGGAGCCTGCCCGCTCGTGTCCCAGGCGCCGTCGCACGAGCAGCGGTCCATGGTCCACCACTCGGCGATGCCTTCGATCGCCTCGTCCCCCAGGACGTTGACGCCCGGGCCGGCGGCGAGCGAGTGGCCCACCAGGACGTGGAGACACTTCACGCGTTCGGGCATGCCACCGGCGGAGATCCCGTCGATCTCCGGGACCTCGCCGACCCCGCTGATGCGGCCGATCTCGCGACGCGCCGCCAGGTAGGCCTCGTGCGCGGCTCGGTGGGAGGCGGCCAGCTCGGGATCCGAGGCGAGCCGTTCGTTCATCTCGTTCATCCGGCCGGTCGCCTCGAGACGGGAGACGGCGGAGGTGATCACGGGGTGCGTCAGGTAGAAGGTGGTGGGGAACGGCGTGCCGTTGCCGAGCCGCGGCGCCGTCGCCGCCACGAGCGGGTTGCCGCAGACGCAGCGCGCGGAGATCTCCACGACGTCGCGGACGGGACGGCCCAGCTGGCGGCTCAGCGTGTCCAGGTCCTGTTCGGTGACCGTGCGGTCCTCGCCGCCCGTGGGCTGGTGGGCCGTTGCGCTCATCTTCACTTTCCTCACTGCGACGGTTCGACCTGCGGCTCCGGCCCCAGGGACGTCGTGTTACTTGGTGGCTTCCCGGACGGAGTCCAGGAACTTCTGGGTCCAGGGGGTGTCCCCCGGCACGGGAGCGGTGGTCCCCTCCGGAGCGCTGACCCCGGCGGTGCCGCCTTCCTTCCCGAAGACCCAGTACCCGATCTCACCGGGCATCACCATGTTAATGCGGTCGCGGGCCTGCTGCTGGACGTAGGCCGGATCGTGCCAGCGGACGATCTGCTTCTTCAGCTCGTCCTGGTCCGCCTGCTTGGTCCGGATGTCCTCTTGCAGCTGCGCGATCTGCTGGCGCTGATCCCACCAGTTCTTCACCGTGGGAGCCAGGAGAACGGTGATCGCGAGCATGACCAGCCCCAGTGCCAGCAGGCGGCCGGAGAACGCCCGGGCGGGAACCGGAGTGGGTTCCGCGGCGGCTTTGCCCGCTCCCGGAGCCTTGGACGACGACGCCGGGCCGGCCGCCTTGGCGGACGTGCCTCCGGAGGCTCCCCCGGCCTGCTTCGGCCTGGCCGAGCCGGACGCGTCACCGCTCGCCGGTTTCGACGTGGTGGACGCCGCCCCCGAACCGTTCTTCTCCCGGGCCTTCGCCGTGAAATCCGCGACGGTGCGTTCGGCTTCGACCCGCTGCCCGGTGCCGTTTTGGCCTGTGCCCTGCTGCCCTGCCGTGCGGGCGCCGTGCGAGCGGGACTCCTCGGAACCTGACGCGCCCGCCCGGGAAGCCGGCTTGCGCGTCGCGGAGGAACCGCCGTCGAGCAGCGTCGCGCGCGGAACCTTGGGGCGGCGGGTGGCCACGGTGATCACCTCGGAAGTTCGGTCGGGAGTGGGGTCGGCAGGACGGTCATCCGCCGGGGGTTAAACGCCGGAACGGCGGTCATGGTTCCTCAACCATAACCGCCGTTCCGCACAGCGTCCGGGCTTTAGCCCTTGAAACGCGGGAAGGCGGCGCGGCCGGCGTAGACGGCGGCGTCGGCGAGCTCCTCCTCGATGCGCAGGAGCTGGTTGTACTTGGCGACGCGCTCGGAGCGGGCCGGGGCGCCGGTCTTGATCTGGCCGGCGTTGGTGGCGACGGCGATGTCCGCGATCGTCGTGTCCTCGGTCTCGCCGGAGCGGTGGGAGGTGATCGTGGTGTAGCCGGAGCGCTGGGCCAGGGAGACGGCGTCCAGGGTCTCGGTCAGGGAACCGATCTGGTTGACCTTGACGAGCAGGGAGTTGGCCGTGCCCTTCTCGATGCCCTCGCGGAGGCGCTTCGGGTTGGTGACGAACAGGTCGTCGCCCACCAGCTGAACCTTGTCACCGAGGGTGTCGGTGAGGTGCTTCCAGCCGTCCCAGTCGTTCTCGTCCAGCGGGTCCTCGATGGAGACCAGCGGGTAGGCGTCGACGAGCTCCGCGTAGTAGGCGCTCATCTCCTCGCCGGAGAGCTGCTTGCCCTCGAACTGGTAGGCGCCGTCCTGGTAGAACTCGGAGGAGGCGACGTCCAGGGCCAGGGCGATGTCCTTGCCCGGGGTGTAGCCGGCCTTGACGATGGCTTCCTGGATCAGGTCCAGTGCCGCACGGTTGCTCGGCAGGTTCGGGGCGAAGCCGCCCTCGTCGCCGAGGCCGGTAGACAGGCCCTTCTCCTTGAGCACGGACTTGAGGTGGTGGTAGACCTCGACGCCCCAGCGGAGGCCCTCGGAGAAGGTCTCGGCGCCGAGCGGGACGATCATGAATTCCTGGATGTCCACATCGGAGTCGGCGTGGGAGCCACCGTTGAGGATGTTCATGAGCGGCACGGGCAGCACGTGGGCGTTCGGGCCACCCAGGTACTTGTACAGCGGGAGGTCGGCGGACGCGGCGGCGGCGTTGGCGACGGCCAGGGAGACACCCAGGATCGCGTTGGCGCCGAGCTTGCCCTTGTTCGGGGTGCCGTCCAGTTCGATCATGGCGGCGTCGATGCTGCGCTGGTCCGTGGCGTCGAAGCCCTCCAGTGCCGGGCCGATCTGCTCGATCGCGGCGTCGACGGCCAGCTGGACGCCCTTGCCGAGGTAACGGCCCTTGTCGCCGTCGCGCAGTTCCACGGCTTCGTGCTCGCCGGTGGAGGCGCCGGAGGGAACCGCGGCGCGGCCCAGGGAGCCATCGCTCAGGAGGACTTCAACTTCAACGGTCGGATTGCCACGGGAATCGAGGATCTCGCGGGCGTGGATGGCATCAATGAGCGCCATGGAAAAGCTCCTGTTCTTCAGCTGACGTATCACCGTGTGACACATCGCTCACTCAGTCGTGGATGGGCCGTGCGGTGCAGGACGGCCTCGTCCCGCCACAAGCCTAGCGCAGGGGTTCGGCGCATTCCTCCCGGGGTGGGACTTTTAACGTCGCCATCGCGCGGTGTTAAGAGCGGGGCTGAGAACCGCCCCCGCCAGGCTCCCGGCGGCGCAGTGCCGCGCGCAGCGAGCGCTCGGCGTCGAGCCCCCGCTCCTGGGCGTCCGCGACCAGCGCGAGAAGCGCCTCACCGAGACTCTCCTCGTCCTCGCAGCGCACCGGCGACGCCGACGGCGGAGGCTGCAGCGCACCGCCGTCGCGCCGGGCGCGGGAGAGCAGTTTGGCCGCACGCGCCAGGGCGGGCAGGGACGCAGGCACCCCTTCGAAGACGGACTCACGCTGGGGTTTCTCCGCCCGTTTCACGGCGTCCCAGCGGGCTTCGATCTCCTCCACGGTGGCCGGGAAACTGTCCCGGAGGCTGCCGTCCGGGTGGAAGACGTGGGGATTGCGCCGCACCAGTTTGAGGCGGAGGCCCTCGGCGACGTCGGAGAAGGCGAAGCGGCCGTCCTCCTCGGCGATCCGCGCGTGCAGCACCACCTGCAGGAGCACGTCGCCGAGCTCCTGGGCCAGCTCCTCGGGGTCCGCCGTGCCGTCCTCGACGGTCTCGACCACCTCGTGGGCCTCCTCGATCAGGTACTCGAGGAGGCTTTCATGCGTGAGGGCGCGGGTCCACGGGCAGTGGGTGCGGAGGGCCGCGATGCAGTCGAGGAGCCTCTCGGTCCTCTCCCCCGCACCCACTGTCGTCTCCATGGTCCCCTCCGGTCCTCAGGCGAGGTTGGCGTACGCCTCGTTGATGTACTCAACCAGGGCTTCCTTCTCCTCGAGCGGGAGGAAGGCGGCCTCGGCGGCGTTGAGGGTCAGCTCGAGCAGATCGTCCAGGTCGTAGTCGAACGTCTCGACCAGGAGGTTGAACTCGTCCGTCAGCGTGACGCCGCTCATGAGGCGGTTGTCCGTGTTGATGGTGACGTTGAAGCCCGTCTGGTAGAGCATGTCGATCGGGTGTGCGGAGATGTCGTCGCCGAACGACGCGATCGCGCCGGTCTGCAGATTGGACGACGGGCACACCTCGAGGGCGATGCCGCGGTCGCGGACCCAGGCGGCGAGGGTGCCGAAGGACACCATGCCGATCTGCTCGCCGTCGTCGTCGGCTTCGAAGTCGACCGTGACGTCCTCCGCGATCCGGACGCCGTGGCCCAGGCGCAGCGCACGGCCGTCGACCAGGGCGGACTGGATGCTGGCCAGGCCGTCGGCCTCACCGGCGTGGACGGTGGCCGGGAAGTTGTTCTCGGCGAGGTAGGTGAAGGCGTCGCGGAAGCGCGAGGCCGGGAAACCCAGCTCGGCGCCGGCGATGTCGAAGCCGACGGCGCCCTTGTCGCGGTGGCGGACGGCGAGTTCGGCGATCTCCTGGCCACGGTCGGCGTGGCGCATGGCGGTGATCAGCTGACCCACCTGGATCTCGCGGCCGGACTCCTCGACGGCGGCCATGCCGGCTTCGAGGCCTTCCTGCACGGCCTCGACGACCTCGTCCAGGGTGAGGCCCTTCTGCAGGTGCTGTTCCGGAGCCCAGCGCACCTCGCCGTAAACGACGCCGTCGTCGGCCAGGTCCTCGACGAACTCCTTCGCCACGCGGATCAGGCCTTCACGGGTCTGCATCACGGCGATGGTGTGGTCGAAGGTCTCGAGGTAACGGACCAGCGAGCCGGAGTCCGCGGAGTCGCGGAACCACTGGCCCAGGGCGACCGGGTCGGTCGAGGGAAGGTCGTGCCCGACGGCGGCGGCGAGCTCGATGATGGTCGCGGGACGCAGCCCTCCGTCCAGGTGATCGTGGAGGGAGACCTTGGGCAGGTCCCTCAGGTCGAAGTCGGGGGCGGTTGCGGAATCATTGAGCGCTTCAGTCACGGTGCTAAGCGTAGTCGGCGAGGGGTCCCCATGCGAGGGACGAGCGTGGGGAGCCGACTGCGCGGTAGTCGGCTGGGGGTCCCCAAGCGAGGGCCCATGCTGGGCCCCTGGCGCCGAGGGACCCGCTGTGAGCGAAGCGAACAGTGGGAGGCGCCAGGGAGGGACGAGCGTGGGGAGTCGACTACGCGGTAGTCGGCTGGGTCCACGGCGGCGAGGGCCCCGCCCTTCCCCTCGCCACACCCCCTTGTTAGCGTGAAGGCATGGCCGACCTCGACCCACGGCTCGTCGAGCTGTACGACATCGACAATCCGGATGGCCCGGACCACGACTACTACCGTTCCCTCGTGGACCATGCCGGCGCACGTGCGGTGCTGGACCTCGGCTGCGGCACCGGCATCCTCACGGTCACCTTCGCCGCACCCGGCCGGCGGGTGGTCGGCGTCGACCCCTCTCCTGCGATGCTGCACTTCGCGAAAAGACGGCGCGGCGCCGAACAGGTCGACTGGATCCTCGGCGACAGCCGATCGATCCCGCCCGGCGCACACGACGTCGCCATCCTGAGCGGGAACGTCGCCCAGCACATCCCGGACGGGGCCTGGGAACGCACCCTGGCGGACCTCCACGCCTCGCTCCGGCCCGGCGGGCTGCTCGCCTTCGAGAGCCGCAATCCCTCCGACCGTGCGTGGGAGGGCTGGGCCTCGGCAGCCCCGACGGAACGGGACACTCCCCACGGCAGGCTCCAGGAGTCGTTCGAGCTCCTGGACCAGAACATCGACGAGACGGGTGAGGGAACGATCGCCCTCCGTGCCCGGAATCTCCTGGACGGCGAGGACTTGTCCCACGACTTCACCCTCGCCTTCCGCGCCGAAGCCACCCTCGTCGAGCAGCTCGACCGCGCGGGCTTCGACGTCCGGGCCGTCTGGGGCGATTGGGACCGCACTCCCGTCCGCGAGAACTCCCGCCTCCTCGTCATCGAGGCGATCCGCCGCTGAATGGCCGGGTGGCTGCCTCTCGGCTAGGCTCCGGTCATGGGGAACGACGACGGCGCGCCGCGCCCAGGGGACGATCGCGCGGAGGACTTCGCCCGGGCCATGCTGGGCTCGCCGCGCGGGCTCCGCCTCACCTTCACCTGCTTCCAGAACCACCTGGTGAAGCTCATGGACGGCGACTTCGATGGCCCGGTCGGGCAAGACCACGAAGCGTTTTTCAACGCCTGTCACGACGAGCACGTCGCCACCGAGCTGTCCCGCCGTGCACCAGGTGAGCGGGGCTGGCAGGGACTGCCGCGGCGTTTCGGACGAGGCGTACGCGAACCGGCCGAGCCCCAGATGCCGGACCCGCTCCCCTACGAGCAGCTCGCACAGCGCATCCGCTGCTACGACCCTTCGCCCGTGACCGGACCGGAACTCCTCGAAGCCCTGGAGGTCACAGTCGGCGAGGCCTCCTACTGGGGCGACGTCCACGGCGAGGAGATCCTGGCCGCGCAGGAGCCGATCCGCCGGGCGCTGTTCCCGTTCGCCCGGGAAGCCGCCCGCGCCATCCTCGCCTTCGGACTCGACGCGAGTCCCGTGGCGGACACCGCCTGGGTCGTGGAATTCGACAACAGCGCCGCGGGCCTCCCGTTCGGCGCCCCTCCCGCGCAGGACGACGCGGCTCAGGTGCTCGACCAGTGGTGGGACCGGACCACGGCCTGGGAAAGCAGTATGATTCTCGAGCTTCCGGCGGACCCCTCGACGCGCCATTCGGGCGAATGGTGGTCCACCCCGCCGTCGGAGCTCGCCCAGTCCTGCCCCGCCTGGCCGAGCTCCATGATCGATCCACACCACGGCGCCCACCCCGACGAACCGGTCGGACTGCGACTCGTGGAGGATCCGCACGGCTGGGAACGCGCCGTGGCGTACCGCCTCGAAAAGCCCCGCCCGCCGGAGGACCTGCGGCTCTTCATCATCGACAGCCCACAGGACTGGGCCTGGCTGTGCGCCCGGTTCCCGTTCGACGTGAGCGCCACCAAACGGCACGACTGGCACCGCGTCACGGGCGAGATCGAGCCGTGGCTGATCCCCGACTTCGACGCCATGGCGGCGGAGTTCGACGCCTTCCACCTCACCCTGCGCGGCTACCTCACCTCCGCGGGCGTCGCCATCCCGGTGCCTCGTCTCGTGGACCCCGGCGAGGGGCCGGAGGTGCTGGAGCAGGAACTGCCCGCCCGTCCGCCCGCGGGTCACTCGGTCATCGCGGGATGGGCGCCCTTGAGCACGTACTGGCTCGTGAACGCCCAGGCCGATCCGGGCTCCGCAACGCCCTGGGAAGGCGACGGTCAGCACGCGTGGTGGCCGGCGTCGTCGTCGGCAGACTGAGCCATGATGCGCGACGCCGACCGCGGCGTGCGCGGAAACATGTGAGGCCCCCGCCGAAGCGGGGGCCTCAGTCCGTCACGGGACAGGAATCAGGGGGCCGGCGGATTCTCGGCCGGCTTGGACACGGTCGGCTCGGCAGCGCCGTCCGCACCGGCTTCGATCGCGCGTTCCTTCTTCAGGCTCACGGGGCGCTCCGGGACGTCGTTCCGGCCGAGACGCTTGTGCCACCAGCGCAGGACATGATCGATCACGTATCCCAGCACGATCGCGAACGCCACGGCGATGCCGGCGCTGGCGAGGGGGTTGTGGTGGAGCCACGGGATGGAACTCGCCACCAGACCGATGATCAGTGAGTACGCCACCCAGGTGACGCAGGCGAAGGCATCGAGGAAGAAGAAGCGACGGTGCGGGAAGCCTGTGGTGCCGGCCACGTAGTTGACGGCCACGCGGCCCCAGGGGATGTAGCGTGCCGTGAAGATCAGGACCGCACCGCGCTTCTGCAGCTCGTAGTCGGCCCATTCGAAGACCTTCCGGACCTTCGGCCGCCGCATCCAGCGCCAGCGGTCCAGTCCGATCTTGCGGCCGAGCATGTACGCCATGTTGTCGCCGGCCATGGCGCCGACGAGCGCCGTCAGGCCGAGGATCCAGAGGTTCGGTTCACCGGCATGGCGGGAGTAGGCGGCCAGGGCCACGATGAGGGTCTCGCTCGGGACGACCATCGCGAAGCCGTCCACGAAGAAGAACACCAGGAGGACGGGATAGATCCACCACTGGCCAGCGGCATGGAGGATCGCCTGATCAATGAATTCCACGCGGGCCGTGTCTCCTGTTTGATTTTCGAAACAATGGGGAAAGTGTCCCACGGTGGCCGTGCCGTTCGCTACACGGCCACCGTGAAAGTCACACGTTAAACAGTAGGCCCGGCCTCCGCCCCGCGGCGTCAGCCCCTCGGCCGAAATGCGACAGCCCCGCTCTCATACCCAGGACGGAGACGATCCGTTCCCAGGAGGAGAGCGAGGCTGTGCTGTGCCGCCCGACGTCGGCTGCGCGTGAGGATCAGTCGGCCGCGATGCGGTCCAGGACCAGCCGGTTGCCGGCCCGCGAACCCTCCGGAGCGATCAGGGTGGCGCCCTCCAGCGCCTCCCTGGCCCGCCCGAAGCGCTCCGGGGTGTCTGTCAGGAGCGTCATGAGCGGCTCCCCCGCCCGGACCACCGCGCCGGGCTTGGCGTGCAGACGCACCCCGGCGCCGGCCTGGACCACGTCCTCCTTGCGGGCACGGCCCGCGCCGAGACGCCAGGCGGCCACGCCGACCTTCAGGGCGTCCAGTTCCACGAGCACACCGTCGGCCGGGGCCAGGATGGTCTCGCTCTCCTTCGCCACCGGGAGCGGCGCGTCCGGGTCGCCGCCCTGCGCCGAAATCATCCGGCGCCACACGTCCATCGCGCGGCCGTCACGCAGCGCTGCCGCGGGATCGGCGTCGCGCACTCCCGCGGCCTGCAGCATCTCCTCGGCGAGGCGGACCGTCAGCTCCACCACATCCTCGGGGCCGCCACCGGCCAGGACCTCCACGGACTCCTCGACCTCGATGGCGTTGCCCGCCGTGAGGCCGAGCGGGGTGGACATGTCGGTCAGAAGGGCCACGGTGTTCACCCCGGCGTCGTGGCCGAGGGCGACCATGGTGCGGGCCAGCTCACGGGCCTGCTCCTCGTCCTTCATGAAGGCGCCGCTGCCCACCTTGACGTCCAGCACCAGTGACCCGGTGCCTTCCGCGATCTTCTTGCTCATGATCGAGGACGCGATGAGCGGAATGGCCTCCACGGTGCCCGTGACGTCCCGGAGCGCGTAGAGCTTCTTGTCCGCCGGGGCCAGGCCCGAACCGGCCGCGCAGATGACCGCGCCGACATCCTGGAGCTGGGCGAGCATCTCCTCATTGCTGAGGTCCGCGCGCCAGCCCGGGATGGCCTCCAGCTTGTCCAGGGTGCCGCCCGTGTGGCCGAGGCCGCGGCCGGACAGCTGCGGCACCGCCACGCCGTACACCGCCACGAGCGGCGCCAGCGGGAGGGTGATCTTGTCCCCCACGCCGCCGGTGGAGTGCTTGTCCGTGGTGGGCATGGACCCCTGGGCGTTGACCGGGCCGCCCGTGCGTGGACGGAGGGAGGAGAAGTCCATCCGCTCTCCGGACGCGATCATCGCGGCCGTCCAGCGGGCGATCTCCTCGCGGCTCATGCCGTTGAGCAGGATGGCCATGTTGAGTGCGGCCATCTGCTCCTCGGCGACGACGCCGCGCGTGTACGCGTCGATCACCCAGTCGATCTGGCCGGGGCTGAGCACCCCGCGGTCGCGCTTGGTGCGGATCACGTCCACCGCGTCGAAAGCCTCAGTCATGCGTCCCCTCCTGGTGGTCCTGACCTTCCGGCGCCGCCGGACGGTCCTCCTCGAGGTGCTGCGGCCCGAACGCGTCCGGCAGCACCTCGTCCATGGTCTTGATCCCGTGGCTGGTCATGAGCACCATGTCCGGGGCCCGGAATTCGTAGAGCAGCTGACGGCAGCGGCCGCAGGGCATCAGCACGGAGCCGGCGCCGTCGACGCAGTAGAACGCGCGGATCAGACCGCCGCCGCCCATGCGGATCTGCCCCAGGAGGGTGCACTCCGCACACAGCGTCAGCCCGTAACTCGCGTTCTCCACGTTGCAGCCCGACACCACCCGGCCGTCGTCCAGAAGGGCCGCCGCACCCACGGGGTACCGCGAGTACGGCGCGTACGCCTTCTCCATGGCGACGACGGCGGCCTGCCGCAGTGCGTCCCAGTCCGGTGCCGCGGTGGCCGCGGCCGGCGTCGTGTCCCCCATGGCTATTCCTTCACATAGGGGACGCCGCTGGCCGCCGGCGGCCGCGAACGGCCGACCAGACCGGCCACCGCCAGGATCGTGACCAGGTACGGCAGCATGGCCATGAACTGGCTCGGCACCGGGGTGCCGATGATCGTGACGAGCGACTGCAGATTGTCCGCGAAGCCGAAGAGCAGCGCGGCCAGGAAGGCGCCGATCGGGTTCCAGCGGCCGAAGATGAGAGCCGCCAGGGCGATGAAGCCTCGGCCACCCGAGATCTCCTTGGTGAAGGAGTCCACGGCCACCAGGGTGAAGTAGGAACCGCCGATGCCGGCGATCGCGCCACCCAGGGTGACGTTCCAGAACCGCGTGGCGTTGACGTTGATGCCCAGGGTGTCGGCGGCCTGCGGGTGCTCACCCACGGCGCGGACCCGGAGGCCCCACTTGGTCTTGAACAGACCGATCCACACCACGAACACGGCCACGTACATGAGGTAGCCGATGATCGACTGCTTGAAGAGGATCGGGCCGATCAGCGGGATGCTGGACAGCACCGGGATGTCGATGACGGGCAGGTGCGCCGGCGAGTTCAGCTTCTCCGGGTCGGACTGCAGGAGCGTGGAGAAGAGGAATCCGGTCAGGCCGGAAACCAGCACGTTCAGCACGACGCCCACGATGATCTGGTTGACCAGGTAGCGGATGCTGAAGACGGCCAGGACCATCGAGACGAGCGCGCCGGCCACCGCGGCGGCCAGCAGACCGGCGAAGGCGTTGTGCGTCACGCTGCCCACGAGGGCCGCGGTGAACGCGCCGCCCAGGAGCTGCCCTTCGATGGCGATGTTCACGACGCCGACGCGTTCGCAGAGCACGCCGGAGAGGGAACCGAACACGAGCGGCACGGCGAGGGTCACCGAACCAGCCAGCAGGCCGGCCAGGGAGATCTCGTGCAGGCGTGCACCACCGACGACGGCGGTCAGGAACGCGATGACGAAGGCCGCCGCGAAGACGGCCACGGCCCAGATCGGCACCGTGCGGGCACGGTTCCGCAGCACGACCGACCATGCGGCGATGGCGATCATGACGACGCCCAGCACCAGGCCCGTGGCCTTCGCCGGGAGGGTCACGACGGGAAGCTGGAAGAAATCGCCGTCCTGGGAGATCCCGAATCCCGCGGTCGAGTCCGGTCCGAGGATGCCGCAGAACAGGAACGTGGCGACGGCCACGACGCCGAGCATGACGGGGATCTTCCAGCCGACGGGCTTCAGGCCGGCCTCCACCGGGGCGGGACTTGCAACTGCTGTGCTCATACGGCACCTCCGGTGAGCGGGACGGCCTTGGTGGCCTTCTTCTTACGGTTCATCCCGAAGACCGCCTTGACCAGCGGCGGGGCCGCGATGAACAACACGATGAGGGACTGGACGATCAGGACGATGTCGATGGGGGTTCCGGTCTGGATCTGCATCTGGACCGCACCGGCGCGGAACGCTCCGAAGAGCAGACCCGCCGCGAAGGTGCCCCACGGGGTGGAGCGGCCGAGCAGGGCCACCGTGATGGCGTCGAAGCCGTAGCTCGCGGCGACACCGTCGGTCAGGACCTTCTCGGTGCCCGCGACCTGCGCGACGCCGCCCAGGCCGGACAGCGCGCCGGCGAAGGCCATCACGAGAACGGTGGCGCGCGAGACGTTGACGCCCGCGGTCTGCGCGGCCTTCGGGTTGGCGCCCACGGCGCGGAACTCGAAGCCCCAGGTGGAGCGGTTCAGGAGCCACCACACGAACACCGTGGCGGCGATCGCCAGCAGGAAGCCCGCGTGCAGACGGTACTGGTCCCCCGCGATCAGCGGATAGACAGCGTTCGGGTCGAGGGCCGGGGAGATCGGGTTGGTCTCCCCCGGGCGCTGGAACTCCGGCGTGGTCAGCAGGTAACGCAGGAAGTACAGGGCCACGTAGTTGAACATGATGGTCAGGATGACCTCATGGGCGCCGGTGCGGGCCTTCAGGTAGCCCACCAGGCCACCCCAGACCGCGCCGCCCAGGACACCGGCGATGATCACCAGCAGCAGGTGCAGGAACGGCGGCAGGTGCCAGGCGAAACCGAGGTACGCGGCGAGCGTGCCGGAGACGATGATCTGACCCTGGGCGCCGATGTTGAACAGGCCCGCACGGAACGCGAGGGCCACGCCCAGCGCCGCCGTGATGAGCGGCGTCGCGATGGTCAGGGTCTCCATGAAGGGACCGAAGTGACCCAGCGGACCCGTGGCCTCCGGGGAGTATACGGCTCCCTGGAACAGTGCGACGTACGAGTTGGTGGCGGCCTTCCAGAGGGCGCTCAGGAAGTCCGTGGGTCGGGCGAACAGGTACCCCGCCGTGGTGGCGACGTCCTTGTCCGTGGCCGCGATGAGCAGACCGCCCAGCACCAGGGCCAGGAACACGGCCAGGAAGGAGACCATCGCGTTGCCCGTGAAGATCTTCTTCACGATCTCCTGACCGTCCAGCCGCGGCTGTTCTTGCTTACTCACCGGCTTCTCCTGCCTGATCCGTCTGAATGTCCCCGGCCTGATGGCGGCCGGGCTGATGCTGCGTGGCGGTACTGTGGGCGGCGTCCTCCGGCGAGAGGCCCGCCATCATGAGGCCGAGCACGTCACGGGGCGTGTCCGAGGGGACGATGCCCACCACCTTGCCCTTGTAGAGGACGGCGATCCGGTCCGCGAGCTCCACCACCTCGTCGAGTTCCGTGGACACGATCATCACGGGGATGCCCTTGTCCCGCTCCGACACGATCCGGCGGTGCAGGAACTCGATGGACCCCACGTCCACACCACGGGTGGGCTGGGACGCGATGAAGAGGCGCAGAGGCCGGGACAGCTCCCGGGCCATGACCACCTTCTGCTGGTTGCCGCCCGAGAGGGAACCGACCGCCGTCGCACCGGACGGCGTGCGGATGTCGAACTCGTCGATCTTCGCGGTGGCGTTGGCGGCCACCTTGCCCGGATCCATGGCGACGCCACGGGCGAAGGGCGCCTGGTCGTACAGGTCCAGCACGAGGTTCTCCGCGACGGAGAACGGGCCGACCAGGCCGTCCTCCTTCCGGTCCTCGGGCACGAAGCCCACGCCGGCGTGCAGGACTTCCTTGACGCTCCGGCCCAGAAGCTCCTTGCCGTCCAGCGTGATCGACCCGGCCACGTGCTCCTGAAGACCCAGGATGGCCTCGGTCAGTTCGGTCTGGCCGTTGCCCTGCACGCCCGCGACGGCGAGGATCTCCCCTTCGGCGATGTCAAGGTCGATGCCGTCCACCACCCGCTGGCCGTTCGGGGCCAGGACGGTCAGATCGCGGATCGAGAACGTGGTCTTGCCGGGCTTCGCGGGTTCCTTGTTCAAAGTCAGGCTGACGGGGCGGCCCACCATGAGGGCGGCGAGTTCCGTGGTGGACGCGCTCGGATCGGCATTGCCCACCACCTTGCCGCGACGGATCACGGTGATGGTGTCGGAGACGGCCCGCACCTCGCGGAGCTTGTGGGAGATGAACAGGATGGAGGTCCCGGACGCCTTGAGCTGACGCATGATGTCCAGGAGCTCGTCGGTCTCCTGCGGGGTCAGCACGGCGGTGGGCTCATCCAGGATGAGGACCTTCGCCTCGCGCACCAGGGCCTTGATGATCTCGACACGTTGCTGCACGCCGACGGGGAGGTCCTCCACCAGGGCGTCGGGGTCGACGTTGAAGCCGTACTGGTCGGAGATCTCGCGGATCCGGGTCCTGGTGGACTCCAGATCCAGGAAGCCGCCGGCCTTGGTGGTCTCGCCACCGAGGGCGACGTTCTCGGCGACGGTGAACACGGGGACCAGCATGAAGTGCTGGTGCACCATGCCGATGCCCGCCGCCATCGCATCGCCCGGGCCGCGGAAGCTCATGGGCTTCCCGTCCACCACGATCTCGCCTTCGGTGGGTTCATAGAGGCCGTAGAGGACGTTCATGAGAGTCGACTTCCCCGCGCCGTTCTCACCGAGGAGGCAGTGGATCTGCCCCGGCTCAACCACCACATAGATATGATCGTTGGCCACGAAAGTGCCGAAGGTCTTGGTGATCCCCCGAAGCTCAAGTTTCACGCTGTTGTTTCCGTTCCATCAGATGATGCCCTGTGCGGTCGTCCCATTGCATCGAATACCCAGCAGGCTATCCCAGCACCGGGTCCGCGGTGCAGGTCTTCACTCACGCAAAGCGCCGCCGCCCCCGGCCCGGCGGAATCCACCGGGCGACGGGGGCGGCGGCACTCACGCCGGAAGCCCTACTGCTTGGGGCTGGCCTTGGACTCGACCTTGATCTTGCCGTCGACGATGTCCTTCTTCAGGGCATCCAGCTCGCTCTGGAGATCGGCCGGGACGGCCGAGGCGAGGTCGTGGAACGGCGCCACGTCGACGCCGCCGTTGGCGAGGGTGCCGACGTACGGCTTGGCTGTGAACTTGCCGTCCTTGTCGTCCTTGATCACGGTCTCGACGGCCTCGTCCATCTTCTTGATGACGGAGGTCAGCATGAGGCCCTTGTACTCGGGGGCGGTCAGGTAACCGTCCGAGTCGACCCAGACGAGCTTGACGTCCTTGCCACCGGACTTGGCGTCCTTCAGCGCGCTGGCAGCGCCCTTGCCCACCGGACCGGCGACGGGCATGATGATGTCCGCGCCGCCGTCGAGCAGGGACTTGGTGACCTGCTTGCCCTTGTCCTGCTTCTCGAAGTCACCGGTGAAGGTGCCGTCCTGCTTGTCCTTGTCCCAGCCGAGGACCTGGACGTTCTTGCCCTTCTTCTCGTTGAAGTACTTCACGCCGTCCGCGAAGCCGTCCATGAAGATGGTGACGGTGGGGATCTTGATGCCGCCGAAGGTGCCGACCTTGCCGGTCTTGGTGGTGGCGGCAGCGGCATAACCGGCCAGGAACGCGGCCTGGGCCGTGTCGTAGATGATCGGCTTCACGTTGGCGATTTCCTTGTCGTACGCGAAGTCGATGATGGTGAAGTGCTTGCTCGGGTTGGCCGTGGCCAGCGACTTGGTGGCGTCACCCAGGAGGAAGCCGACCGTGACGGTCAGGTTGCAGCCGGCGTTGACCATGCCCCGGAGATTCGGTTCGAAGTCGTTGTTGGACTTGGACTCGACCTCCTTGGTCTTGATGTTCAGGTCCTTCTCGGACTTCTTCAGACCTTCGTACGAGGACTGGTTGAAGGACTGGTCATCGAAACCGCCGGAGTCGGAGACGATGCACGCCTTGTAGTCGCTGCTGCCGGCTGCGGAGCCGGACTTCTGCTCCGGGGCTGCGCCACAGGCGGAGAGCAGCAGGGCTGCGGCGCTCATGCCCGCTACGCCGACCAGCGAACCGCGCTTGGCTGCGCCGAGGGCGCGCGCCTGCTTGGAAATCTTCAAGGATCCTCCAGAAAACTCGAAATGCCCAAGCATCCATGGCCCGGGCGGTGATGAAGGCAACATTACTCAGTGATCCACGCCGCCCGCTACCACGGACGGCTGGATATGCACTGATCGTTGAATATTTGTTACCTATGGGTAGGCCTAGGCCTCGTCGAGATCCCTGATGGTGCGCAGTGCGGCCCCGGCCAGGACCCTGATCCCGTAGCCGAGCGCACGTTCGTCGAGGATGTAGTCGCCGCGGTGCAGATCGTACTCCTCGCCGCCGGGGGTGCGGGTGCCGAGACGCATCATCGCGCCCGGGACGTCCGCCAGGAACCAGGCGAAGTCCTCGCCGCCCATGGACTGCGGAGTGAGCACGACGGCGTTCTCGCCCAGTTCGGCGCGGGCCGCGGCCTCGATCAGGGCGGTCTCGTGCTCCGAGTTCACCACCGGCGGGACCCCCCGGGTGTGTTCCAGATGGACATCCACCCCGTACGGAGCGGCGACCTGCTGCACCACGGCGTCCAGGAGCTCGCCGGCGCCGTGCCACGCATCGCGGTCCAGACAGCGCATCGTGCCCGCCATGTACCCGTTCGCCGGGATCGCGTTGGGAGCGGAGCCCGCACTGATCTGGCCCCACACCACGGAGACGGCGCTGCGCACGTCGATGCGGCGGGAGAGCACGGCCGGGACGTTCACGGCGATCTGGGCGAGCGCGAACACGAGGTCTTCGGTCAGATGCGGCCGCGAGGTGTGGCCGCCGCGCCCGGTCAGCTCGATCTTGATGGTGTCCGACGCCGAGGTGATCGCCCCGATGCGCGTGCCGATGTGCCCGACGTCGATCTTGGGATCACAGTGCAGCGCCATGATGCGCGGCACCCCGTCCAGGACCCCCTGGGCGATACAGGACAGCGCCCCGCCGGGCATGGTCTCCTCGGCCGGCTGGAAGATGATCCGGACGGATCCGCCCAGCGGCTCCGACTGGTGCATCGCGTGCAGGACGAGCGCGACGCCGAGCATCGTGGTGGTGTGCACATCGTGCCCGCAGGCGTGCGTCACGCCGTGATTGGTGCTCGCGAACGGAAGGCCCGTCTCCTCGATGATCGGCAGGGCGTCGATGTCCCCGCGGAGCGCGGTGGCGATGGGCCCCTCCCCCACGTCCACCACGACGCCGGTGCCCTCGAGGCGCCGCGGAGCCAGTCCGGCGGCCTCCAGACGGGCCACGAGACGGTCCGTGGTGCGGAACTCCTTGAAGGAGAGTTCAGGGTGCGCGTGCAGGTCCCGGCGGAACTCGATCAGCTCCGGCAGGAGCGGTTCCAGCCAGGGTCCGGCAAGCTGCGGCGGGTTCGATTCGCTGGAGTAGTTGCGCACCCTGACACTTTAGAGCGGGCGTGCGGAAAAACCTCAAAAGGTCACGCGGGGTTACAGAACGTCCGTGTCGCCGCTGGCCTTGAAGGCGTCCACGGCGCTCTTCACGCGCTGTGCGTGCTCCGTGGTGGTCACCAGCAGGGCGTCCGGGGTGTCCACGATCACGACGTCCTTGATGCCGATGAGCGCGATCACCCGTTTGGTGTCCGCCACGACGACGCCGCTCGCGTCCTCCGTGAAGACGCGGGGGTCGTCCCCCAGCACGGTGACGTCGTCGACCTCACGCGCGCTGTTGAGGCGGCCGATCGCCGCGAAGTCCCCGACGTCGTCCCAGCCGAACTCCCCGGGCACGACGGCGACGTCACCGGCAGCGGCGGCGGGCTCGGCCACGGCGTAGTCGATGGCGATCTTCGGCAGGGTCGGCCAGATGCGGGCCGTGACCGCGTCACGGTCCGGGGTGTCCCAGGCGCGCGCGATCTCCAGGAGACCGGCGTGCAGCTCGGGCTGGTTGATCTCGAGGTGCTTGAGCATGAGGGCGACCGGAGCGACGAACATGCCGGCGTTCCAGACGTAGTCGCCGCTGGCGAGGTACTGGCGGGCCACGGTCTCATTGGGCTTCTCCACGAACTCCACCACGGCGTGGGCGTTCGGGGCCTCCTCCACCTTCAGGAGTTCGCCGACCCGGATGTAGCCGAAGCCCGTCGACGGGTGCGTCGGCTTGATGCCGATCGTCACGATCTTGCCGGTGGCCGCGGTGTGGATCGCTTCGCGGACGGCGGCCTGGAAGACGTGGGTGGGGCTGATGACCTGGTCGGCGGCGAAGGAGCCCATGATGGTCTCGGGATCGCGCTCGTGCAGGATGGCGGCGGCGAGTCCGATCGCGGCGGCGGAGTCCTTGGGCTCGCTCTCGAGCACCAGGTCCCGGTCGGAGAGCTCCGGCAGCTGACGGCAGACGGCGGCGCGGTGCGCCTGCCCGGTGACCACCAGGACGCGGCCTTCCGCCAGCGGCTCCAGCCGGTCGTACGTCGCCCGGATGAGGGTGCTGCCGGAACCGGTCAGATCATGCAGGAACTTGGGAGCGGCCGCCCGGGAGAGAGGCCACAGCCGGGTACCTACGCCGCCGGCAGGGATGACCGCGAAGAAGCGGGACATCGCGTGGCTGCGGGCGTCCACATTGTCGTTACTCACCCCCACATGGTAGGCGACGGACCCCCTCATGAGGGCGCAGGCCCACCCGGGCGCACCGGTCGTTTGTGGCATTAATCTCACGTGCAGTCGCATTTGCCCGAATTCCGCACTCGCATTATTGGGGCAAGGCAAAGCTAAATTGAATAAGCTGTGAGCGAAGCCTAGATTTGGCTTGGGCCATCAGGCTCACACAGCATGCGTTCCCCCGCATGGACTACATGCCAGCGCTGCCGTGTTCCAGGGAGGTTTATTCAGTGCCGACGAAACCAGCTGGCACCTTGTACCGCGGCCGGGAAGGCATGTGGTCTTGGGTTGGGCACCGCATCACCGGTGTTGTGATCTTCTTCTTCTTGTTGGTGCACGTCCTGGACACGTCGTTGGTCCGCGTGTCCCCGGAGGTCTACACCAGCGTCATCGGGGCGTATAAGAACCCCCTCATGGCCGTGGGCGAGACCGGCCTGGTGGCCGCGATCCTGTTCCACGCCTTCAATGGCCTGCGTGTCATCGCGATCGATTTCTGGAAGAAGGGCGCCAAGTACCAGCGCCAGATGCTCTGGGCCGTGCTCATCATCTGGGTCGTGGTCTTCGCAGCCTTCGCCATCCGTCACCTCAGCCTGGCACTGGGAGGTCACTAAGCCATGAGCACGATTCAGGCTCCTCGCAGCGGCAACAGCCGCATCGCCCCGCAGTACCGCCGCACGTCCGGCTCCAAGGGCAATTTCGAGATGTTCGCATGGCTCTTCATGCGCCTCTCCGGTGTCGTCCTGGTGGTGCTGATCTTCGGCCACCTCTTCGTCAACCTCATGGTCGGTCAGGGCATCCACGCCATCGACTTCGGCTTCGTGGCCGGCAAGTGGGCCGACCCGTTCTGGCAGTTCTGGGATCTGGCCATGCTGTGGCTGGCCTTCCTGCACGGCAGCAACGGCGTCCGCACCATCATCAACGACTACGCCGAGAAGGACAGCACCCGCCGCGTCCTGAAGACGCTGCTCTACGTCGCGTCCGCCGTCGTCGTGGTCCTGGGCACGCTGGTGATCTTCACCTTCGATCCGTGCCCGGTGCTCAACGGCCAGCTCATGGACGGCGCGCCGTCCTTCTGCCCGGCCCCGTAGCGTCCAGGCCGTTCGCGGCCTGAGCAGAAGATTTTCCTGGAAGAGAGAAGGCATCTGAGAATGCAGGTCCACAAGTACGATGTTGTGATCATCGGCGCCGGTGGCGCCGGAATGCGCGCAGCGATCGAAGCTGGCCAGCGTGCCCGCACGGCCGTGCTGACCAAGCTCTACCCCACCCGCTCCCACACGGGCGCCGCTCAGGGCGGCATGTGCGCGGCACTCGCCAATGTCGAAGAGGACAACTGGGAGTGGCACACGTTCGACACCGTCAAGGGCGGTGACTACCTGGTGGACCAGGACGCCGCCGAGGTCATGGCGAAGGAAGCCATCGACGCCGTGCTGGACCTGGAGAAGATGGGCCTGCCGTTCAACCGCACGCCCGAAGGCCGCATCGACCAGCGCCGCTTCGGCGGTCACACCCGCGACCACGGCAAGGCGCCTGTCCGCCGTGCCTGTTACGCCGCGGACCGCACGGGTCACATGATCCTTCAGACGCTCTACCAGAACTGCGTCAAGCACAACGTGGAGTTCTACAACGAGTACTACGTCCTCGACCTCCTGACGGTCGAAGAGGACGCGGTCCGTGAGGACGGCACCCCGTACAAGCAGAAGCGCGTCGCCGGCGTGGTCTCCTACGACCTCGCCACCGGCGAACTGCACGTCTTCCAGGCCAAGAGCGTGGTATTCGCCTCCGGCGGCGCCGGCAAGGTCTTCAAGACCACGTCGAACGCCCACACCCTCACCGGTGACGGCATGGGCATCGCCTTCCGCCGTGGCATCCCGCTGGAGGACATGGAGTTCTTCCAGTTCCACCCGACCGGCCTGGCCGGCCTCGGCATCCTGCTCTCCGAAGCGGCCCGCGGAGAAGGCGCCATCCTGCGCAACTCCGAGGGTGAGCGCTTCATGGAGCGTTACGCCCCCACCATCAAGGACCTGGCGCCCCGCGACATCGTGGCCCGCTCCATGGCCAACGAGGTCCGTGAAGGCCGTGGCTGCGGCCCGAACAAGGACTACGTGCTGCTCGACCTGACGCACCTGGAGCCGGCTCACATCGACGCCAAGCTCCCGGACATCACCGAGTTCGCCCGCACCTACCTCGGCGTGGAGCCCTACACCGAGCCCGTGCCGGTGTTCCCGACGGCGCACTACGCCATGGGCGGCATCCCCACCAACATCGCCACCGAGGTCCTCCAGGACAACGACACGGTGATCCCGGGTCTGTTCGCCGCCGGCGAGGTGGCCTGCGTGTCCGTGCACGGTTCCAACCGTCTCGGCACCAACTCCCTCCTGGACATCAACGTCTTCGGCAAGCGCGCCGGCGTCGCCGCCGCGGAGTACGCCAAGGGCGCCGACTACGTGGAGCTTCCCGAGGACCCCGAGGCGTTCACCCTCGGCCTGCTGGACTCCGTCCGCAACGCCAACGGCACCGAGCGCGTCGCCGCGATCCGCAAGGAACTCCAGGACACCATGGACGCGAACATGCAGGTGTTCCGTTCCGCGGAGACCCTGAACCAGGTGCTCCAGGACATCGCCTCCTTTGAGGAGCGGTACAAGAACATCTCCATCCAGGACAAGGGCAAGCGCTTCAACCTGGATCTCCTCGAGGCCGTCGAGCTCGGCTTCCTGCTGGAACTCGCCAAGGTCATGACCGTGGCGGCTCTGCACCGTGAGGAATCCCGCGGCGGCCACTACCGCGAGGACTTCCCCGACCGCGACGACGCCAAGTTCATGAAGCACTCCATGGCTTATAAGGACTCCGAGTCGTCCGCCGAACACGTCGCCGGCATCCGTCTGGACACCAAGCCGGTGATCTTCACCCGTTACGAGCCGATGGAGCGTAAGTACTGATGACTGCCGCAACCGCTGAACCCGCATCCAAGGTGGAGCTGCCGGCGAGTGCCGGAGGCGGCGGGGAGATCCCGTCCTTCGACATCACGCTGCGCGTCCGTCGTTACAACCCGGAGGTCTCGGAAGAGGCCTACTGGGATGACTTCACGCTCACCATGTACGGCACCGATCGTGTCCTGGACGCCCTGCACAAGGTCAAGTGGGACCACGACGGCTCGCTCTCGTTCCGCCGGTCCTGCGCCCACGGTGTGTGCGGCTCCGATGCCATGCGCATCAACGGCCGCAACCGTCTGGCCTGCAAGACCCTGCTGAAGGACCTGGACACGTCCAAGCCCATCACCGTGGAGCCGATCAAGGGCCTCCCGGTGGAGAAGGACCTGATCGTGGACATGGAACCGTTCTTCCAGTCCTACCGCGAGGTCATGCCGTTCCTCATCCCGGGCGGCCACGAGCCGACCAAGGAACGCCTGCAGTCCCCCGAGGACCGTCAGCGCTTCGATGACACCACCAAGTGCATCCTCTGCGCCGCCTGCACCTCGAGCTGCCCGGTGTTCTGGACCGACGGCCAGTACTTCGGCCCGGCCGCGATCGTGAACGCGCACCGCTTCATCTTCGATTCCCGTGATGACGCCGGTGACATGCGCCTCGAGATCCTCAACGACAAGGAAGGCGTGTGGCGCTGCCGCACCACCTTCAACTGCTCCGAGGCCTGCCCGCGTGGCATCCAGATCACGCAGGCGATCGCCGAGGTCAAGCAGGCGATCCTCACGCGCAACATCTGATCTCAGCGTCAGCCGACGACGACGGCGCCGCCCACCTCACGGTGAGCGGCGCCGTTCGCGTTTCCGGCCGGCGTCGTGCGCGCCGGGCCGTGTTCGCCCCGCCTGTTCCGGGCCGGCCGGCATGACGCCGCCGTGCTTCACATCCGGCACGGATGACCCCGGACCGGTACGCTTCTGAGGGCTACGACAGACGAAAGGCGGCCCGATGCCCACCACCCTCAAGGTCAGCTTCGACGGCAGCACGGGCGCACGCCTGGCCGGCATCCTGGACGTCCCGGACGGAGCGGTCCGCGGCTGGGGCCTCTTCTCCCACGGACTGACGCTCGGCAAGGACAGCCCGTCCGCCTCGCGGATCTGCAAGGGCCTCGCCGAACAGGGCGTGGGGATGCTGCGCTTCGACAATCTCGGGCTGGGCGACTCCGCCGGGGACTGGTCGGACGGCTCCTTCAGCGTCAAGGTGGCCGACACGGTCAAGGCGGCGGAGTTCCTGCGCAGCGAGGGCAAGCAGGCCAGTCTCCTGGTGGGCCACTCCTTCGGCGGGGCGGCAGTGCTCGCCGCGGCGTCCTCGCTCCCCGAGGTGGCCGCCGTAGCAACCGTCGCGGCGCCATATGAACCCCGGCACGTGGAGCACATGTTCGATGCCGAGGTGGACACCATCCTCTCCACCGGGAGCGCCGAGGTGGACCTGGGCGGCCGCCGTCGTGAGGTCCGTCGGCACTTCGTGGAGGACGTCCAGCAGGCCGATCTGCGGGAGTGCATCCGCGGCCTGCACCGGCCTCTCATGGTGCTCCACTCCCCCACCGACAACACCGTGGGCATCGACAACGCCAGTGCTATCTTCCAGACGGCCCGGCACCCTCGGAGCTTCGTCTCCCTGGAGGGCACGGAGCACCTCCTGACAGGCAAGGGCCAGGCGGCGCGCGTGGCCCGCATCATCTCCGCGTGGGCGGAGCAGTACCTGACCGTCTGAGGACGGCGGGGGCACTGACCACGACGGCGAAGCCGTCCGCCCACGGGCGCTCAGGCTGCGTCGGAGCCCGCGGGGGACGCCGCGTCGACGTCCGCCGCACGCACGGTGGACCACGACGTGCACAGCAGCAGGACCATGCTGAGCAGGTTCAGCCACACCAGGACACCCACGACGATGCCGAACGACGCCATGACGGGGTTCTTCGTCGCCATGCCGAGCAGTTCGCTGCTCAGGGCCTGCATGATCGTCAGGATGACGGCGCAGATCACGACGCCCTCGAGGAACGGGCGGCGCGGGAATTTCAGCCGTGCTCCCACCCGCATGAGGAGTGCCGCGGTGCAGCCGTTCAGGATCAGGCCCGCCGCGATCGCCAGGAACGGGATCCGCACGACCTGTTCGAAAGGTGTGCCGGCCAGCAGGTGGCCCAGCAGATCACTGGAGAACAGGGTGATGCCGACGCTGAGGATGAGGGCCAGCGCCATCAGCAGCAACGTGGCCAGGTCGAGGAGCCGGGCGACGACGACGTTCTCCTTGAGGGGCGGCTGCACGGCCACCTGACGCATGCCCTCGCGGGTGCCGCCGATCCAGCCCAGTGAGCTGAACAGCGCCACCACGAGGGACAGGGCCACGGTCCAGCTCAGGCCGCCGGGGTCGAGGAATTTGTCGGGGTCGATGAGCCCTGGGCCGTCACCGCGTTTGATGACGCCGGGCAGGGCCTTGGACGCGGCGGTCAGGATGCTGTCGCGGAACTCCGGGTGCCCGTTGAGCACGAGGCCGCCGATGCCGAAACCCGCCACGGTCAGCGCGCCGATCGAGAAGAACATCCGGAAGGCCACCCCGCCCGCAACGAGTGAGCCGTTGCGGGCCTGGAAGTTACCCCAGACCCTCAGGGGAAGCCAGGTGGCACTCAGGGCCGCCAGCCAGGCGAAGAAGGCCCCGAGGAAGGCGGGGGTCCGCTGACCCTGGCCGAATCCGCGCCAGAGGGCGTCCCGCCGTCGTCGTTCCTCACGGCGGAGGCCCGCCCGGTCGAGGGGCGAGACCTCCTCCCCCGCCGGATCCTCCGGCAAGGGTTCTGTGCTGTTCTCGGGCGCCTCAGCGCTGTTTCGGTGTCCCGCCAAGAGGAACTTCCTCCCGTAGTTTCCAGAATCCGTTGGCCACGTGCTCGTACACACCGATGCGGTCCACCGTGATGGTGGCCGCGTAGGAGGCCAGGGCCTCCTCGGCGTCGGTCAGACTGCTCTCCCCTACATCATGGGCCACGGTGACGTGCGGGTGATAGGGGAAGGCCGGTTCACGGTCCAGCGGCCCGGCCTGCAGGGCCTCGTGCAGCTGCACGCAGTCCTCGAATCCCTCCACCACGTTCAGGTACACCACGGGCGAGACGGGACGGAACGATCCCGTGCCGTTCAGGGTGATGGTGAACGGGTCCGTGTCAGTGGCGACCGAGCGGACGTGCTCCAGTGCGCTGGGCCAGTCGGCGGCCGGGGTGGTCGTCACGAGCGTGATGTGCGCGGGGACGTGGGAGGCCATGGGATCGCCGAAGGAGGCTCGCCAGACCTGGAGTTCGGACGCGATGTCCTCCGGGAACCCGATGATCACGCCGACGCAGGGCTGCGTCTCCTCAGCAGGGTCGGGACCCTGCTGAGTGACGGCGCCCCCGGCGTTCGGCTCCTGGCACATGGGTTCAGTCTGCCTGTCCTGCAGGAGCCAGGAAACCCACCTTCTCGTAGACGTCCGCGAGCACCGGCGCGGCGACGGCGCGGGCCTTCTCCGCGCCACGCGCCAGCAGACGGTCGAGTTCGGCCGGGTCCTCCAGCAGTTCCAGCGTGCGGGCCCGGATCGGCTCCAGCCGCTCGACGACGGCGTCCGCGACGGCGACCTTGAGGTGGCCGTACATCTTGCCCTGGAACTCCTCGACGAGGGTGTCCACCGGGGTGTCGCTCACGGTGGAGAGGATCTCGAGCAGATTGCTGACGCCCGGCTTCTCCTGGCGGTCGAACGAGATCTCGGTACCCGCGTCCGTCACGGCGGACTTGATGCGCTTGGCGATCACCTTCGGCTCATCCAGGATGTTGATGAGGCCGTTGGGGCTCGACGCGGACTTCGACATCTTGGACGTGGGCGCCTGCAGATCGTAGATCCGGGCGCCGTCCTTGCGGATCAGGGCCTTGGGCAGGCGGAACGTCTCGCCGAACCGGTGGTTGAAGCGCTGGGCCAGGTCGCGGGCCAGCTCCACGTGCTGCTTCTGGTCGTCCCCGACCGGCACGGCGTCCGGCAGGTAGAGCAGGATGTCCGCGGCCATGAGCATGGGGTACGTGAACAGGCCCACGCCCGCCGAGTCCAGACCGCCCTTGGCCGACTTGTCCTTGAACTGGGTCATCCGGGAGGCCTCGCCGAAACCGGTGATGCACATCATGACCCAGGCCAGCTGCGCATGCTCGGGCACGTGGGACTGGACGAACAGCGTGGACTTCTCGACGTCGATGCCGCCGGCGATGTACTGCGCAGCCGTCCGCCGGGTGCGCTCGGCCAGCTCCGCGGGGTCCTGGGGCACGGTGATCGCGTGCATGTCCGGGATGAAGTAGAAGGAGTCGTAGTCCTCCTGGGCCTTGACCCAGTTGACCAGGGCGCCCAGGTAGTTGCCCAGGTGCAGCGAATCCGCGGACGGCTGCATCCCGGAGAGGACGCGGGGCCTGCGGTCGGCGTGCAGGGTGAGGAATTCTTCTTCGGTGATGGTGTTGTGGCTCATGGTGTCCTTGGGAACGCGCGGGTCACCCCGGCGCGCTGCCTCTCAGAGGCTGTAGTCGACCACCAGGGGTGCGTGGTCGGAGAAACGGGTGTCGTAGCTGGCTGCGCGGTCCACCACGGCCTGCCGCGCACGGGCGGCGAGGGCGGGGGTGGCCATGTGGTAGTCGATACGCCAACCCGTGTCGTTGTCGAACGCCTGGCCCCGCTGGGACCACCAGGTGTACGGGCCGTCCACCGGTCCGGCCAGTTCGCGGGCCACGTCCTTGAACCCGATCTCCTCACCGAAGAACCGGTCGAAGTAGGCGCGCTCCTCCGGCAGGAAGCCCGCGCGCTTGGTGTTGCCGCGCCAGTTCTTGATGTCCAGCTCGGTGTGGCCGACGTTGAGGTCGCCCGTGATCAGCACGTGGTCGCTCTCGGCGGCCAGGGCCGGCAGGCGGGTGATCATGGTGTCGAGGAAGCGGTACTTGTCGACCTGCTTGGGGGTGTCGACCTCACCGGAGTGCACATAGGCGCTCACGACCGTGAGCTTCTCGCCGTTGGGGAGCCCGAAGTCGGCTTCCACCCAGCGGCCCGTGGTGGCGAAGTAGTCGTCGCCGATGCCGACGCGGGTGGCCAGAGGCTTCTCGCGGGAGACCAGCGCGACGCCGGCACGGCCCTTGGCTTCCGCCTCGGCGTGGAGGATGTGCCAGCCTTCGCCGATCAGGTCGAAGACCACATCGTCAGGGGCGCGGACCTCCTGGAGCGTGAGGATGTCCACGTCCCGGCCGGCCAGCCACTCGGCCATACCCTTGCGGTAGGCGGCCCGGATGCCGTTGACGTTGACGGTCGCAATGCGCAGATAGTCCTTCTCAGCCACGTTCACCCTCGTAACTCTAGTCGATGACGGTGCCGGTCACGGGCGCTTCCGTGGCCCCGCCGGACTTGATCATGTCGCGTGCATTGGTGGCCGTGATGGTGATGGTCTCGAGGGCGCGGGTGACCATGTCCTGGTCCCCTGCGGCGCCCTTCGCGAGCTCCTCCTCGATCACGCGGGCCTGCACCTGGACGATCTTGAACGAGTGGTCCAGCTTCATATCCCGCATGCGCGTGGACTCGCCGTCCTGCGCCACCAGGCGGGTCCCCTCGGACGACGACGACGGCGCCCGGCCGGCCGCCGCGTTGAAGGCGTTGCTCGCTTCATTCAGCTTGGCCGCGGCCCGCTTGGTCGCACGCTGGATGCTGAACACGACGAACGCCGCGAGGAGCAGCCACCCGAGCGAGATGACGGCGACGAACCAGCCCACCACGCTGTTCTGGTTCGCGGCGAAGATCACGGCCACGAGGAAGGCGAGGACCAGGACGGACATGCCCAGGCCGCCGATCCTGAAGGTGCTGGCCTTGGCCGCGCTGAAGCGCGTGCCGGCGCCGGACTGGGTGTCTTCGGGTCCAAGAGATCGCATGCTTCCATTCTCTCTCAATCGCGGACCGCACCCGTCCATGTTCCCGACGGGCGAACGGGCAGGGGCGGGAGTGGTGGTGAGGCGGCCGGGTTGGGCGGGGTGTGGGAGCGGGGTGAGTGCGGGGCGGGGGTCGCGGCGGCGAACTCGCACTGAACGGGCTGACCTCGCGCTCCCCGGCCCCCTCGGCCGACCGACCTCGCTACCTCACGCTCGCCACCGTCCTGAACTCGCTACGAACCGACCGATCTCGCTACCAACCGGCCGATCTCGCGCTCCATGGCCCCTTCGGCCGACCGAACTCGCTACGAACCGGCTGATCTCGCCATCCCCGGCCCCCTCGGCCGACCGAACTCGCTACGAACCGGCTGACCTCGCTACTCCGAGTAGCGAGATCGGTCGGTTCGTAGCGAGCTCAGCGAAGGGCAGGTCCGAGCCCGGGTGAGGGAGCCCAGGCCCATTGGTGGCCTCGACCCGGCTGAGTCCGCTGGTGAGGAGGTGAATCCGCTACATCTGAGAGCGGATTCACCCCCTCACCAGCGGACTCAGCAGACGGTGGCTCCTGATACCCGACCGGATCAGGAGTTCGCGCGGAGGACCTCGAGGCGCTGGCGGTACTCGGTCTCGTCGATCTCGCCTCGGGCATAGCGTTCCCGCAGGACCGACTCCGCACCCATCCGCCCGGCCTGTCCGGCCCAGTGACGCCGACGACGGGCGAAGACGAACAGTCCGACGAAGAGCAGGATGAACCAGAAGAGCGGGAAGATGAGGAACCAGGGAAAGAATCCCCCGGCCCACATGCCATGGGCGGCGATGGCCGGGGCTGCCAGAAGTGCTGTGGTGACCATGATGGAACCTTTCGTGGGGCCGTCCTCGACGGCTGTGACAGGCCGGTCTTCCGGCCTGATTCCATCTTTCGCCGGTCGCTGTTCGGAGGCGTCTGCCGTGGGGAATCACTTCGCGAGAGCCCGTACTCCCCGGGGAGTACGCGCCCGGAGCACGCCGGTCGTTGGCGGCAACAGAGCGCCGCCGCATGGGAGGGCCGCCGGGTCACAAGGTCCCAAGGTCTCAAGGCCGCAAGGCCGCCAGATCGCCGGGTCGCCGTGTCACAGAGTCACAGAGTCACAGAGTCACAGGGTCACAGGGTCACAGGGTCACAGGACCATCAACGCAGCGTCACCGCGGCTCGGTCCCGCATGGAGCGAAGCCACAACCCCACTGGACCGCGCCGACACCGGACCAGGAGGCCTACCGTGCCACGGGGTCAGGACCACACAGGTCACCGGGGATCACAGCTTCATCAACGCAGCGCCACCGCGTGACGGAAATCCGGCTTCAGAGGAACTCCTCGACGCCGGGGCCGAGCGTCACGGTATCCCCACGCCACCGCGGGCAACACCGCGTCACGGCGTCCATCCCGGCCTGACCAGCCCGGATTCGTAGGCAGCGACCACCAGCTGCGCCCGGTCGCGGCACCCCAGCTTGGCCATGATCCGGGAGACGTGGGTCTTGGCCGTGAGGGGCGTGATGTACAGACGCTCGGCGATCTCGGCGTTGTTGAGACCTTCGCCCACCAAGGCCAGGACTTCACGCTCGCGTTCGGTGATCTCCGCCAGGCTCCGGGGCGCGGCAGAACCGCCCTGGCCTTTGAGGTAGTCCAGGACCCGTCGGGTGACCGGGGCCGACAGGAGGGCGTCGCCGTCGTGGACCGCGCCGATGGCCCGCAACAGCTCCGCCGGTTCGGTGTCCTTGACGAGGAATCCTGCGGCCCCGGCCCTGATGGCCTCCACGATGTACTCGTCCAGCCCGAAGGTGGTGAGGATGATGATCCGCGGCAAAAACCCCTGGCGGGCGATGTCCCGGGTGGCCTCCAAGCCGTCGCCGTCGGGCATGCGGATGTCCATCAGCATCACGTCCGGCCGGGCCCTCCGCGCGAGCGCCACGGCCTCCCTGCCGGTGGCAGCCTCCCCCACGATCACGAGGCCGTCCTCCGCGTCGATCAGCGCGCGGAAGCCGGCCCTGATCAGACCCTGGTCGTCCGCGAGCGCCACCCGGATGGGACCGCCTGTTCCTGATTCACTGACCATCACGGTGCGACCTCGATCCCTGGGGTTCCTGCTGCGCCGTCCACCCTCCGTGGCACACCGACCTCGAGACGGAACCATCCATCACCCGCACTCGCCGTCACCCTTCCGCCGCACGCGGCCACGCGCTCACGCATCCCGACGAGACCGTGCCCCTCATGGACCGGGACTGTCAGGTCTTCCACGGGGTTGCTGAGCCTGAACCACAGCTCGGTATGGCTGACGCCGCACGCCAGGACCGCCTCCGGCGCCGCCGCGTGGCGGCGGACGTTGCTGAGACCCTCCTGCACCGCGCGGAACAGCGCATCCTGAGCCGCCGGATCCACGGCGGGGCTCCCGGACCGCCAGGCGCTCAGACCGCTCGGCGGTTCGATTTCCACCCTCACGCCGACGGCCCGCGCCTCCTCCACCAGGGCCTCCACCTCGGTCAGGGTCCTGTGCCGGACCGGCGGGGTGCGGGATGCCGCGGGCACAGAGTGAATCCCGCCATCGGCCGGCGCCTCCTCCCGCAGGACATCCAGCAGGTCCCGCACCTCGGCCAGCGAGTCCTTGCTCGCGTCCTTGATGTTCCGCAGCGCCTCGGCAAGCCGCGCCGGATCCTTCTCCCCCAGATGCAGTGCGACGGAAGCCTGCACGTTGATCAGGGACAGGGAGTGCCCGACCACGTCATGAATGTCGCGCGCCAGGGCCAGACGGTATTCGTCCCGCTCCGCCTGCGCCCGGGCCGCCCGCTGCTCCCTCAGCTCCGTCAGCCTCGACCGACGACGCCGACCTGCTTCCCCCAGGAGGACGAGGACCGCCAGCCACGCGGTCGCCGCCGCCAGGGCAGGCGTGGCAGCCCAGGGCGCGCCGGCCGCCCACGGCGGGGTCCACAACGCCCCACGGAGAGGAACCCAGCCGGTTTCCTGAAGAACCGCCAGGAGTCCAACCAGGCCCACCACGGCCCAGGACTGCCATCGCCTGCCCCGGAGCGAAGCGTTGAACAAGGCCACCGCGAAAGCCACGAAGACCGGCCCCCAGGGCAAGGAGAGCAGGAGGTACCAGCCGGCGAGCAGCACCTGGAAGGCCAGCACGAGCGCCGGCCGACGACGCATGAACAGCAGCGCGGCAGGACCTGCGAGTAGGAACAGCATCGTCACCGGCGGCAGATCCAGACCGCGCCAGTGAGCCATGGCCACGGTGCCGAAGACCTGGATCACCGCCACGGCACACGGAATGCCGAACTGGATGATCCGGCGTCGGCGGGCACTGTTCATGATCCCGAGCCTAAACGTCGCGGCAGCCGGCCGCGTCCCCCAGGTGGAGTATGTGGAAAAGCGCCGCCCTGGCCGTCACGGCTGTGGTTTGCTCGCCTTGCCGTCGAGCCACAACTCCGTGGACGCGTCGGCATGAGTTCCCCCGCTGCCCACATGTTTGTCGCTGATCGTGGGTCCGTTCTTGAGGACGTGGACCAGCGCCATGCCGTGCCCGCGCCCCAGACCGTACTCGTCCTTGAGCCATTCGAGGATCGTGCCTGCTTTCACCCCCGCTTCGCCGAAGCCCTTGGCCTCGGCCTCCTCCACCAGCTGCCGCGGGGTCTTGCCGGTCTTGTCCTCGATCGCATCGAGGTATGCCTGAAATGACATGTCGTGTCCTTCGTCGTCGTGTTGTCGTGTCGTCGTCTGTCGTGTCGTGCTCACCGGCAGGCCACGCCCGGCCCGCCCACGCCCAGCCAGGGCGTGCCAGCCGTGACGGGTCAGCCGTCCTGGTCGCGGAACTCCTGGATGATCCGCGGCGAATCGTGCAGGCAGACCATCAGCAGCGGCTCCTGGCCGTGGTTCGTGAAGCCGTGCCAGCGACCTGCCGGGACGATCACCGTGGCTCCGGCGCCGACCGGGCGGTCGCCGTCGTCGAGCCGGAACGTGGCCTCGCCTTCGAGCACCAGCCAGGTCTCCGCGTAGGGGTGCCGGTGCACGGCCGGACCCTTCCCCGGCGGGGTCCGGACCAGGAAGTAGGAGAGCCCTACGCCGAAATCCCCGCCTTCGAACCGTTCCGCCGTCCCGCCCGGCAGGGCCAGGCTGCCGGGCTCCAGCAGCACCATGCTCTCCGCGTCCACCTTCATCTGTTCCTCCTCGGGGACCGCCGTCCGGCGGTGTGCCTTCACTCTCGCCCAGTGATCGCGGGGCCGCTAATCTTTCGATATGGATCGAAACATCGTGGCCTTCCACCTCGGGATTGAGGACGTGGCGTCACTGCGATTCGGCATCTCGCCAGGGCACGAACTCGCCGCCGCCATCCGGCTGCTGCAGACGGCCCAGTCCCGGCCGCTGCACTGGGGCTGGCTCCGGGAGGCACGGTCATCCGTGCCGCACGAGGCGTTCGGCCTGCTGTCGCTCCTCATCGCGCCGCAGGGGTATTTCCCGGACTTCCTCACCGGCCCGCCAGGCCCCGACCTCACTCCGTCCGAGGAACTCGCCATGCTCCGGTCCACTCCCCCGGACGTCGCAGCGCATCAGCTGCGCAAAGTCCTGCGTCTCGCGGAAGGGGCCCGGCACGCCGCAGTGGAACGGATGGCGGAGCGCCCCGCTCTCGCGCTGAGACGCATCGCGGAGGCCTGGTCCGCAATGTGGGACGCGCTGCTGGAGCCGCAATGGCCGCAGATCCGGCGACTCCTGCTCGCCGACATCTCCCACCGGACCGGCGTCATGGCCGGGCATGGCGCCGGCGCGATGGTCGGCGGCCTGCACGACCGCGTGTCCTGGCGGCCCGGCGAGGTCCGCGTGCGGATGAACGCGTGGCAGGAGGAGGTCGACTGCCGCGGGCACGGGCTACTGCTCGTACCGTCGGTGCTGTCGAGCCCGTGGTGTTCGGTCCTCACGGAGGCTCCCGTCCAGCCCACCGTCTTCTACCCGGTCCTCGGCCTCTCACCTGAGTGGCATCGGTCCGGCGCCCCCTCCGACGGCCGGGCGCTCGCCCGCCTGCTCGGCGCGGGAAGGGCCGCGGTCCTCAGCGTCCTCGACGGCGCACGGAACACCAGCGATGTAGCACGCCTGTGCGGAATAGCTCCCTCGACGGCGGTCCACCACCTCACAGCCCTGCGCGACGCCGGGCTGCTGAGCAGCACTCGACGGGGCGCCGCCGTCGAACACCGGCGGACCGCCCTGGGCGACGCGCTGCTCTTCACGGCCGATTCCGCGGGACCCGCCGGACCCGACCCGGCACCGAAGGGGTGATGAGCCGCCCACCGGACCACGACGGAGCCGGGAAGCACGACGGCGCCGGACCCCGCGAAGGGATCCGGCGCCGTCGTGCGTCGTCGGAGACTCAGGCGTGCGCTGCCGCCCGCTCCGCCGCCTCGACCACATTGGTCATGAGCAGGGCCACCGTCATGGGGCCCACGCCGCCCGGGTTCGGGGAGATCCAGCCGGCCACCTCGGCGGCGGCGGGCTCGATGTCACCGTAGACGCGGCTCTTGCCGGTCTCCGGGTCCGTCTCGCGGGTCACGCCGACGTCCAGCAGGGCAGCACCCGGCTTGACGTCGGACGCCTTGACGATGTGCCGCACGCCCGCGGCGCCCACGATCACATCGGCCTGGCGCAGCAGTTCCGACATGTTCGTGGTGCCCGTGTGGGTCAGGGTCACCGTGGCGTTGATCTCGCGACGGGTCAGCAGCAGACCGATGGACCGGCCGATCGTAACACCACGCCCGACGACCACCACGTGCTTGCCCTTGAGGTCGTAATCGTTCCGCAGGAGCAGTTCGATGACGCCGCGCGGGGTGCACGGAAGCGGGGTGTCGATGGGGTTGTTCACGTTCAGGACCAGGCGCCCCAGGTTCGTGGGGTGCAGGCCGTCCGCGTCCTTGGCGGGGTCGATCCGTTCCAGGATCGCGTCCGTGTCCAGGTGCTTCGGCAGCGGGAGCTGGACGATGTACCCGTGGCAGGTGGGGTCCGCATTGAGTTCGTCGATGAGGGCCTCGACCTGCTCCTGGGTGGCGTCGGCCGGCAGCTCCTTCTGGATCGAGTTCATCCCGATCTCCTTGGACTGCTTGTGCTTCATCGACACGTACAGCTGGGACGCCGGATCGGCGCCCACCAGCACGGTGGCGATGCCCGGGACCACGCCGCGCTCCTTGAGAGCGGCGACGCGTTCCGTGAGCTCCTGCTTGATCTCGGCGGAGGCCTTCCGGCCGTCCAGAATCTTCGCGGTCATGGACTGTTCCGTCACTGGGAGAGGCCCGGGTACAGCGGGAAGGCCGAGGCCAGGACGTCCACGCGGGCCCGCAGGGCGTCGATGTCGGCGCCGGGGAGCAGCGCGAGCGCGATCACGTCGGCGACCTCGGTGAACTCGGCGTCGCCGAAGCCGCGGGTGGCCAGGGCGGAGGTGCCGATGCGCAGACCGGAGGTGACCATCGGCGGGCGCGGATCGTTCGGGACGGCGTTGCGGTTGACCGTGATGTGGGCCTCGTGCAGGAGGTCCTCGGCCTGCTTGCCGTCGATCGCGGCGTCACGGAGGTCCACCAGGACCAGGTGCACATCGGTGCCGCCGGAGCGGACCGCGATGCCGGCGTCCTTGACGTCCTGCTGGTTGAGACGGTCCGCGAGGATCGCGGCGCCGCGCAGAGTGCGCTCCTGGCGGTCCTTGAACTCCGGGGTTCCGGCGATCTTGAAGGCGGTGGCCTTCGCGGCGATCACGTGCATGAGCGGGCCGCCCTGCTGGCCCGGGAAGACGGCGGAGTTGATCTTCTTGGCGAGATCGGCGTCGTTCGTCAGGATGAAGCCCGAGCGCGGGCCGCCGATGGTCTTGTGCACGGTGGAGGACACGACGTGAGCGTGCGGGACCGGGTTCGGGTGCACGCCGGCGGCGACGAGGCCTGCGAAGTGGGCCATGTCCACCCAGAGGTAGGCGCCGACCTCGTCCGCGATCTCACGGAAGGCGGCGAAGTCGAGCTGACGCGGGTAGGCGGACCAGCCGGCGATGATCACCTTCGGCTTGTGCTCCAGGGCGAGGCGGCGGACCTCCTCCATGTCCACGAGGGAGGTCTCGGGGTCCACGCCGTAGGCCACGATGTTGAACAGACGGCCGGAGAAGTTGATCTTCATGCCGTGGGTCAGGTGACCGCCGTGATCCAGGGACAGGCCGAGGAGGGTGTCGCCGGGGCGGGCGATCGCGTGCAGGACCGCCGCGTTGGCGGTGGCGCCGGAGTGCGGCTGGACGTTGGCGAACTCGGCGCCGAAGAGGGCCTTGGCGCGCTCGATGGCCAGCGACTCGGCGACGTCGACTTCCTCACAGCCGCCGTAGTAGCGGCGTCCGGGGTAACCCTCCGCGTACTTGTTGGTCAGCACCGAGCCCTGGGACTGGAGCACGGAGACGGGGACGAAGTTCTCAGAGGCGATCATCTCGAGGTAGGTGCGCTGGCGATTCAGCTCACGCTCGAGAACTGCGGCGATTTCCGGGTCGACTTCAGCCAGCGGAAGGTTGCTGACGGATTCCTGCGCGGGTACAGAGGTCACAGAATACTCCTGGCGATACGTGGAGGTGATTGCAGGTCAGGCTCCTGGCGCCGCCGCATGGTCCCCCGGCGCGCCGCTGAAGCGCAGGCCAAGGATCCACGCGATGACGCGTAGGAAAACGTGACCCTCGGCCCAGGCGGACGATCCGTGGTCTTCGACTGTGCCGCTCCCTGATGGTGACCCATCCGACGCCAGTTGCGACGGCACTAGCGTACCGCACGGCGGATATCCTTAGCCTTGTGATTGAAGCGCCTACGTCATACACGCTGACCCTCTCCTGCCCCGACCGCCCCGGCATCGTGCATGCCGTCTCCGGTGCCCTCCTGACCGTCGGATGCAACATCGCCGACTCGCAGCAGTACGGCAGCGTCACCACCGGCACGTTCTTCATGCGGGTGGAGGTCACGACGTCGGCGGGAGCCGACGCGGTCCGCGCGGCGATCGCCCCGGTGGCCGACGCCTTCGGGATGCGCTGGGACGTGCACCCGGTCGGCCAGAAGGTGCGCACGCTCGTCCTGTGCTCGACGGCGGCCCACTGCCTCAACGACCTGCTCTTCCTGCACCGCTCGGGCACCCTGCCCATCGAGATCCCCGCGATCGTCTCGAACCACACCGATCTGGCGCCGCTCGCCGAGTTCTACGGCATCCCGTTCCACCACATCCCCGTCACCGCCGACACCAAGGCCGATGCCGAACGGCAGCTCCTGGAGATCATCGAGAAGGAGGAGATCGAGCTGACCGTCCTGGCCCGCTACATGCAGATCCTCTCGAACGACCTCTGCCGCGAGCTCGAGGGCCGTGCGATCAACATCCACCACTCGTTCCTGCCGTCCTTCAAGGGCGCCAAGCCGTACCACCAGGCGCACAAGCGGGGCGTGAAGCTCATCGGCGCCACGGCCCACTACGTGACCGCCGACCTCGACGAGGGACCGATCATCGAGCAGGAGGTGATCCGCGTCAGCCACGCCCGCACGGCCGAGGAATTCGTGCAGATGGGCCGCGACGTCGAGGGCCGTACCCTGGCCCAGGCCGTCCAGTGGCACGCGGAACACCGGGTCCTCCTCGACGGCACCCGGACCGTGGTGTTCAACTAAGGCTTTGCCGTTGCGCGCCCTTGTTGGTGTGGTGCGCCCCAATTGGGGCGCACCACACCAACAAGGGCGCATTTTTCGTGGAGCTTGAGTTGTCCACATAAACACACCGAACGCTCGGGACCACGCCGGATTCCACCAGACTCGTGCCATGACAGTCGCCTCCGCCCGACTGATCCGGGCACGGGACTCCGCCGTTCACGGACTCGGTCCCGATGAACTCTCCCGACGGGCCCGGTCAGGGGCACTGGTCCGGCTCCGTCGCGGAAGCTATGTGGAGACCTCCACCTGGGTCGCGCTTTCCCCACGGGCCAGACAGGAATTGATGTTCCAGGTCGCAGCCGAGGCATACGGCATGCGGCTGCCACTCTGGGGCCGCAGCAGTGCTCTCCTTCACGGGCTCCCGCTGAAGAACACTCCAGGACAGGACTGGAACGATCCCACCCATCTTCTCGGATCGGCTGCCTCGGGCGGCAGGTCCAAGAATGGGATAGTCCATCACCGGCCTGACGGACGGGTCCGGCAGATCGTGGGGATCAATGGATTGCCCTGCAGCGACGTGGTGAACACCGCCATCGATCTCGCCGTGGATCAGGAGTTCGCCTGGGCCGTGGCCGCGATGGACCGCTTGCTCAACCCGCGAGTGCTTTCCGGCATGGCGGGGACCGGTTCCTGGGACGTCAGCGAATCCGCCCAGACAGGACCCGTACCTTCCGCCCGACCTTCGCAAGGATGGGCACTGCCGGAGGAGACCAGCGAGCCGATCACGACGACGGAGGCCCCGGCCCAGCCTCGGGACCGGGATGCGGCGTACAGACTCATCGCGCAGATCGGCAACGCCACGCGACGACGGAAACTTCAGGCAGTCCTCGACTTCGCCGACCCCGGTGGATACCTTCCCGGTGAATCGCTCAGCAGGGTGACGATGCACCGGTACGGCTTCCCCCAGCCAGAGCTGCAAGCAAGGTTCAGTGATCGTGCCGGATTGATCGGGTACACCGACTTCCATTGGAGATCACTGGGAGTGGTCGGAGAATTCGACGGGCGCGAAAAGTATGTGAAGCCCGAGTACCTGAAAGGAAGAAGCCCCTCCGAGGTGGTGGTTGCGGAAAAACTCAGGGAAGACCGGCTCCGGCGCCTCGGGCTGACGGTCGTCCGATGGGTCTGGGCCGATCTGGAGCACCCTGTGCGACTGGAGGGCCTGCTGCGTCAGGCCGGTCTACCTCAGACAGCCCGAGCAGAGTGGAATCTTCCTCGCACATAGAACTGCGTCCTTGTTGGCGTACCGCGCCCCAATTGGGGAGCCGTACGCCAACAAAGGCGCAGAAATCGCGAGACGATCTGAGTCAGGCCAGGCGCTTGGGGCCGTACTCGGCCAGGAATTCGCCCGGGCCGGGGTTGCCCTCGGCGGAGGCGCCGCCCAGGTGCTTCACGACGCCCCACACGGCGTTCAGGCCCGTGGTGACGGCGCCCTCAGCCCAGCCGGCGGTCCAGGACACGTCGTCGCCGGCCAGGAAGATGCCGCGGTGCTCCTCGTCCAGGGACTCCTGGTCGAAGTGAGTGTAGAGACGCTCCTGGTACCGGTAGTGGCCCGGGAGGTTCGCCTTGAACGCGCCCATGAAGTTGGGGTCGGACTCCCAGGACACCGTGATGGGGGTGCCGATCACGTGGCTGCGGATGTCCACGCCGGGGTAGATCTGCTCCAGGGAGTGGATCATGAGGTCGGCGCGCTGCTCCCCATCGAGGCTCAGCCACTTCAGGGCGTCGTCGTTCCAGGTGTAGGAGAGGAGGATGACGGCGGGCTGGTCCGGACCGTTGTCCAGCAGGTACGTGCCACGGGTCAGGCGGTCGGTGAGGGTCATCGACATGACCTCCTCGCCGGTCTTCGGGTTGCGGTCCTTCCAGAACGGGCGGTCCACCATCACGAAGGTCTTGGAGGACTGCATGTAGTGCGAGCGCTCTATCGCCGTCCACATCTCCGCCGGGAACAGTGCTTCCTCCGTGTGGATCCGCGTGGACAGGAGCCACGACTGGCATGTGGTCACCACGGCCGCGTACTCGTTCGCCCGGCCCCAGCGCTCGGTGACCGCGATGCGGGAGGTGGGGGCGCCGTCGTCGTCCTTCACGCGGGCGATCCGGGCCACCGCGCCACGCGGCGCGCCGCCGTGCAGGCTGGCGAGGGAGGTGCCGGCGGGCCAGTGCTTGAGGTCCGACGGCGCGTGGTTCCACAGCGCCTCCGGGATGCGGGCCGCGCCGCCCACCACGCCGCGGTGGTGGTCGTCCGCGTCGGTGTAGACCACGCGCAGGATCTCCAGGATGGAATTGGGGAAATCGGTGTCCCAGCCGCCCGTGCCGAAACCGACCTGCCCGAACGCCTCGCGGTGCGCGTAGCCCGCCTCCTTGAAGGCCCGGCTCTTGGCGATGAAACCGTAGAAGGTCTCCTCATCCAGCTCTTCGAGGAGCGAATCCCAGATCTCCTTGATCTTCGCGGTGTCGCGGGCCTTGAGGGCGTCCTGCATCTCGGTGAACCGGGCGTTCTCCTCCATGCAGGCCTTCCAGGCGGCGGCCACTTCGTGGAAGAACTCCGGCAGATCCCCGGGCTTCTCGGCGTAGTACTTCCGCCCCTTGAGCTCGATCACGGTGCTCGACGTCACCGGCGCGAGCGGGTTCGGGAAGTCCGTGGTCTCCAGACCGAGCAGGTCGATGTAGTGGTAGAGCGCCTTGCTGGACACCGGGAAGCGCATGCCGCCCAGGTCGGCGGTGACCTCGGGCGCGCTCGGGAAGCTCGCGGTGCGGAGACGCCCGCCGATCCGGTCCGCCTCGTAGACCACGGGCTTCAGACCGAGCTTCATGAGTTCGTACGCGGTGACCAGGCCGGAGAGCCCGGCGCCCACCACGGCCACCTCGGTGCCGTACAGCTCCTCGGGGACGCTGCCCAGACCCGCGGGGTTCTGCAGGTACAGGTCATAGCTGAACGGGAAGTCCGGGTTCAGCATCGTGATGGGCGCGGTGCCCTCGGACGGGGAGGGAAGGGCGGTGGGTTCCATGGGTCCTTGCCTTGTGTTTCGTGTGCTGCGGGTGAAGAGGGAGGGACGGACTCAGTCGTCCTGATGGCTGAGCTGGTACGCCTGTTCGTTGAGGCCGCCCACGCGGGAGTTCCGGCGGCCGTAGGCGAGGTAGAGCACGACGCCGAGCAGCATCCAGGCGCAGAACACCAGCCAGGTCATGCCGTCGAGGTTGGCCATCAGGAAGAGGCAGGCCAGGGCGCCGAGCACCGGCACGACCGGGTAGAGCGGGACGCGGAAGCTGCGGGCCTTGCCCGGCTTGGTGACGCGCAGGTAGATCACGGCGACGTTGACCAGAGCGAACGCGAACAGGGTGCCGATGCTGGTCGCGTCGGCGAGAGCGCCGAGCGGGACGAAGGCGGCGGTGAGCGCCACGACGACGCCGACGATCCAGGTGCCCTTGACCGGCGTGTGGGTGCGGGGCGAGACCTCGCCGAACACCTTGGGCACGAGGCCGTCACGGGACATGGTGAGCAGGATGCGGGTCTGGCCGTAGAGCACGGTGAGGACCACGGAGACGATGGCCAGCACGGAGGTGACCGCGAAGACCAGGGCGATCCACGGCTGATGGGTGATCTCGTTGATGATCTGGACGAGCGGGGCCTCCACGCCGTCGAACCACTGCCAGTTCCGCGCGCCGATCGCCGCCACGGCCACCAGGACGTACACGGTGGTGACGATCAGCATGGACAGCAGGATCGCCCGGGGCAGGTCGCGCTTGGGGTTGCGGGCCTCCTCACCGGCGGTGGAGGCGGCGTCGAAGCCGATGTAGGAGAAGAACACCTTGGACGCGGCGGCGCTCATGCCGGCGGCGCCCATCGGGAGGAGGGGCTCGAAGTTCCCGGCGTTGAACGCGGTGAAGGCCACGATGCAGAAGAAGACCAGGATGCCGACCTTGGCGAACACGATGATGGTGTTGACCAGGGCGCTCTCCTTGGCGCCGCGCACCAGGAGCACGGTCGCCAGGAGGACGATGATGAGGGCCGGAAGATTGACCAGGCCACCGCCTCCCGGGGGCTGAGAGATGGCGTCGGGCATCTGGATGCCGAACACGCCGATGGTTTCATTCACGTACTGGCCTGCGCCGACGGCGACAGCTGCCACCGAGACCGCGTATTCCAGGACGAGGCACCAGCCGCAGATCCAGGCCATGCCCTCGCCCATGGTGGCGTAGGAGTACGAGTAGCTGGACCCCGCCACCGGGACCATGCCCGCCATCTCAGCGTAGGAGACCGCGGAGAGCAGAGCGGCGAAACCCGCCACGACGAAGGATAGCCAGATGGCGGGCCCCGCGATCGGCACGGCGTCGCCGAGGATGACCAGGATGCCCGTGCCGAGCGTGGCGCCGACGCTGATCATGGTCAGCTGCAGCACGCCGAAGTTGCGCTTCAGGCTGCCGTGCCCGGAGTTGTCCCGGGCGTCGCGCTCCATCTGGGCGATGGACTTGCGGCGGATGAGCTGCCGGCCGAGGCTCGGCGTGGCGCCGGGCAGCGTCTTGGGAGTTGTGGTCATGGGGAGTTCCTTGCGTCTTGGGCGGCCGCCCGGCGTCCTTGCCGGGCGAGGGACCGCACCGTCGAGGTCCCGGTCTGGGCGAGGCCAGGTCCGGGAACCGATGGGGTGGGGAGAAGGCCTAGTACCAAGGCTAGGACTGTGAGCCAGCTCTCACGGTGGTGCATTTTGAACTAGAGTCTTGGCCCATGGGACAAAGTGCACATTCCATCCATGGTGCCGCGAGTGCCGGGGAGGCACAACTCGACCTGCTGCCGGGCCTCACGACGCATCGCTTCCTGGCCCAGCTTCCGGAGGGTGTCGAAGTGCTTCACGACGCCGGGAACGTGCCGCTGCGCTGGGTCGAGACGAGCGAGCTCGCGGACCCGACGCCGTATCTCCTCGACCACGAACTCCTGCTCACGGCCGGGCTGCCGTTCCTCGGCGACGGCGGGACGGACGAGGCCGTGGACGCGTTCGTCGGCCGCCTGGCCCGTGCCCGGGTTTCCGCGCTGGCGTTCGGGCTGGAACCCCATTTCGACGCCGTCCCCGGGGCCGTGGTGGCTGCCTGCGAGCGCCACGGCGTCACGCTCTGGCAGCTCCCGTCCAGCCTGCCGTTCGCGGCGGTGGGCCTCGCGTTCTCCCGGCTCCTGGAGTCAGGCAACGCCAGCGTGCTGCGGCAGCTCACCGAGGCCAACCGGCAACTGATCCGGGCGGCTCTCGGCGAGGGCGGTGAGCAGGAGCTCCTGGAGGCGCTCGCCCAGCGGGTCTCAGGCGAGGTGCTGCTCTTCGGCGCCCACGGCCAGCTCCGCCTCACGGCCGGCGCGCGGACCGCCGGACCTGAGGTCCTGGAGGAGGCGGCCGGGCTGGCCCTGGATCTGTTCGCGGGCAGCGGTCCGCGGGTCGAACTGCGCGAGACGGCCGACGGCGCACTGCTGGGCCTTCCGCTGCGAGGATCACCGGGACGCGGCACGGCCGCGCGTCCGGCGGCCGGGAGCCGCACGGCTCCTTCCCAGCGTGGCGCCCGCCGGGGCGAACCGACGCTCGGGGTCCTCGTGCTGCACACCGGCCACCCGCTCACCGCGACGGAGAACACCATGGTGTCCACCGCCGTCGGGCTCCTGGAACTGCTGGCCCGGCAGCGCGCGGCGGGGTCCCTCTCCCCCGGTCAGCTGGCAACGCTCCTGCTGCTCCGCGGGGACACCCGGGGCGATGACGCCGCGCTCTCCACGCTGCTGGGCGACAGCGCCCCGGGTGCCGGGTCCGGGCTGCGCGTGGTGATCGCGCATCCGCAGGCCGAGGACAGCGCCGACGTGCCTGCGGAGGTCCTGGCCTGGCGGCGGCTGTGGGAGACCAAGCTCGTCGTCCACGACGGCACGCACCTGCTCGCCGTCACCCGCCAGGAGCCGTCGCCCGCGCGACTGTCCCGCGTCGAGGCGGAAGGTTATGCCTGCGCCGTGTCCCGCCCGGCGCCGCGCCTCGGCAAGGGCGGTTCGCTGGCGGGCCACGCCCTGCAGCACGTCCCGCGGCTGCGCCTGGAGGCCATGGCGCTGCTCGCCCGCGCCGAGGAGGAGCGGCGCAGCCTGCTGGCCGAACAGCAGCCCCGCACGTTCGCCGAGCTCATGCCGCGGGAGGCCGGAGCGGGGGTCGCCCGTGAGGTCCTGGGTCCCCTGCTCGCGTTGGAGCCACCGCGGCGGGACCTGCTCCTGCGGGTGCTGCGGGCGTGGCTCGCGGCGCACGGCTCGTGGGACGGGGCCTCCAGCGCCTTGGACATCCACCGCAACAGCGTCCGGCGACACGTGGGGGTCATCGGGGACACTCTGGGCCGCGACCTCGGCGACGCCTCGGTCCGGGCCGAGCTGTGGTTCGCCCTCGGGTTCCTCGGGCCGGGGCTGCCCGGCGGGGCGGCCGCAGATCCCTCCACGCCCGCCGATCCCTCAGCGGCCTCTGACGATGCGGAGCCGGGAGCGGCTCAGGAGAGCCAGGAGCGGTAGAGGTCGGGACGCCGTTCGTCGAGATACGGGACGTCCGCGCGAGCCGTCGCGAGCTGCCCGGGGTCGACCTCCACGAACAGGACGGCCGCGTCCTCGTCCGCCTCGGCGAGCGTCCTGCCGAACGGGTCGGCCACCACACTCCCGCCGCTGAGGTGGAATCCGGCCTCGACCCCGGTGTGGTTCACATACGCCAGGTACAGGTGGTTCTCCATGGCCCGCGTCGGGATGAGCCGCTGGGGCACCTGCGAGTAGCCGCTGCCGAGCGCGGTCGGCACCATGAGGACGTCCACTCCGCGCAGCGCTGCGGCGCGCACGGTCTCGGGGAACTCGACGTCGTAGCAGATCACGGTCCCGAGGCGAAGCCCCTGAAAGTCGACGACGGCGGCCGGCTGGTCCCCGGGGGTGAAGACCTCCTGCTCCTCCGCCCCGAAGAGGTGGACCTTGCGGTAGTGGGACAGCCGGGCGCCGTCGGGGCCGAAGAGCGTGGCGCTGATGTACCAGCGGTCCGCCGTCGGATCCGAGCCGGGCGCGGCGGGCTCCACCTCGGGCAGGCTGGCCAGCAGGGCGATGCCCGCCGAACGGGCGATCTCCGCCAGATCATGGGCGAGGCCGGGCAGCAGGGCGGGGTCCAGCCCGGCGCGCACCGGTCGCGGGGCGTAGCCGACCGGGAACAGCTCGGGGGTGATGAGGAGCTGCGCGCCGCCATCGGACGCCTGACGCGCGGCCTCACGGATGGTGGCGAGATTCGCCGCCGTGTCCAGCACGGCGGACTCCCCCTGCATGATCGCCAGTCGCATCCCGGTCACTTTCCCTTCCTCGGACATGACTCCAGCCTAGGCGGCGGATCCAGTCCGGAACCCAGGGTCTTTTGCACCACGGAGCCGGAAATCCGGTGCTGAACGCACCGGTCCGCCCGCTGCCGGTCCGGCGATCGTTGCGTTTCGGCGAGCGCTCCTCGGAGCTTCCTTGCGTTAACTTATTGACCGCATAAGCCGTTTAGGCCATGCTTGCATTCATGGTCAGCCGTGAGGGAAACAGCACACCCACCCGCAGGAATCCGGGTTCCCAGTCGGCCTTGCGCCAGCTCAACCGGGAACGGATCGTGCAGGCGCTCGCCGCCGGACCGGCCACGCAGGCCGAACTCTCCCGCACCACGGGCCTCTCCACCGCGACCATCTCCAACATCGTCAAAGAGCTTGAACGCGACAGCATGGTCCACACGGCTCCCACCACCTCGTCGGGACGGCGGGCCCTCCAGGTCCGGCTCAACGCGGACAACAGCGTCGCGGTCGGGATCGACTTCGGCCGCCGGCACGTCCGCGTGGTGCTCGCGACGCGCGACTACCGCGTGGTGGCCGAGGCCTCGACGAGCCTGGTGCTCGGCCACCACGCCGAACACGGCATCGCCATGGCGCACGACCTCATGGAACGGCTCCTCCGGGAGAACGGCCTGACCCACGGCGACGTGATCGGCGTCGGCATCGGCATCCCCGGCCCTCTCGACCGGCGGAGCCACACCGTGGCCCACGGCGCGGTCCTGCCCGAATGGGTCGGGATCGAGACGGAGGCCCGGCTCCGCGAAGCCCTCGGGCTGCCCGTCCACATCGACAACGACGCCAATCTCGGCGCCCTCGCGGAGGCCACCTGGGGCCCCTATGGCGGCGCGGAGAACCTCGTCTTCCTGAAGATCGGCTCGGGCATCGGCGCGGGCTTGATCGTCAACGGCGCCCCGGTCTACGGCAACCTCGGCATCACGGGCGAGATCGGCCATTCGACCATCGACGACCGCGGGGCCGTGTGCCGCTGCGGGAGCCGGGGCTGCCTCGAGACGATCGCGTCCACCACCACCATGATCGAGCAGCTGAGCCGCAACGAACCCGGCCCCGTGACCACGCGCAGCATCATCTCCGGCGCGCGGGAGGGCCACCCCGCCACCCTGCGCGTGCTCGACGACGCCGGGCTGGCGATCGGCCATGCGCTCGGCACCGTCGCGAACCTCCTGAACCCCGAGGTGATCGTGGTGGGCGGCCCACTGGCCGAGCTGGAGGAACTGCTGCTGGAGCCCATCCGCCGCGGGATCCTGCGGCACACGATCCCGATGGTGGGCGCGTCCACGGCGCTCACGGTGTCCTCCCTGGGCGAGCGGGCAGAGGCCCTGGGGGCCGCCGCGCTCGTGTTCCGCAAACCGGCAAGTGCCAAGAAGTAACGATTCGGTACGGGCTCTGCGTTAAAGGCTTGACGGCAATAGGCCGCTTCCAGTTTACTTATCGGTCAGAGGGTGACACGAGCCACAGGGATCGGGCCCCCACCGGCGGACCAGGTTGGTCCGCACTGAACGACTTCGAGGCAAGGACGACCGATGTCTGAGACCAGCACCGCCCCGACGATCCTGGAAATGCGATCCATCACCAAGGAGTTCCCGGGCGTGAAAGCGCTCTCCGAGGTGAACCTGAAAGTGAAGGTCGCCGAGATCCACGCCATCTGCGGCGAAAACGGGGCCGGCAAATCCACACTCATGAAGGTGCTCTCCGGGGTGTACCCGTACGGCAGCTACGCCGGGGACATCGTGTACCAGAACGAGGTCCAGCAGTTCCGGGACATCCGTGCCAGCGAAGCCGCCGGCATCGTGATCATCCACCAGGAGCTCGCGCTCATCCCCGAGCTGTCCATCATGGAGAACATCTTCCTGGGCAACGAACCCACCCGGTTCGGGGTGATCAACTGGTCCGAGGCCCGCCTCCGCTCCAAGGACCTGCTGGCCCGCGTCGGCCTGAGCGATGATCCCGACACCCCGGTCAAGGAGATCGGCGTCGGCAAGCAGCAGCTCGTGGAGATCGCCAAGGCGCTCAACAAGTCCGTGAAGCTCCTGATCCTGGACGAGCCCACCGCCGCTCTGAACGAGAGCGACTCCCAGCACCTGCTCGACCTGCTGCTCGGCCTCAAGGGCAAGGGCATCACCTCGATCATCATCTCTCACAAGCTCAACGAGATCGAGCAGATCGCGGACTCCATCACCATCATCCGCGACGGCAAGTCCATCGAGACCCTGGACGTCAAGGCGGACGGCGTCAACGAGGACCGCATCATCAAGGGCATGGTCGGCCGCAGCCTGGAATCCCGTTTCCCGGACCACACCCCGAACATCGGCGAGGTGTTCTTCGAGGTCAAGGACTGGACCGTCGCCCACCCGCAGATCGAGGACCGCCTCGTGTGCAAGGGCTCGAACTTCTTCGTCCGCCGCGGCGAGATCGTCGGCTTCGCAGGACTCATGGGCGCCGGGCGCACCGAACTCGCCCGCTCCCTCTTCGGCCACTCCTACGGCCGCTTCATCTCCGGAACCGTCATCAAGGACGGCAAGGAGATCAGGATGAACACGGTCCGCCAGGCCATCGACCACGGCCTCGGCTACGTGACCGAGGACCGCAAGTCCCTGGGCCTGAACCTCCTGGACGACATCAAGACCACCACCGTCGCCGCGAACCTCAAGGGCGTGAGCAAGCACAACGTGGTGAACGAGGACCGCGAATTCGAGGTCGCCGAGGACTACCGGAAGTCCCTGCGCACCAAGACCCCCTCGGTCGAGGAGGGCGTCGCGAAGCTCTCCGGCGGCAACCAGCAGAAGGTGGTCCTGGCCAAGTGGATGTTCACCGACCCTGACCTCCTGATCCTGGACGAGCCGACCCGTGGCATCGATGTGGGCGCCAAGTACGAGATCTACGGCATCATCCAGCGACTGGCCAGCCAGGGCAAGGGCGTGATCGTCATCTCCTCCGAGCTCCCGGAACTGCTTGGGCTCTCGGACCGCATCTACACGATCTTCGAAGGCTCGGTGACCGGTGTCCTCGACAAGGACGACGCCACCCAGGAGAACTTGATGAAGCTCATGACCGCCAAACGTCAGGCCGCCTGACACTCCTCCCGCTGCTGTGGGGCTCCGGCCCCATTCACCACGCACCCAAGGAATCACCAATGAACGCACTCAAAAAGATCTTCGGCGGCGACACCCGTCAGTTCGGCATGATCTTCGCCCTCGTCTTCCTGATCGTCTTCTTCCAGATCCTGACCGGCGGCATCACCCTCACGCCCGAGAACGTCATCAACCTGTTCAACGGCAACTCCTACATCCTGATCCTCGCGATCGGCATGGTGCTCGTCATCATCGCCGGGCACATCGACCTCTCGGTCGGCTCAGTGGCGGCCTTCGTGGGCATCAGCGTCGCCCTGATCGTCCGGGACTGGGGCGTGCCCTCCTGGGTGGGCATCCTGATCGGACTGCTGCTGGGCGCGATCGTGGGAGCGTGGCAGGGCTTCTGGGTGGCCTACGTCGGCATCCCGGCGTTCATCGTCACGCTGGCCGGCATGCTCCTCTTCCGCGGCCTGAACCAGCTGCTCGGCAAGTCCAACACCATCCCGGTCCCGGGTGACTTCCAGACCATCGGCGCCGGCTACCTCCCGGAGATCGGGCCGGACACCGGCTACAACAATCTCACCCTGCTGCTGGGCCTCGCCGCCATCGCCGCCATCATCTGGGGCGAGCTGCGCCGCCGCAAGGCCGCGCAGGCCCTCGGCGCCGACGTCGACGAGATGTGGGTCGTCGTCACCCGCCTGGTGCTCATCTGCGGCGCCATCGCCTACGCGACGTACCTCTTCGCCACCGGCCGTCCGGGCACCTCCTTCCCGGTCCCGGGCATCATCCTCGCGGTCCTCGTCCTGGTCTACGGCTTCATCACGTCCCGCACGGTCGTCGGCCGCCACATCTACGCCGTCGGCGGCAACAAGCACGCGGCCGAGCTCTCCGGTGTTCAGGCGAAGCGCATCGACTTCCTGGTCATGATGAACATGTCGATCCTGGCGGGTCTGGCCGGCATGATCTTCGTCGCCCGTTCCACCGCCTCCGGCCCGTTCGACGGTGTCGGCTGGGAGCTCGACGCCATCGCGGCCGTGTTCATCGGTGGCGCAGCGGTCTCCGGCGGTGTGGGCACCGTGGTGGGCTCCATCGTCGGTGGTCTCGTCATGGCCCTGCTGAACAACGGTCTGCAGCTCATGAGCGTGGGCGCCGACTGGACCCAGATCATCAAGGGTCTGGTGCTCCTGGTCGCCGTCGCGTTCGATGTCTACAACAAGTCCCAGGGCAAGCGGTCCATCACCGGCCTGCTGCTCAAGAACTTCGGATCCAAAACCGAAACCAAGGCCGCCTGAGGCCGAACACCCCGAACCGCAGCGGCACTTCCGTGCCGCCGGATCACCGATAGAAAGAGAATGCACTCATGCGCATGTTCGGAAAAGCGGGCAAAGTCGCCGCCATCACCGCCATCGCCGCGCTGGCTCTCACGGCCTGTGGCCGCAGCGAGTCCGGCTCCAGCGGGAACGCCTCCGGCGCGGCCGGTTTCGCCAAGGACGCCCTGATCGGCGTCGCTCTTCCGCAGAAGACCAGTGAGAACTGGGTCCTCGCGGAGAAGCTCTTCAACGACGGTCTGACCGGAGCCGGCTTCAAGGCTGACGTCCAGTTCGCCAACGGTGGCGTCTCGGAGCAGCAGAACCAGATCAGCTCCATGGTCACCAAGGGCGCCAAGGTCATCGTGGTCGGCGCCATCGACGGCTCCCAGCTCGGCACCCAGCTGAAGCAGGCCCACGACAACGGCGCGATCGTCATCGCCTACGACCGCCTGGTCAAGAACACCGACGCCGTGGACTACTACGTGGCCTACGACAACTTCAAGGTCGGCGAGCTGCAGGGCCAGGCCCTGCTCGACGGCATGAAGTCCAAGAAGGCCAGCGGCCCGTACAACGTGGAGCTCTTCGCGGGCTCCCCGGATGACGCCAACGCGAAGGTCTTCTTCGACGGCGCCATGAGCGTGCTCAAGCCGAAGATCGACGACGGCACCCTCAAGGTCGTCTCCGGTCAGAAGAGCTTCGAGCAGGCCGTGACCCAGGGCTGGAAGGCTGAGAACGCCCAGAAGCGCATGGACACCATCCTGGCCGGCAGCTACGGCTCCGCAGCACTGGACGGCGTGCTCTCCCCGAACGACACCCTGGCCCGCGCCATCCTGACCTCCGTCAAGGCCGCCGGCAAGCCGACCCCCGTGGTCACCGGCCAGGATTCCGAGGTCGAGTCCGTGAAGTCCATCATGGCGGGTCAGCAGTACTCCACCATCAACAAGGACACCCGCAAGCTCGTGGAGCACGCTCTCGAGATGGTCAAGGGTCTGCAGGCCGGCAACAAGCCGGAGATCAATGACGACAAGTCCTACAACAACGGCGTGAAGGTCGTCCCGGCCTTCCTGCTCCCCCCGGTCATCGTGACCAAGGAGAACGTCAAGACCGCTTACGAAGGCGATCCGGTCCTCGGCCCGATCACCAAGTGACCCCCGGGGAGTGAATCCCCTCAGGTGAACCGGCCCCGCTGAGCGGGGCACGCGAAACGGCGACGGCCGGTGGAAGAGATTCCACCGGCCGTCGCCGTTTCGTGGGTCCTGCGTCGTCTTTCAGACGAGCGCCGGGAGGTCCGCCACGGACTCCAGGATGGCCTCGTGCGGGTGCGCGGCCAGCTCTTCACGGCCGAGCTTGCCGGTCAGGACTCCGATCCCCCGGACGCCCGCGTGCTCGGCGGCCTGGAGGTCGTTGACGGTGTCCCCCACCGCGACGACGTCCCGCACGTCCAGGACCCCGGTGCGCTCCATGGCCCGGTGGATCATGAACGGCGCGGGCCGGCCCGCGCTCACTTCATCGCTCGTCACCACCGCGTCGAGCACGAGCGCCGCCTGGCCGGCGTCGGGAGCGTCCGCCGTCGTCCAGTTCAGCGCGTGCAGCAGCGGATGCGCGACGTCGGCGGAGAAGCCGGTGGTCAGGGCCACCTTCACGCCGCGGGCCCGCAGTCCGCTCAGGGCCTCCTCGACGCCCGGCAGGGCGGTGGGCGGGTTCTCGGCGTACAGGGCGGCGAGGATCTCGCGGAAACGGGAGAAGGCGTGCGCCACGGTGGCCGGGTCGGCGTCGTGGCCCCCGAGTTTCAGCAGCGCCGTGATGGCCTCCACCTTGTCCGCGCCCATCCAGGCCTGGACGTCCTCCTCGGTGGTGCTCACCCCCGCCTCCTCCACGCTCTGAGCCAGGGCGCGGTACACGTCGCCGTGCTCGTCGATGGTGGTGCCGGCCATGTCACAGGCGACCAGATGCGTCATGTCAGTGTCCTTCGGTGTGGATGCGGATCAGCGCTGCCCGCTGTTCCACGGTGTTGTCGATGCTGAAGTTGGTGATGCCCGGCAGGTAGCAGTCCTCGGCGAACTCCACGTGCGTCCCGTCCTCCGTGGCGGTCAGTCGCCGCTCGCGGAGCAGGGGCGAACCCGGCTGGGTCCCGAGGGCCTCCGCCTGAGCCGGGGAGGCCGCGACCGCGTCGATCGTGTGGCGGGCGCTGTGGATTCTGATGCCCTGCTGCCGGAGGAATTCGAAGATCGAACCGCCGTCGGTGTCGAAGTCGAGCAGCAGACGGCCCACCTCGTGGATGAACGTGCTGGTCTCCAGCATCGCCACCTCGCCGTCGAGGTACCGGACGCGCACGACGTCCACCACTTTGTCCCCCACCGCGATGTCCAGGGCCGCCGCGGCCTCGGGGCCGGCCTGCCGGATGGCGACTTCGACCGTGCGCTGCCCGGGTTCCTTGCCCATCTTCCGGGCCCACTCGGTGAACGAGTTGAACGTGGAGAAGGACTGGGACGGCACGCCGCCCCGCACCACCGGAGAGCGCCCGCGCCCGCCACTGATGGCGCCTTCGCTCCGGAGGAAGGCGAGCGCTTGACGGATGGGGCCCCGGCTCGTGCCGAACTCACGGCACAGTTCGGCTTCGCTCGGGAGACGGCTCCCGGCCGGCCAGGTGCCGTTGTTGATGCGGGCCATGAACTCTTCGCTCAGGCGGCGGTGCAGCGGTGATGTCGGCTGAATGCTCACGACTTGATCATACAAGTGGCCCTCCTCGCGAATCCTTGAAAGGGGTGTTGATCAGGGTGAATAGTGCGTGAACGGAACCGGCCCTGGGTGAACACTGCGTGAAGCTGTCTATACAACCGCCGTTTGGGCTTGAACCCCCCGCTCCGGGTCCGGCACGCTGGATCCGTGAACAAGGAAACCTCAACCGACCTCCTGGTGGTCGGCGCCGGCATCGTGGGTCTGGCCCATGCCGCCGTGGCCGCCGATCGCGGACTGACCGTCCGCGTGATCGACCGGGATCACCAGGCCGTGGGCGCCTCCATCCGGAACTTCGGCCACTGCTGCATCACGGCCCAGAGCGGGGAGCTCTACGAGCTGGCGCAGGCGTCACGCCGCCAGTGGCTCAGGTTCTCGGAACTCGCCGGGTTCTGGGCCGCCACCTCGGGCGCCGTCGTCGTCGCCCGCACGGACGCCGAACTCGCCGTCCTGCGTGAGCTCTCCGCGTCCCGCGAACCGGGCCAGGTCACCGTCCTCGACGCGGCCGCCACCCGCGCCAAGCTCGGACCCGCGGGCACCCAGGCCGGCTGGCCTGAGCTGATCGGCGGGGCCTTCCTCCGCGACGATCTACGCGTCGACCCCCGCACGACGGTGGGCCGGATCGCCTCCTGGCTGGATTCCCTCCCGAACGCCGAGGTCTCCTGGAACACGACGGCCGCCGGCTTCACCCCGCTGCCCGACGGCGGCGTCCGGGTGAGCACGTCCCGCGGCGACATCACCGCCTCCCGGGTCGTGGTGTGCGTCGGGCACGATCTGGACCACCTCTTCCCAGAGGAGGCAGCGGCCCACCGGATCCAGCGCTGTTCCCTCAACATGGCCCTGGGCCGGATGCCGGACGGCTTCCACCTGGGCCCCGCGGTCCTCACCGCCACCTCCATGCTCCGCTACCCCGCCTTCGTCGAGACCGCCGCGGCGGGAGCCCTGCGCGACGAGGTCTCGACCACCGCGCCGGAACTGCTGGAGATCGGCGCGAACGTCATGTTCACCCAGCGGCCGGACGGTTCCCTCCTGCTGGGCGACTCCCACCACTACCACCAGAGCGCCCCGCCCTTCCTGGACGAGTCCGTCACCGAAACCCTCCTGGAGCACCTCGAGGCGACCCTGGGCTCACGGCCCCGGGTCATCGAGCGGTGGCAGGGCGTGTACGCCTCCTCGGAGGTCGGGCCGCTCTTCCAGCAGGAGGTCCTCCCGCAGGTCACCGCCGTGTCCGTCACCTCGGGTGTCGGCATGACCCTCTCGTTCGGCCTGGCCGAGCGCACCATCGACTCCCTCTTCGCCTGACCACTCCCTTCCCCGCCCGCCTCTCCGGCACCTCTTCTCAAAGGAACATCATGAAGCAGCTTTCGCGCGCCCGGATCACCGCCACGGCCGCCCTCTCGCTCACCGCGGCACTCGCCCTCAGCGCCTGCGGAGGCGCATCTCAGGCCGGCACCGGCACCGCCTCCGCGGGCGGCGCCTCCGCCACGTGCCCCAACGGTGAGATCAAGTTCGGCATCGAACCCTACGAGGCCCCGGACAAGCTGATCCCGGCCTACAACGTCCTGGCGGACGCCCTCTCCAAGAAGCTCAACTGCCCCGTCAAGGTCCAGGTGGTCGACGACTACGCCGCCGAAGTCCTCGCCATGCGCAACGGCAAGCTCGACCTGGGCGAGTTCGGCCCGCTGGGCTTCGTCTTCGCCAGCCAGCAGGCCGGCGCCGAGCCCCTGGCCTCCTTCGCGACGGCGGACAAGAAGCTCTCGAGCTACAAGGCCGGCATCTGGGTGCCCAAGGACAGCCCGCTGAAGTCCATCGGCGACCTCAAGGGCAAGACGCTTGCCCTCGGCTCCAACGGTTCCACCTCCGGCGACGCCCTCCCCCGCTACGCCCTGCAGAAGGCCGGAATCGCGGAGAAGGACGTCAAGCTGGACTACGCCGGCGGCCACCCGGAAGCGCTGCTCGCGCTGAAGAACGGCAAGGTCGACGCGGCCGAGATCAACACGCAGACCCTGGCCACAGCCACCAAGGAAGGCACCTTCAAGGCCGCCGATTTCCGTCAGATCTGGGCCTCCGACCCGATCCCGAACGACCCGATCACGGTCCGCAAGGACGCCGACCCGGCGTTCAAGAAGGCCGTCGCGGAGGCACTGCTGCAGCTCGACACGAAGGACGTCGCCAAGGTCGGCGCCTTCCTCGACGTGACCCCTCCCGGCCCCATGGTGGCCGTCACCAAGGACGACTACCAGCCCCTCTTCGACCTCGCCACCGCCCTCAACCTCACCGAGAAGAACCTCTGATGACCGGCCCGCTGCTTGAGGTGACCTCCCTCGCCAAATCGTTCGGCGGCCGGAAGGTCCTGGACGGCGTCGACTTCACGGTCGCCGCCGGGGAGCTCGTCGCCTTCCTCGGGGCCAACGGCTCAGGCAAGTCCACGACGCTGCGCTGCGTCATGGGCATCACCGAGCCGGACGCCGGGACCATCAAGCTGGGCGGGCAGGACCTCGGCCTGCTGCAGGGCCGTGCCCTGCAGCAGGCGCGCGGCAAGGCGGCCATGATCTTCCAGAAGATCCACCTGGTCCCCCGCCGCACCGCGCTGGAGAACGTCTGCACCGGCGCCCTCGCCCGGATGAGCACCGGCCGCAGTCTCAGCCCGCTCTTCTTCCCGGACGCCGTTCTGGAGGAGGCCATGGAATGCCTCGATCGCGTGGGCCTCGCGGACCGCGCCCACGACCGCGTGAGCCGCCTGTCCGGCGGGCAGCAGCAGCGCGTGGCCGTCGCCCGTGCCCTGTGCCAGCGGGCCGACGTGGTGCTGGCCGACGAACCGGTCTCCGCCCTCGACCCCCACGCTGCCGAGCAGGTCATGCAGCTGCTCGCGGGCCTGGCTCATGAGCACGGCCTCGCCGTGGCGGCCGTCCTCCACCAGCCGGACCTCGCGCTGCGCCATGCGGACCGCGCCATCGGCCTGATGAACGGCCGCATGGTGTTCGACTCCCCCGTGTCCGGGCTGGGCCCCGCTCAGCTGGACCACCTCTACGCACCGGACAGGAAGGTGGCGGCATGAGCGCGCCGACCCTGAAGCCCGTGGCCACGCGGCCCGGAAAGTCTCCGCGGCCTGCCCTGCGCGGGCGGAAGCACTGGCTTCGCTGGACGGTGGTGGCCGCCGTCGTCGTGTTCCTCCATGTCCTGGCCATCCAGGGCACCGACTTCCAGCCGCAGCTGCTGGTGGACGGCTGGAAGGGCATGGCCCAGTTCCTCGCGGACGCGTTCCCCCCGGACCTGAACTGGGAGAAGACCATCAAGCCCGGCCTGGACGCCACGCTCGTGACGCTCTGGATCGGCCTGCTGGGGACGACCTTCTCCATTCCGACGGCCCTCCTGCTCGCCGTGCTCGGCGCCCGCACCACCAGCCCCGCGGGCTGGGTCTACCAAGTGGCCCGCGCCATCCTGTCCTTCTTCCGCGCGGTTCCGGACATCGTGTTCGCGCTGATCTTCGTGACGGCGGTCGGCCTGGGCCCGTTCCCCGGCGTGCTGGCGCTGATCTGCCACAACACCGGCGTCATGGGCAAGCTGTGGGCGGAGGCGATGGAGGAGATCGACGCCGGCCCGCAGGAGGCCCTGCGCGCGGCCGGCGCCAACCGGATCCAGCAGGTGGCCAATGCGACGCTGCCGATGGTGGTGCCCCAGTTCGTCGGTCTGCTGCTCTACCGCTTCGACGTCAACGTCCGCTCCTCGCTCGTGCTCGGTCTCGTGGGCGCGGGTGGCATCGGGCTGCTCATCAACCAGTCCATCAAGACGTTCCGCTTCGACGCCATGCTGACGCACATCATCATCGTGCTCGTCCTGATCGTGGTGGTGGATCAGCTCTCCGCCTTCGTCCGCAAGCGCCTGGCGGCCTGAGCGGAAGCGCGCCCACCCGCGCTGTCCACCGCTGCGCTGTTCACCTGCGTGCCGAAGCCATGGACCCGTTCCCCACCGGAGACCCCGGTGCGATGATGGGTCCATGGCTTCCCTCATCCCCCGCCCTTGGCTCCTGTCCCAGGAGGAGCAGAACCCCGCGATCGCCACCGGCCGGACCTTGCGCTGGGGCGTGGTCTCCACGGGCAACATCGCCCGTTCGGTGACGGCCGATCTGGCCCTGCTGGAGGACGCCGAACTGTACGCCGTCAGTTCCCGCACCCAGGCGGCCGCGGACGCCTTCGCGGAAGGGCACGGTTTCGCCGTGGCCTATGGCGACGACGACGGCGTCTTCGGCTACCAGCGCCTCTTCGCCGACCCGGCAGTGGACATCGTCTACGTCGCCACCCCGCACGGCCAGCACTATGAGATCGCCCGCGCCGCGCTGGAGGCCGGTAAGCCCGTCCTGGTGGAGAAGGCGCTGACCATCAACGCCCGCGAAGCCGAAGAGCTCGTCCGGCTCGCCGAGGCGAAGGGCCTCTTCCTCATGGAGGCGATGTGGAGCCGCTTCCTGCCGTCCATCCAGAGGGCTTTCGAGATCGCGGCGAGCGGCGAGCTGGGCACGGTCCACTGGATCTCCGCGGATCTCGGCTTCCCTTGTCCTCCGAATCCGGAGGCCCGCATCTGGGCCCGCCGTGACGGAGGCGGCGCGCTCCTGGACCTCACGGTGTACCCGCTGCTCTGGCCGCTGGGCATCCTCGGGTTCCCCGACGCCGTGGACGCCCGCGGCACCCTCACGGAGCAGGGCGTGGACGCCCAGAACGTCCTGAGTCTCGGTTATTCCGGCGGGGCCATGGCCAGCCTGACCTCGTCGCTGCTGGCGCACGGCCCGCGCAGCGCCACGGTGGCCGGCGACCAGGGGGTCCTCCAGACCTTCGGCTCCGTCAACAACCCGAAGGAACTGCACGTGCGGACCGGCTGGGACCAGGAACGAGTGGAAACGTTCGACACGGTCGGCACCGGCTACACCTACGAACTGCGCGAGGTCACGCGCTGTGTCCAGCAGGGCCTCACGGAGAGTCCCACCATGCCGTGGCGGCAGTCCGTAGACGTGATGCGCCTCTTCGACGGGGTGCGGGCCCAGCTCGGCGTCACCTACCCCAACGACGAGCGCTGAGCACCCTCGCGAAATGACAGTTGGCGCCCCTATCCGCTGTGGATAGGGGCGCCAACTGTTACTTCGCGTGCGGGGTACGGGCTGAGAGGTCAGGCGAGCTGCGCCGCCCGGCCACCACGGCGGCCGAAGAGGAGCGCGTCGAGCGAGAACCGCCCGGCGCCGGCCAGGGCGAGGGCCAGCGAGCCGACGCCGAGGACCAGCACGAGCTCCATGCCGCCCTGATCGACGAAGATCCCGGACCCGCCGTGGACGAGGACGATGGCCCCGAGCATGTCGAGCGCGAGCAGCGCGCCGACCACGCGGGTCACCAGGCCGAGGATGAGCGCGGCACCGCCGATCAGCTCGAGGAAGGCGACGGCCGGGCCGACGATGTCGGCGGCAGGAACGCCCATCTGGCCGAAGGAGCCCTGAACTCCGGGAAGGGTGAAGGTGAAGATCTTCTGCCAGCCATGGGCGAAGAACACGACGCCCAGGGCGATCCGGAGAACGGCCAGAGCGGTGTCGGTGGTGCGGGAGGTGGAAACGGAAGCCATGCGGGGGTCCTCGCTATCGGTGGTCATCGGTCACGGTGGCCTCGGGACGGGGGCGGATCGTTTGAAGCTTCAAGTTCATCCTCGCAAGGACCCGACAAGGCTGTCAACAGTTGTGACACATCCCACGGGCGACACGACATCCCGCGACTCACTCCGGAGACGACGACGGCGGCCGGCCACCTCCCGGAGAAGGTGACCGGCCGCCGTCGTGCCGGAGCCCTGAACGGACCCGCTCAGCCCGTCGCCGGGCGCGGCATGGTGACTAGGCGCCGAAGCCGTCGATCAGTCCGTTGAGCGTGGCCGAGGGACGCATGGCCGCGGTGGCCTTGGCCTCGTCCGGACGGTAGTAACCGCCCAGCTCCACCGGGTGACCCTGCACGGCCAGGAGCTCGGAGACGATGGTCTCCTCCTGGGCGGCGAGAGCCTCGGCCAGCGGGGCGAAGGCCTCGGCCAGGGCGGCGTCGTCCTTCTGCGCGGCGAGCTCCTGCGCCCAGTAGAGGGCCAGGTAGAAGTGCGATCCACGGTTGTCGATGGTGCCGAGCTTGCGGCCCGGGGACTTGTTCTCGAGCAGGAAGGTGCCCGTGGCGCGGTCCAGGGTGTCGGCCAGGACCTTGGCGCCCGGGGTGCCGGCCTGCTCCGCGTAGAGTTCCAGGGACGGGACCAGGGCGAAGAACTCACCGAGGGAGTCCCAGCGCAGGTAGTCCTCGGACACGAGCTGCTGCACGTGCTTCGGAGCGGATCCGCCGGCGCCGGTCTCGAACAGGCCGCCGCCGTTGATGAGCGGCACCACGGAGAGCATCTTCGCGGAGGTGCCCAGTTCGAGGATCGGGAACAGGTCGGTGAGGTAGTCACGCAGCACGTTGCCGGTCACGGAGATGGTGTCCTCGCCACGGCGCAGGCGCTGGACGGTGAACGTGGTGGCCTCCTCCGGGGTGAGGATGCGGATGTCGAGGCCCTCGGTGTCGTGCTCCTTGAGGTACTCGTTGACCTTCGCGATGAGCTGCGCGTCGTGGGCGCGGCTCTCGTCCAGCCAGAACACGGCCGGGGTCTGGGAGGCGCGGGCACGGGTGACGGCCAGCTTGACCCAGTCGCGGACCGGGACGTCCTTGGTCTGGCAGGCACGCCAGATGTCGCCCGGCTCCACGGCGTGCTCCATGAGGACGGTGCCGTCCGAGGAGACGACCTGGACCGTGCCGGCCTTGGCGATCTCGAAGGTCTTGTTGTGGCTGCCGTACTCCTCGGCGGCCTGGGCCATGAGGCCGACGTTCGGCACGGTGCCCATGGTGGTGGGATCGTAGGCGCCGTTCGCACGGCAGTCCTCGATCACGGCCTGGTAGACACCGGCGTAGCTGGAGTCCGGCAGCACCGCGAGGGTGTCGTGCTCCTTGCCGTCCGGGCCCCACATGTGGCCGCCGATGCGGATCATGGCCGGCATGGAGGCGTCCACGATCACGTCGGACGGGACGTGCAGGTTGGTGATGCCCTTGTCCGAGTCGACCATGGCGAGGGCCGGGCCCTCTTCGAGCGCCTTGCTGATGAGGCCGCGGACGTCGTCGCGGATCTCCTCGGGCAGCTCGTCGATGCCGGCCAGGATGGCGGCCAGGCCGTTGTTCGGGCTGAGCTCGGCGGCGGCCAGCTGCTCGCCGTACTTCTCGAAGAGCTCGTGGAAGTAGGCCTTGACCACGTGGCCGAAGATGATCGGGTCGGAGACCTTCATCATGGTGGCCTTGAGGTGGGCGGAGAAGAGGACGCCCTCCTCTTTGGCGCGCTGCACGGCGCCGGCCAGGAACTCGTCCAGGGCCGCGGCACGCATCACGGTGGAGTCGACGACCTCGCCGGCCAGGACCTTGAGGTCCTTCAGGAGGACCTTGACGGAACCGTCCGCGAACACCTCCTGGATGGTCAGGACGTCGTCCTTGGCCAGGGTCACGGACTTCTCGTTGGAGCGGAAGTCGTTCTGGCCCATGGTGGCGACATTGGTCTTGGAGTCGGAGGACCAGGCCCCCATGGAGTGCGGGTTCTTGCGGGCGTAGGTCTTCACGGACAGCGGCGCACGGCGGTCCGAGTTGCCTTCACGCAGGACCGGGTTCACGGCGGAGCCCTTGATCTTGTCGTAGCGCGAACGGATGTCCGTCTCCTCATCGGAGGAGGGGTTGTCCGGGTAGTCCGGCAGCGCGTAGCCCTGGCCCTGGAGCTCGGCGATGGCGGCCTTGAGCTGCGGGATGGAGGCGGAGATGTTCGGAAGCTTGATGATGTTCGCTTCCGGGGTCTTGGCCAGCTGACCCAGCTCGGCGAGGGCGTCCCCGATGCGCTGGTCCTCTTCGAGGAAGTCGCTGAACGCCGCGATGATGCGACCGGAGAGGGAGATGTCCCGGGTCTCGATGTCCACACCCGCGCTGGAGGCGTACGCCCGGACCACCGGAAGGAAGGAATGGGTGGCGAGCATGGGCGCTTCGTCAGTGTGGGTGTAGATGATCTTTGCCATCAGGGCCTCTCCTACTGTTACTGGTTTACCGTCTAAGAATCAGGCTCTCCCAGCGTACTAGCTGGCCTGCGGAGAGCCGGGTCGAGCACTGCGGCAGAGGACGACGGCGGCGCGCGGCCGCCGTCGTCCTCCCGCCGTCAGTGGAAGAAGTGGCGCGAGCCGGTGAAGTACATGGTCACGCCGGCCGCCTGGGCCGCCTCGATGACCTCTTCATCACGCACCGAGCCGCCGGGCTGGACCACGGCACGGACACCGGCGGCCAGCAGGATCTGCAGACCGTCGGCGAAGGGGAAGAAGGCGTCGGACGCGGCCACGGCGCCACGGGCGCGCTCGGGAGCCTCCGTGGCGGACACGTTGGAGGCGCCGCCTGCGGCGTCCACCGTGGATTCGACCGCCACACCGAGCGTGTTCGCGCGCTCGACGGCCAGACGGCAGGAGTCCACGCGGTTGACCTGGCCCATGCCGATGCCGACCGTGCCGCCGTCGCGGGCGAGCAGGATGGCGTTGGACTTGGCGGCCCGGACCGCGCGCCAGGCGAAGACCAGCTCGGCGAGCGTCTTCTCGTCCGCGGCCTCACCGCTGGCGAGGGTCCAGTTCGCGGGATCGTCGCCGTCGGCGTCGATCACGTCGGACATCTGGACGAGCATGCCGCCGGAGACCTGGCGCAGCTCGGCCGGGTAGCGGCCGTAGCCGTCCGGCAGGGCCAGGAGGCGGATGTTCTTCTTCTTGGAGAGGATCTCCACGGCCTCCGGATCGAAGGACGGTGCGATGACCACCTCGGTGAAGATCCCGGCCAGGGTCTCGGCCATGCCCTTGGACACGGCGCGGTTGGCCGCGACGACCCCACCGTACGCGGAGACGGGGTCGCAGGCGTGGGCCTTGCGGTGGGCGTCGGCGATCGGGTCCTCGGCGCCCGGGGTCGCGACGGCGACACCGCACGGGTTGGCGTGCTTGATGATGGCCACGGCGGGCTCGGCGAAGTCGAAGGCGGCGCGCAGGGCGGCGTCGGCGTCCACGAAGTTGTTGTAGCTCATGGCCTTGCCGTGCAGCTGGTCGGCCTGGGCGATGCCGGCCGGGGCGGCCTTGTCCACGTAGAGGGCGGCCTGCTGGTGCGGGTTCTCGCCGTAGCGGAGCACCTCGGAGCGCTCGAGCGAGACGCCGGCGTAGGCGGGCCAGTCGATGACGCCGTCGCCGTCCTCGTCCAGGAACTGCGTGGCGGTCCAGCTGGCCACGGCGTTGTCGTAGCTGGCGGTGTGGGCGAAGGCGCGGGCCGCCAGGACACGGCGCTGCTTGAGGCTGAAACCGCCCTCGGCCGCGGCGGCGATGACCTGCGGGTAGAAGCCCGGATCCGTCACGATCGCGACGGCGGCGTGGTTCTTCGCGGCGGAGCGCACCATGGCGGGGCCTCCGATGTCGATCTGCTCGACCACGTCATCGAGGGCGGCGCCGGACTTGACCGTCTCGACGAAGGGGTACAGGTTCACGACCACCAGATCGAAGGTCTCGATCTCCATCTCGGTCAGGGTGTCCATGTGGGCCGGGACGCGGCGGTCGGCCAGGATGCCGCCGTGGATGCGCGGGTGGAGGGTCTTGACCCGGCCGTCCAGCATCTCCGGGGAGCCGGTGACCTGCTCCACCTCGGTGACGGGGATCCCGAGGGCCGCGATCTTCTTGGCGGTGGAGCCGGTGGAGACCAGTGCCACCCCTGCGGCGTGCAGGCCGCGGGCCAGGTCCTCCAGACCGGTCTTGTCATAGACCGAGATCAGGGCCCGGCGGATGGGAACACGGTCAAGCTGCGTGACGGACACGAATGGCACTCCAAAGTGGCACGGATTCGGCGTACGCAGCCAGCACGGGCCCACGCACGGCGACATCGATTGGCGGGATGAGGCCATTTTATCGCGCGGGACGGTTCATCCCTACCGCGTGACCTGAGGACCTCAGGCGAGGCCGCGAATGATCGAATATGGCGTATCGAGGCTGTTTTCGATCTTGTTCACACAGGACGCGTCATCCTTAACAGTCTGTCGCCCGCGCGAGGGCGGCACTAGTGTGGGTGTGCATGACAGTCTTTCCGGACCAGAGCGACCTCCAGGACCCCGCGTCCTCCCGCCTGCCGGGACATCTGCCCTCCGACTCCGCCGCCCTCGCGTCCCAGCCCGTCGCTGAATCGGGGCCCGTGCTGATCGCCGACATCGGCAAGAGCCGCTGTCGCCTGGAGCTCCGGAGCCATCCCACGGAGGGCACGGAAGTCCTCGCCTCCACCGTCCTGGAGGGGTTCCCCGGCCTGGCCACGGCCGGCGGGGTCAACAACGCCTTCCTCATGATCACGGACGGTTCCGTGCACCTGCGCATCTCCGAGACGGACGGGACGCCGCTCCCCCGGCCCAGCGGCATCGGCGCCGCCATCGCGGGGGTCGCCTCGGATGAGGCCGGATCCCGCGAACTCGCCCACCGGCTGGCCGGGCACTTCTCCGTCCCGGCCGCCGTCATCTCGGACGCCACCGCGGCCCACCTGGGAGCGTTCGGGTCCTCCCCGGGAGCGGCCGTGATCATCGGAACCGGCGCGGTCGTCTTCCGCTTCGACGACGAGGGCACGCTGCACCGCGCCGACGGCTGGGGTCCGCTCCTCGGCGACCGGGGCAGCGGCCGCTGGATCGGCCAGGAGGGCCTCGCCGCCGTCCTGGAGGAGCTCGACGGCGGCCCCGCCACCCTGCTCTCCGACCCGGACGGGCTGCCCGTCCCCGTCCTCGATCTGCCCGGGTGGCTCGGCTCCGTGAGCAACCCGTACCGTGCCATGGGGTCCTTCACGCCCCGCGTGCTCGACGCCGCCGCGGCCGGGGACGCCGTCGCCCTCGGCATCGTGGACCGCGCCTGCGCCCACGTCGCCCGCTCCGTGGGACGCGCACTCGCCTCCGGACCGGCCACGCACCCGGGAGATCCCTCCCGCCGGGTCGCCCTGCTGGGCGGCGTGAGCGACTCCCCGCTGTTCCGGGCCCGGCTCACCTCGGCCCTCAAGAGCGTCGAGGCCACCGTCGTCCCGGCACTCGGGACCGGCCTCGACGGCGCCGCGCTCGCCACCCAGCCGGATCTCCTCCAGGAAAGGTACATCTACCGTGACCAGCCAGCCTGAACCCCAGGATTCCCTCGCGGAACTCCGCGCCCAGCTCCAGGGCCTGTCCACGGAGGCGGCCAATCCTGAGCTGAGTTCCATCGACACCATGACCACGGCGGAACTCGTGAAGGCGATGAACGGCCAGGACGCCCTCGTCGCCGCCGCGGTGGAGCGCGAGCTGGACGCGGTGGCCGCCGCCGTCGACGGGGTGTACGCCAAGCTCGCGACGGGCGGACGCCTGATCTACATCGGCGCAGGCACCGCCGGACGCGTCGGCGTCCTGGACGCCAGCGAGTGTCCTCCCACGTACGGCACCGACCCGGACATGGTGGTCGGCGTGATCGCGGGCGGCCCCCGCGCCATCCGTGAGGCGGTCGAGAACGCGGAGGACGACGCCGAGGCCGGCGCCGCTGACCTGGCGGCCCTCTCGATCGGGGCCGGGGACGCCGTGGTCGGCATCTCCGCGTCGGGCCGGACCCCGTATGTGGTCGGCGCGCTGGAGGCCGCACGGGCCGCGGGCGCCTTCACGGTGGGCCTGGCCTGCAACAGGGACTCGGTCATCGGCGCCACCGCGGAGGTGGCGATCGACGTCGAGGTCGGGCCGGAATTCGTCGCCGGGTCCACTCGGCTGAAGTCCGGCACCGCCCAGAAGCTCGTGGTCAACATGATCAGCACTCTCAGCATGGTCAAGCTCGGCAAGACCTACGGCAACATGATGGTGGACCTCCAAGCCACCAACGCCAAGCTCCGCGCCCGGTCCCAGCGCACCGTGCTCCAGGCCACCGGCTGCTCGGTGGAAGAGGCGTCCGCGGCCCTGGACGCCGCCGGCGGATCGGTGAAGCTGGCCATCCTCATGGTGCTGACCGGGATCGACGCCGACGCCGGCCGGGCGGCGCTGGACGCCGCCGGCGGGCGGCTGCGCCAGGCCGTCGCGCAGGCCTCCTGAGGCCCGGCGATGGAAGTGGCAGGCCCGGCGTACGGGCAGATGGCCGAGGACCACGCGCCGTCGTACGCTCCCCCTCCGCCAGCCCCGCCGCCCCCGCCGAGGAGACGGCGCACCGGGCTCGTGATCACGCTGGTCGCGGTCTGCGTGCTGGGCCTGCTGGCCATCCTCGGCGTGGCCGTCCTCCGGCCTGTGCTCACGGCCGGTTCGGCGGCCCCCGCCCCGCCCCGGTTCCTGATGGCTGAGCTGCCGGGCTACGACGCCGCAGTGGCGGAGACCCGGAACACCGTCAACCGGTACGCGCTCGCGGCGAAGACGGACAAACCCGGATTCCTCCTGCCCGGAACCCCGGCGGGCCGGGACTACGTCCTGGAATTCCAAGCCGATCTCAGCGACCGGCTCGCCGCCCTGCAGAAGATGGGAGAGCGCAGCAGCGAGGACCAAGCGGCCCTGCGAAGGGAACTGACCGCCGCACTGGGCTCCGTGCGATCCCTCGAGAAGAACTACCTGGCCCAGGCGCCCCTGGGGCTGAAGGGCCGGTTCACGGACCCGTCCACCGGCAAGGCCCATGCGTTCGCCGGGACGGCGTCGCCGAAGAAGGAGAACGCCCGGCTCGAAGCGCTCGCGCAGGCATTCGTCCCCGCCTCGGATGCCGACGGCTCGTACATCCCCTCCGCGGAGGCGCTCGTGCGGAGCTTCGGACTGTCGGTGAACTGGGACTTCGCTCAGCTGAAGAAGAGCTGCCCCACCTCGAAGGAACCCGATCAGTATGTCGTCGCGTCCTTCTGCACCGGCGCGCCCCGGGTCATCTACGGCAACCGGGCGACGGCCGCCGCCGATCACGTGTTCTACTCCCCCGTGGTGGTGAGTGTGATGAAGCACGAGCTCTCGCACTACCGGATCACCCAGATCTGCGACACTCCGCAACCGGCCCGGGCGGGCGGCTCCGTGGAGGCCGTGACCAACTCCTACGCCGTCCTGTTCCTGGGCGCGTCGTACGATGATCTCCAGCCGTTCGAAGGCAGCCCTCATCCGGAATACCGGATGACGCCCCAGAGTGACGCCATCGCCAAGAAGCTCCACGCCGGCAGCTGCTCCTGAGCGACGGGCCGCGGCGACCCCGAGCACATGAAGGAGCCGTCAGGACATCATGAACAGCCACCCCACCGTCCCCCGTGGTGATCTGCTCATCCAGGAGTTGCCCTGGCGCTGGCGCGTGCAGGGCAAGATCTTCCTCATCGGCGGCCTCGGCTTCATGTTCGACGCCTGGGACGTGACCCTCAACGGCATCCTCATCCCCCTCGTCGGGAAGGAATGGGGCCTCGGTCCTGCGGACGCCGCGTGGGTGGGCACGGCGAACCTGGTGGGCATGGCCCTCGGAGCGTTCCTCTGGGGCACCATCGCGGACACCCTCGGGCGGAAGAAGGCCTTCACGGCGACGCTCCTGATGTTCTCCCTGTTCACGGTGGCCGGCGCTCTCGCCCCCGACTTCGCCTGGTTCTGCGCCTTCCGCTTCCTGGCCGGGTTCGGGCTGGGTGGCTGCATCCCCGTGGACTACGCCCTGGTGGGCGAGTTCACCCCCACCAGGCACCGCGGCCGTGTCCTCACCGCCATGGACGCCTGGTGGCCGCTCGGAGCCGCGCTGTGCGGGGTCATCTCGGCGTGGCTCGTGGGGACCTGGCACGATTGGCGCCTCACGATGCTGGTCATGGTGCTCCCGGCGTTCCTGGTGTTCTGGATCCGGCGCGGCGTCCCGGAGTCTCCGCTCTTCCTCGTCAACAAGGGACGCAACCGTGAGGCGGCCGCCGTCATCGACCGGCTGGTGGAGGACACCGGCGCCCCGGAACGCCCCTACACCCTGCCCGAGGCGCGCCCACTCCCCCGTCTGACGGCCCGCGGCGTGTGGGTTCAGCTCACCGCCCTCTGGCGCTTCGACTGGCGGATCACCGCCACGTCCTGGGCCCTGTTCCTCACCATCCTGCTGGTGTACTACCTGTCGCTGACCTGGATGCCCAAGATCCTGATCGGCGCCGGGTTCGCGGACTTCCGGGCGTTCCTCACCACCGCGGGGATGGCCGCCGTGGGCCTGCTCGGCGTGCTCGTGGCGGCGCTCCTGGTGGAGCGCGTCGGACGGCGCTGGATCCTCGCCGTGACCGGACCGCTCTCCGGGCTGCTGCTGGTCCTGGTGTCGTTCGCTCTGGGCGATCCCGTGCTGGCGGTGGTGTGGCTCCTGGTGTTCGGCTTCGTCGTGCAGATCGCCATCCCCGTGCTGTACACCTACGTGTCAGAGCTGTACCCGACGTCCCTGCGCGCCAGCGGCTTCGGCTGGGCCTCCACCATCTCGCGGCTCGGCGCCGGCTTCGGTCCGTTGCTCTTCGCCGGCTACTTCTGGCCGCAGTGGGGCCTGGCGAACACCTTCCTGGCCGCCACGCTGCTGGTGGTGCTGGCCGTCGCCGCGATGGCGCGCGTGGCCCCGGAGACCGCCGCCCGCCGCCTGGGCTGACCTTCGGCCGCTGCTCTCGCCGCTGTCGTCGTGCCAGGAACGTCACCTGCGGCATCACGACGGCGGCCGCCACGGTCCGCCGTCCGCCCGGCGGCCGCACCAGCCGGCTCAGTCCTTCCGGCCGAGGCTCCTGGCCAGGGCCACGGCCTCCCGGGTGGAGACGTCCGGCAGGTACGCCTTGCCCAGCGCGACGCCGATGCCCGGCAGGGCCAGCACGTCCTGGTACGCCATGGACAGCGTGACGTACTCGGGGTGGAACTTGGCTTTGAACCGGAACAGCGAACTGAAGCCGTACGCCGGCTCGAGGGTCCGTGAGAGCCAGGCCAGGAACACGTCCATGCCCGCGACGTCCTCCGGCTCCTCGGCGCCGGGCGCGGCCGGCTTGGTGGCGAGCGGCGCCCCGGAGAGGCTCATGTAGCGGCATCCCTCGTCCCGCATGTGCAGGGCGGCGGAGGCGATCAGGAATTCCATGACCCCGTTGAACGACTCCGGCGAGCGCCGCATGAAGTCGAGCGTCCACCCGATGATCTCCCCGTCCTGGTACATGGGCATCCAGGAGGTGACGGCCTCGATCCGGCCGTCCTCGGCGAGCGCGAGCATGAGCCTGACGTCGGGATCCCGGAGCTCGTCCAGCCCACCGAGGGTGAAGCCCATCTCCGGCAGGTCGCTCTCCGCGACCCAGGCCTCGGAGATGGCGGCGATCTCCGTGGTGGCGGCGAACGGAAGCTCGGCCCAGGAGGTCCACACCGTGGTCTTGCCCTCGCGGACGGCCTTGTTGAGCGCCGTCCGGACACTCTGCCAGTGCTTGCCCTTCATCGAGAAGTCGGCCGTGTGCACCACGGTCTCCTCCCCCACGGACATGTGGTGCCAGCCGAGGTCCTCGAACACCGGAAGGTACTGGGGGTGGATCGAGTAGAACACCGGGGTCCAGTTGTGCTCGTCGCAGAACGCCAGGAACTCCCGGATCGTCTCCTCCGCCCGGTGAGGGGCGCACACGGGGTCGCCCAGGGCGATCGCGTTGCCGTTCACCACGCGGTACGGGAGGGCGCCCTCGCCGTCGCGGGTGAACCACGGGGTGTTGCCCTCCCAGGTGCCCATGTGGCCCAGCGAGCCGCCGCCGTGGCGCCGCAGGAGCGCGCGGAAGGCGTCGGCGTCGTGCGCCATGGCCAGGCGGGGCGACCGCGAGAGGACCCAGACCACCAGAGCGGCGAAGAGCGCCCAGAAGACGGGGCCGCACCACTGGAAGGCCCAGCTGACCGCCGAATGCCGGGGCATGACCGCATGGGTGGGGCGCCCCAGGAAGTGGGGCGGGATGAAGCGCCGCGGCGCTTCGAGGATGACCTGCCAGGGGCTGGTGTGCGGCACGATCGCCGCGAGATTCACCAAGGCGGAGAAGATGTACGCGGCGGTCAGCACGACGAAACCGGCACCGAGCACGAGCCAGAACCGGCGCACCGCCCCGCGGGGCGCCCGGATCCCGAAGTGCTTCCGGGTGGCCACCAGCATGATCAGCGAGCCGACCGGCACGAGGGCCGCCGTGACCACCCAGATGACGAGCTCCGAGGCATCGAAGGGGCGGTGCGACGGCGAGCCGCCCTGGGCGATGACGCGCACGACACCGAAGGAGCCGGGCGCGAAGAGCAGGATGGCGGAGTTCACGCTCACGGCGAGCCACCAGCCGAAACGGCGGCCGCGGTACAGACCCCAGGCCGCGAGGCCGAGGAGCACCACGGGCACGAACGACATCACGAACATGCCCGGACCCTGGGAACCGAGCCGTGCCAGCTGACGGATGCACTGCCGGGTGATCGGCATGTCCCCCCGGCACACGGCCGTGAGGGTGGAGGGGTCGATCGGGTCGTTCATGAAGAGATAGGACCCGAAGGCGAACGGTGTCAGATCGGTGCTGCCGAGGAACGCGACGATGGGTCCGACGGCCGTGACGAGCACGACGGCGGCCACGAGGGTGCGCGTCTCACGGTGCGAGCTGTGCAGCACCTTCACGGTGAGCGGCTTGCTGCGCGGCGCCAGCAGGACCCCGAGCGGCAGGCCGACGAGCACTGCGACCAGCCGGTACAGATCCTCCGGATCGCCCGAGTACAGGAGGAAGATCAGCATGAACGCGAACAGCACCACCCGGATGCGACGGCGCCACAGGGCACCCATCGACCCGGTCGCGGCGGCGATCGCGCCGATCACGCCGGTGAGCGGGTCCATCGTGATGGCGGTCGACGCCCCGGTGGACCACCATTCCCAGGTCAGCGTGCCCAGCCACTGCAGGAGCACGCCGAGGGTTCCGGCGATCAGGCCGGTCGCGAAGAAGGCGAGCGCCGCCTTCCGGGTCCCGAGGGTGCGCTCCGCCAGGCCGAGGAGGAGCACGGCGCCGAGCATCGCCACCACGGTGCCCATGACGTCCTGCGGGATGAGCAGGGCGGACAGCGGGGTCCACCACTTGCCCGCGTCGAGGGTGGTGTCCACGCCCAGGCCCCAGGAGTCCTTGACGGCGTTGATGTTGCCGTGGAACACCGTCGCGCTGAGGATGCTGGTGGCCAGGAAGACCGCGGCCATCAGGAAGGAGAAGGGGATGCGGCGGAAGAAGCCGTCCAGCCACTCCTTGGTGTCCCGCAGGCGGCCGGTGGGCGGCTGCGTCAGGAGCTCGGGTGCGGCCCCCGCCCCCTGGGGCGAGGATTCCGGGACTTCGCCGCCCGGGGTCGTCTTATCGTTCACCGCTTGAACCTGTTCGTCCGGGCGGTCCTGCCGAGGACCGGTCCTTCATTGATCACGAGACCGGGAACGCTCATGGCGCCGCGAGCCCCCATCGGGAGTAGAGGACGTTGAACGCCTCGGTCAGGCCGCCGACCACGGCGCCGGAGACGTGTCCGGCCCCGGGCACGATGTAGAAGGTGCCCTTGATGCCCACGGACTCGGCGGTCGCGAGCGACCGTTTGGCCGCCCCGATGTACTTCGGGTCCTCACTTCCGGCCGTGTACACGGCGACCGTGTCCGGGTAGTGGCGGTGGGCCTTCATGATGTTGCGGGGCTTGACCGCGTTGTAGGCCGCCTGGTTCCCGTTGAAGGCCGTGGCCAGGGTGTAGCCGGCCTTCTCCGAGCCCTGGAACTCCTCCCCCGAGATGGAGGCGTAGCTGCCGAAGTCCTTCGGGTACTTGGTGCCGAAGTACGCCGCGCAGACCCCGCCGTTGGAGTACCCCATGAAGGTCCAGTACTTGCGGTCCTTCTGGATCGGCAGATTGGCGCGTGCCCAGGGCACCACGTCCTTCATGATGTAGGTCTCCACCTGCCCGCGGGAGGTGTTGAGGCAGAGCGGATCCTTCATCGGATCGCCCAGCTGGTCCACGACCAGGATCACGGGCGCCAGGCCGTGGTGCTTGGCCGCCATGGCGTTGGCCACGGACGCGATCGACGTCGGATCAGGGCTGCCCGGCTGACCCATCATCATGATGACGAACGGCAGGAGCGGCGGGTTCTTCACGAGCGCGGCCGGCGGCAGGTAGAGGCCGGGCCAGCGGGCCGGGAAATGGGAGTGCGCGGCCGGGATCGGGGCCGGGGTCTTCCCCTGCTGCCCTTCCGTCGGCATGCCCGCCGGCGCCACCCAGTGCTTGTAGAGCGCCTCGGTGGAGTCGGTGGTGTTCCATTCGCTCTTGGGGGCCACCCGCACCACGTTCGCCGTGTCGATCTCCAGGAGCGACGCGAGCGTCGGGTTGAGCCCGTAGGCCGCGTTGATCTGGAACGCCGCGGTGATCAGGAAGACGACGACGGACACCCCCGCGATCACGCTGCGCCACCAGCGGCCGCCCCTCAGATTGAGAATGGCCAGGACCACACCCGCGAATGCCGCAGGCGCCCAGAACCAGACCTCATTCAGGAACGGCTCGCCGAAGGTGTTGTCCACGTCCTGCAGGTACCAGAGGAGCCCGAGGCCGATCCCCAGGCCCAGCAGAAGGCCGCCTGCCGCGTAGAGGAACCACCGGGCGCGGCGGTGCTTGAACACGAGGTACAGGAGGAAGACGATGCTGAGCGCGCTCCAGGCCAGGAGGAATTTCGGTCCGATGATGACCGTGTCCAGGACATGCTTCCAGAAGTCCAAGGCCACTCCCTGAGTACTGTGTTCCGACGCTGAGTGCGCGTCGGCCCATCAAGAACAATGGGTGCGTTCTGAGGCGCGCGCTGTAATTTATAGCAAGCCGTGCTGAACAATCGCTGACAGTGTGCTGACAAGCAGCCGCCGTTCCACGACCTTGATCCGTTCGTGCAGTTCGGCTTCCGTCTCGCCGTCGAGGACGGCCACTGCTTCCTGCGCGACGATGGGCCCCGTGTCGACGCCGGCGTCGGCCCAGTGCACGGTGCAGCCGGTCACCTTGACCCCGTACGCGAGCGCGTCCCGGACGCCATGCGCTCCGGGGAAGGCCGGCAGCAGTGCGGGGTGGGTGTTGAGGTAGCGGCCCTGGAAGGTGTCGATGAACGCCGCGGAGACGATCCGCATGAAGCCGGAGGACAGCACGAGATCCGGGGCGTAGGACGAGACCACACGCGTCAGCTCCGCATCCCACTCCGCGCGGTCCGCGTAGTCACGGAAGTTCACGGTGAAGGCGGGGATGCCGGCTTCACGGGCCCGGACGAGGCCGTAGGCGTCGGGGCGGTCGGAGCCGACGGCCGCGATCTCCAGGTCCAGCTCGCCCTGTGCCACCGCGTCGATGACGGCTTGAAGATTCGATCCGCTCCCGGACACCAAGACCACAATTCGCATGGTCCAAGAGTATCCAGTGCGGATCGCCGCCCCGAATCCGCTCAGGGCGATGTCAGGCTGGCCACATACGGCACGGTTCCCGGCGCGGCGAGGCCCATTCTCGGGTAGAGCCATTGCAGGGTCTTCTCGATCCCGCCGTCGAGCCCGGTGTGGGAGTGGTCGCCATGCGGGACGATGTAGAGCGAGGTGTCCATGCCGGCCTTCTTCGCCGCCGCCGTGTACGCCTGAGCGGCGGGGAGGAAGACGCCGTCGTTCTGGCCGACGGTGAAGATCGCCCTGGTGTCGCGGTACGGGGCCCGCTTCGCCATGATGTTCATCGGTCTGACGGCGTTGTACGCGGCCTGGTCACCGTGGAAGACGTCGCGGAGCACTTCGGCGCTGTGATCCGAACCCTGGAAGGCCTCCGCCCCCAGACCGGCGAAACTCCCGAACACCTGCGGGTACTTCGACCCGAAGTAGGCCGCGCAGGACCCGCCGTTGGAATAGCCGACGATCGCCCAGTCCTTCCGGTCCTGGCGCACCGGCAGGTTGTTCCTGATCCACGGCACGACGTCCTTCATCATGTACGTCTCCACCTTGCCCATGGAGGTGTCGAGGCAGAGGGGGTCGAGGCTCGGGTCGCTCAACTGGTCCACGCCCACCACGATGGGCCCCAAGCCGTGATGCTGTGCCGCGTAGGCGTTGACCGCGTAGCCCATCAGCCGTGCGTCGGGGTGGCCGGGCTGACCCAGCATGAAGATGATGACCGGCAGCCGTGGAGGGTTCTTCACCAGTGCGGCGGGCGGCAGATACAGGGCTGACCACCGGGCCGGGAAGCCGGAATGCGCTGCGGGGATGTACCGGGGGGTCGTGCCGATCTGCCCGACGGCAGGCAGATCCGCCGGAGCCTTCCACTCCTCGTACAGAGGACGCTGGAGATTCTCGCTCTTCCAGTGATCCTTGCCGGCGACCTCGAGCGGATTGGCGGTGTTGATGTTCAGCAGCGCGCCGAGCGTCGGGTTGAGCCCGTATGCCGCGTTGATCTGGAACGCCGCCGTCGCGGTGAAGAGCAGGACTCCGACCACGGCCACGGCCTTGCGCCACCAGCGGCTGCGCCTGAGGTTCAGCACGGCCAGGGCCAGGCCGGCGAACACCGCGGCGGACCACAGCCACACCGGAAGGATGATGCCGTCGCCGAAGGCGTCCTGGACCGTGATCAGCCACCACGCCACGAGCCATCCGAGCCCGGCCCCCGCCACGAGGGCGAGGAGCGCCTTCACGAACCAGCGGACGTTCCACTCTTTGAACAGCAGGTAGAGCACGACGGCGGCGCTGAGCACCGACCACACCAGCAGGAAGCCGTCACCGAGGATGTCCGCGTTGAGCAGCTGTTTGAAGAATTCCATGCCGGTGGCCTTTCCGTCGCAGGCGGCCTGAACGTCCGCCCAAGGAATTGTGCACCTGACGTCCTGAAAGTTCCCTGGAGGTCACCCGGGAGGATCTCCTGCGGCACCCCGCCCGGCAGCCCGCCCCGTGCTGTCCGCGCGGTCAGCGCCGTCGCTCAGTCGGCGGACTTGCTCGCGGAGAACGACTCGCTCATCCGGCGGGAGGGGGCGTCGTCGTACCCGCTCAGCTGCTCACGTTCCAGCCACGGCGCCACCGAGTGTCCGATCACGACGCCGACCGCCACCTCGCAGGCGACGTACAGCGCCGTCTGCAGCGGCGGCGCACCCAGATGGCTGAGCCGCCCCAGGCCCAGCGATCCGCTGGTCATCCACGCCAGGACCATCGCGACCGCGCCGGTCACCACGCCGACGGCGGCCGCCAGCACGAGGGTGGACGCCGGCATGGTGAACCAGCGGGCCTTGACGCGGATGGAGAGCCATTCGTCGAAGTGGTTCTCACCTTCGCGGAGGAACCACCACCCGGCGAGGACACCCGCGACGACGGGGACCGCCAGCGCGACGAAACCGAACGGCAGGGGGCCGGTGGGCAGGGCCGCCAGGACCGGCACCGCCGGGACGGGTCCCACCGCGGTGCCGAGCGCGCCGGCGGTCGAGCCCACCCCGAGGGTGATGCCCGCGCCGCTGAGCCACGCCAGCGAGTACACCACCAGATGAGGCAGATAGCCCAGCTGCGCCAGGGTCAGTCCGGCGCCGCCGGGGATGCCGCCTCCGAGGCCTTCGTAGACACTGACGACGTCGGCCCAGTGTGCCACCAGCGTCACGGCCAACATCAGCGCGGCGAGCGAGAGGGCGGCCATCGCCGCCAGGAAACCGGCGCGGACGACGGTCCAGAGGTAGGACCCCGCCCAGCGCGAGTGCTGACTGGTCCGGGAGATCCAGTCGACCGCCTCGACCCCGATCAGCCGGGACCACGAACGGGATTCGCGCCGCGCTCCGAGGACCAGGCCGAGGAACACGGGCAGCAGCGGGATCAGGGCCGCCTGCACCAGGTTGATCCGCACGTCCACCGTGCCGCAGACGAAGGCGGTGGCGAAGGAGAACGCCCCGTAGACGAGCAAGGCGCCCAGCGCCGCCTGCCAGAGCTGGTCCGAGTAGGAGGCGCGGGCCAGGCGTTTGCCCGCACGCCACGAGAGGGCGAACGGGATCAGCGCGAGCCCCCACGGCAGGAGGGTCAGCGGCCCGCCCAGATCCTGCGACGCGGCGTTCCCGGCATAGAGGTGGACGCTCAGCGGGACCCCGTGAATGAGGAGCCAGGCCTGCCCGGCCAGCCGCGCCATGAAGTCGGGTCCGGTGGGACCGAACCCGCCGGTCGCCCACACCCAGAGCACCGGCAGCAGCACGAGCAGCGCGGAGATGATCGCGGCCTGGGCGGCCTCGAGCCCGCCTTGCAGCCACAAGGGCATGGGAAGGCCACGGTTTCCGCTCTGATCTGCACGCAATTTCATCCCTTCCATCCTGCCACGCCGGGGGCTGCGCGGGCGTGAGGCGCCGACGTCGGACGGCCGGGTCCGGACTGCCCGTTAACCCAAGCTTTCCTTTCCGGCCAGCTCAGGGATGCGCCGCGGTCAGGAGCGGCGCGCACCGTGGAAAGCGTGAGGATCGCAATCGTGGCAGAGTCCTTCCTGCCCTTGATGAACGGTGTGACGCACTCGATCCTGAGGGTTCTGGATCATCTTCAGGAACGGGGCGACGACGTTCTGGTCATCGCCCCCTCCTCCGGCGCCGAGGAATCCCCTGCGAAGGTCTCCGGAGCGGCCGTCCACCGGCTGCCCGCGGTCCCCCTGGCCGGCTACACGAACGTGCGAGTGGCTCTGGGAGGTGTCAACCGGGTCAAGAGAATCCTTGCCGGTTTCGCCCCCGACGTGGTGCATCTCGCCTCGCCGTTCGTGCTCGGGTGGAGGGCCGTGCAGGCCGCGCAGCAGCTGGGGATCCCGACCGTCGCCGTGTACCAGACGGAGGTCCCGGGCTACGCGGCACGCTACGGGGTGCCGTTCCTGGAGAACTGGGCCTGGCAGCGCGTGGAGGACATCCACCTCCTCTCCTCCCGCACCCTGGCCCCGTCCACCTTCGCCAGGGACCAGCTGCAGGGCCGCGGGATCCCGAGGGTCCACCTCTGGCGGCGCGGCGTCGACACCCGGCGCTTCCACCCCTCCAAGCGCGACGACGCGTGGCGGCGCTCCGTGGCCCCTCACGGCGAGCGCATCATCGGCTTCGTCGGCCGGCTCGCGGTGGAGAAACAGGTGGAGGATCTGCAGGTCCTGGCGGACCTGCCCGGGACCCGCCTCGTGATCGTCGGCGAAGGCCCGCAGCGCGAGGCACTCGAGAAGCTCCTGCCCGGCGCCGTCTTCACCGGCTTCCAAGGCGGCGAGGACCTGGCCCGATTGGTGGCCTCCTTCGACCTCTTCGTGCACCCCGGCGAATTCGAGACCTTCTGCCAGACCATCCAGGAGGCCATGGCGTCCGGGGTTCCGGTCGTGGCGACCGGCCGAGGCGGCCCGCTCGACCTCGTGGACAACTCGCGGACCGGCTGGCTGTACCAGCCGGGCGACCTCGCGCAGCTCCGCGGCCATGCCGCCGATCTGCTCGGCGATGACGTCAAGCGGCAGGCATTCGCCCGTACGGCACTGCAGAGCGTGCAGGGCAGGACCTGGGAGGCGATCGGCCGCGAACTCGTGACGCACTACGAGGCGGCCCGCGACGCCGGAGTCCCCCGCCTCCCCGCACCGAGCCTCGCTTTGCGGGCGGCCGCGCGGGAAGGCGCCGTCCGGTCCTGGGCCCGTTCGCTCGTCGAACCGCCCGCTGTCTTCCGGAGTCCCCGCGCCCAGACGGCGACGGCGCCCTGGGCACAGCATCGCACCGAACCATCCAAGAAGAACCGCTGAGAAGCAGAGGAGCCGGAACATGAAGATCTCCGTCATTGGCTGCGGGTACCTGGGCGCCGTTCATGCCGCCACGCTGGCGTCGATGGGCCACCAGGTGGTGGGCATCGACACGGACGAGGCGAAGGTCCGTCAGCTCTCCCGGGGTCAGTCACCCTTCTACGAACCCGGTCTGGACGAACTGCTGCTCCACGGGACGGCGGACGGCTCTCTGACGTTCTCCTCGGATTTCGCCGCCGTGGCCGATTGCGAGGTCCATTTCCTGTGCGTCGGGACGCCGCAGTCCAAGACCGGCGAGGGCGCCGACCTGGGCTATCTGCTGTCCGCCACGCGCGAGGTGGTCGCCCACGCACCCGCTGGAGCGGTGCTCGCCGGGAAGTCCACGGTCCCGGTCGGGACGGTGGACATGCTGGGTGAACTCGTCGCTCAGGGTGATGACCTGGTCCTGGCCTGGAATCCGGAGTTCCTCCGGCAGGGCACCGCGGTCAAGGACTCCCTGGTCCCGGACCGTCTCGTCTACGGTGTCGCGGGCCGCAGCGGCGACACCGCGGTGCGGGCGCTCGACGAGGTCTACGCCCCGCTCCTCTCGGCCGGCGTGCCGCGTCTCGTGTGCAGTTACGCGACGGCGGAGCTGATCAAGTCGGCGTCCAACGCGTATCTCGCCACGAAGCTCTCCTTCATCAACGCGATCGCCGAGCTGTGCGACGCCGCGGGCGCCGACGTCGTCGAACTCGCCTCGGCCATGGGGCTGGATCCGCGGATCGGCGCGCGGTACCTGCATGCCGGGCTCGGATTCGGCGGCGGATGCCTGCCGAAGGACATCCGCAGCCTGCGGACGCAGGCGCGAAGCCTGGGTGTCTCCAGCCTCGAGGACTGGATGGGCACGGTGGACGGGATCAATCAGGCACAGCGTGTGCGCAGTGTCGACGCGGCGGCAGACCTCCTCGGCGGTTCCGTGGCGGGCCGGCAGATCACGGTGCTGGGCGCGTCCTTCAAACCGGACACGGACGACATCCGGGACTCCCCCGCCATGGACGTGTCGGTACGGCTGGCCGAAGCCGGCGCGCACGTCACGGTCACGGACCCGCGAGCCATCAACAACGCCTGGCTGCGGTTCCCCCAGTTGCGCTTCGAACTCCGTCCGATGGCCGCGCTCGAGGGGGCCGAGCTGGTGGTGCTCGCCACCGAGTGGGAGGAGTACCGGTCGCTCGACCCGGTCCGCACCGCTTCCGTCGTCCGCCGCAGGCTCCTGCTGGACACCCGCAATGCTCTCGACGCGGCTCAGTGGTCGGCCGCCGGCTGGACCGTTCACGGCCTCGGCGCGCGTCCCCGGCTGGCAGGCGCCGGAGCCGAAGCCGTCAGCCCGGCCCTGTCCTGAGCTGAGAGCGGCACGCCGGACCGGGCCCGGCGTCGGCGTTCCGGGTGCGGCATCGGCGGACCGGGTGCGGCCGGCCCCGAGCGGATCCCCGCGACCCCGTGCGGTCCTCCTCGGTCCGCCTCTACCGGACTCGTCCGGCCCCTTCGAAGTGGCCTCACCGGCCCCTGAGGATGACCGCAGGCATGCGAAAGGGCCGGTCGCTTGTGCGACCGGCCCTTTCAAAGGTCTAGGAGTGCCCTGCCCTGATCGGCATCGGGCTCTTCAGAGAACCTCAGATAGCGGTGATGTTCACGGCCTGGGGACCCTTGGGGCCCTGCTCGATGTCGAACGACACGCGCTGGTTCTCCTCGAGAGAACGGTAGCCGTTGCTGTTGATTGCGGAGTAGTGCGCGAACACATCCTGAGAGCCATCCTCAGGTGCAATGAAGCCGAAGCCCTTTTCCGCGTTGAACCACTTGACGCTGCCTGTTGCCATGTCTTTCTTACTTTCCTTACTGAAGGTTTACGGATCCCCGGTATATGAGACCCGGCGAGTGGATGCTTCAACCATGCTTCAGAAAGATGGGCGAGGACGCCACGGTACTACCTGAACTGCTGAGTGCCAAACACTTCGACAGCTTCAGTTTACAGGTAGTGACTCGGATTTCCATAGGCTTTTGTGAAAATCTTCGTGACACGCAAACGTCCAACGATTCTTCGGCGAGTCGCCGCAAAACCGCGACATTTGGCGACATACGACGGCGAAGATTGAAGACTTCTGCAGGAACGGCCGTCGGTCCGCGGCCGGATCGCGCCCGGACCGGCCCCCAAAGGAGGTGGCTCGGGCAGCGAAACTTGAGGTCTCAAGCATTGAAGTGTCAATCAAGGGGGAATTGTGACCCCGAGGAAGAATTTCTGTCACAATCCGTCATCGGCCGGGTCCGGCATGCCTCCGTGTTCAGCCGTCGATGGCCTGGCGTGCTGCCCGGACCACGTCGGCATCCGTCACCAGGTAGGCGGTCGGGTCCGCCCCGTCCGCTGCGCCCAGCGACACCGCCTCGCCCTGGGCGGTCGAGATCACCTTCTTCGCGGAGAGGTGGACCGCATCCAGCCCTGCGGCCTGCACCGCCGGAATGTCTTCCAAGGAGAGACCCCCGCCGGCCATGATCTGAATCCGGCCCTGCGCGTGGCGGCGCATGCTCTCGAGCTGCCGCAATCCCGCAGCAACCGTCGGGCGCTGACCGGAGGACAGCACCCGGGTGAAGCCAAGCCCGATCACGGTGTCCAGGGCGCTCTCGGCGTCCCGCACCTGGTCGATCGCCCGATGGAGTGTCAGTTCCGCACGGTCACTCACGTCGCGAGCGGCCGCCGACAGCCGGAGCAACGCCTCGCGGTCGATCTCGCCATCCGCCGTGAGCGCACCGACCACCACACCCGTGGCCCCCTGGCTGATCAGGGTGCGGATCTCACGTTCCATGAGACCCAGCTCTTCAGCGGAATAGAGGAAATCGCCGGGACGGCAGCGGATGAGCGGGTGAACCTCGACCGCTCCCCCGGCAGCCTCCATGCCGGCTTCCATGAGCCCCTGGGACGGCGTCAGCCCTCCGAGCTCCAGAGCCGTGGTCAGCTCGACCCGGTGAGCACCCTCCTGGGCGGCGATCGCCACTCCGCTGGACGAGGTGACGGCGATCTCAAGCAACATGCGATTCCCCTGTGATTCCTGTATTCGGTGTGACGGGTGCGAAGTGTTTCAAGCCCTTCGCGTGCGTTCGGCGCCCGTTGGAGCGTCTGATCCGAACTCTCGAAGCGAACTCATGTCCCGGCGTCGAGCAGATGAGAACCTGCACGACGCCGGGACATGATGTCCTGCGGATTACTCGCCGGCGCCCACCGCGGCGGGCTCTTCCTCCTCCTCGATGCCGCCTGCGAACTGCGACATGTAGAGGCGGTAGTACGCGCCCTCGCTGGCGAGGAGCTGTGCGTGGTTGCCCTGCTCCACGATGCGGCCGTCTTCCATCACGAGGATGGTGTCGGCATCGCGGATCGTCGAGAGACGGTGGGCGATCACGAAGCTCGTCCGATCGGTCCGCAGTGCGGCCATGGCCTTCTGCAGCAACAGCTCGGTGCGGGTGTCGACGGAGCTCGTGGCCTCGTCCAGGATGAGCAGCGATGGGTCGGACACGAACGCCCGGGCGATCGTGATGAGCTGCTTCTCGCCCGCGGAGACGTTGTTGCCCTCCTCATCGATCACGGTGTCATACCCGTCCGGGAGCGCACGCACGAAGCGGTCCACGAATGTGGCCTTCGCCGCCGCCATGATCTGGTCCTCGGTGGCGTCGAGGTTTCCGTAGCGGATGTTCTCGTAGATCGTGCCTCCGAAGAGCCACGCGTCCTGGAGGACCATGCCGATCTTGGAACGGAGTTCCGCCCGGCTGAGGTGCGTGATGTCCACCCCGTCCAGCGTGATCCGTCCGGAGTTCAGCTCGTAGAACCGCATGACCAGGTTCACCAGGGTGGTCTTGCCCGCACCGGTCGGCCCCACGATGGCCACGGTGTGGCCGGGTTCGGCGGTGAAGGAGAGGTCCTCGATGAGCGGCTTGTCCGGCGTGTAGCTGAAGCTCACGTTCTGGAACTCCACGTGGCCATCGGTCTTGGCCGGGAGGTGCTCGGTGGCCGTTTCCTCGTCCTGCTCGTCGGCGTCGAGGAACTCGAACACGCGCTCCGCGGACGCCACACCGGACTGGAGCATGTTCGCCATGCCGGCGATCTGGCCCAGGGGCTGACTGAACTCGCGGGAGTACTGGATGAACGCGGTCGCATCACCCAGCGACATCTGGCCGGCGGCGACCCGAAGGCCGCCCACGACCGCGATGCCCACATAGCTCAGATAGGAGATGAACTGCATGACCGGGAAGATCATGCCGGACACGAACTGCGCGCCGAACGCCGCCTTGTTCAGGGACTCGTTCTTCTCGTCGAAGCGTTCCAGCATGTCCTGCTCGCGGCCGAAGATCCGGACGAGGTCGTGACCGGAGAAGGACTCCTCGATCTGACCGTTCAGGTCGCCCGTGTTCTTCCACTGGGCCGCGAACAGCTTCTGGCTGCGGCTGCCGATCACACCGGCCGCGATGCCGGACAGCGGCAGAGCGATCAGGGCGATCAGCGCGAGCTGCCAGGACACCACGAACATCATGACCGCGATGCCGAGCACCGTCAGCACGGAGGACACCAGTTGGGAGAAGGCCTGCTGGAGGCCCTGCTGGACGTTGTCGACGTCGTTGGTCACGCGGGAGAGGATGTCGCCGCGCTGGCGGGTGTCGAAGTAGTTCAGCGGCAGGCGGTTGAGCTTGGCCTCCGTGTCGTCACGCAGGCGGCGGACCACCTTCATGACGATCCGGTTCAGGATGTAGCCCTGCGCCCAGAGGAACAGGTTCGCCGCGAAGTACATGAGCAGCACCGAGGCGATGAGGAAGCTCAGCTGCTGGAAGTCGATGCCCTGGCCCGGGACCAGATCCATCTTGGACACCATGTCCGCAAAGTTGTTCTGTCCCGACGCCCGCAGACCCTGGACCACCTGGTCCTTGGTCACGTCCGCCGGAAGAGGCTTGCCGATCACGCCCGCGAAGATGACGTCCATCGCCTTGCCGAGCACCTTGGGCGCGATGACATTGAGGACGACCGAGATGACCACCAGGACCACCACGAACCAGACGCCGGCGGCCTCCGGCTTCAGGAGGCCGAAGAGGCGCTTGGCGCTGGGCCAGAAGTTCTTGGCCTTCTTGGCCGGCACATCGCCGAACATGCCGCCGTCGGCCTCGGTGGGCTGGTACTCCTGCTCCTCGATGCCGTCGTCGTCGGGGGCCACGGCGGGGGCGTCCGCGGTGTCCTCCGCCACGGCTCCGCCCTTGCCGCGCTTGCCGCGACCTGCGAACTTGCTGTCGCCGCTCATGCTGCCTCCTCGGCACTCAGCTGGGACTCAACGATTTCCTGGTAGGTGGGACTCGTGGCCAGGAGCTCCTGGTGGGTCCCACGGTCCACGATCCGGCCATTGTCGAGGACGAGGATCTGATCCGCCTCGGTGATGGTGGAGACGCGCTGTGCCACGATGATCACCGTGGCATCGGACGTCTGCTTCTTGAGCGCGGCGCGGAGCCTGGCGTCCGTGGTCACGTCCAGAGCCGAGAACGAGTCGTCGAAGACGTAGACCTTGGGCCGGCTCACGAGGGCCCGCGCGATGCAGAGGCGCTGGCGCTGGCCACCCGAGACGTTGGTGCCGCCCTGCGCGATCCGCGCGTCGAGCCCCTTGCTCTTGGCCCGGACGAAGTCCTCGCCCTGTGCCACCCGGAGCGCCCCCCAGAGGTCCTCGTCGTCGGCTTCGGTCCGGCCGAACCGCAGATTGTCCCCGATGGTGCCGGAGAACAGGTACGGCTTCTGCGGCACCATGCTCACGCGGCGGGTGATGTCCTGCCGGGCCAGCTCCGGAACGGGCACCCCGTCCAGGATCACTTCGCCCGACTCAGCGTCGTAGAGGCGGGACAGCAAGGAGACCAGCGTGGTCTTGCCGGAGCCGGTGGAACCGATGATGGCCAGTGTCTGGCCGGGCTCCGCCGTGAACGAGATGTTGCTGAGCACGGGCTCCTCGGCGCCGGGGTAGGCGAAGGTCACGTCGCGGAATTCGACGCGGCCGGCCAGCTCGGCCGGCTGCTTCGGGTCGCTCGGCTCCTTCATCGACGGCTCGACGTCGAGCACCTCACCGATGCGGTCGGCACAGACCGAGGCGCGCGGGATCATCATGGCCATGAAGGTGCCCATCATGACCGCCATGAGGATCTGGAGAAGGTAGGAGAGGAACGCGGTGAGCGAGCCCACCTGCATGCTGCCCTGGTCCACGCGCTGTCCGCCGAACCACAGCACCGCGGCCGTGGACAGGTGGAGGATCATGCCGATGGCTGGGAACATCAGCACGAAGAGGGCGCCGATCTTCAGCGAGACGTTCGTCAGATCCTGGTTGGCGACACCGAACCGGTCCTTCTCGAAGGGTTCACGCACGAAGGCCCGCACCACGCGGATGCCGATGATCTGCTCGCGCAGGACACCGTTGATGCGGTCGATCTTGCCCTGCATGCCGCGGAAGAGAGGCATGAGGCGGACGACCAGGTAGCCGACGACGGCCACCAGGATCGGAACGGAGACCCACACGAGCCAGGACAGGCTGATGTCCTCCTTCAGGGCCATGATGATGCCGCCGACGCACATGATCGGAGTGGACACCATGAAGTTCAGGCCCATCAGGACGACCATCTGGATCTGCTGGACATCGTTGGTCCCGCGCGTGATCAGGGTGGGGGCGCCGAACTTGTTGACGTCCTTGGCGGAGAAGCTGGTCACCTTGCGGAAGATGCCGCGGCGCAGATCGCGTCCGATCGCCATGGAGGCTTTCGAACCGAAGTAGACGCCGAAGATGGCGCAGATGACCTGGATGAAGGCCACCATCAGCATGACGCTGCCGGTGCGCCAGATGTAGTCGGTGTCGCCCTTGGAGACGCCCTCGTCGATGATCTGGGCGTTCAAGCTGGGAAGGTAGAGGGCCGCGATGGTGGAGCCCAATTGAAAGAGAAGCACGGCCAGGATCTGGCCGAGATAAGGCTTTGAGTAGCGCTTGATGAGCGTCAGGAGCATGGAATCCAGCCTAGTGAACAGGGTCTGACAAAAAAGGGGAAATGCAGCGAGATCATCCTTCAGGACGACGGTTTTCCGGGTCGGAACGGCAACAATCCGCCTGGAGGATACTCCTGCTCCGGCTCAGCGGAGGGGCCGGGGCCACCGACCGCTTCGGCCAGGAGGGATCGACGGAGCCCGAAGGCCTCTTGGTTGCGGGAGGCAACCGTATCATGGGAACTCACCCTGTGGACATGCCTTCAGGCTAAGCTCTCCCGCGCTTCCAGACCAGAGTTCCGAAGCGGTTCTTGCAGAAATGAACGGGCGCCTCGGGACGGGCTTAAACGCAGCAGCGCCCCGGTTTCCCGGGGCGCTGCTCGATGACGCGGCTTTCAGAGCATCGCGTCGGTCACGTCCTCACGCCGGAATCCCGACGGCGGACGGACAGTGGTCAGGCGTTGAAGCCCGCCGGACGGTGGTCCTTCTGGCCGAGAGCCTGCGCCGCGTAGCCGTTCGGAGCGCCGAAGCGGTCGCCTTCCAGGGCGGAATCGGCCATGAGCGTGACGAGTTCGTAGGCCACGTGGCTGCCCGACACACCGGTGATCTCCGCATGGTCGTACGCCGGAGCGATCTCGACGACGTCGGCGCCCACGAGGTTCATGCCGCGGAAGCCGCGGATGATCTCCAGGAGCTCGCGGCTCGTGATGCCGCCGGCCTCGGGCGTGCCGGTGCCCGGGGCGTGAGCCGGGTCCAGCACGTCGATGTCGATGGAGATGTAGAGCGGGCGGCGGCCGATGCGGTCACGGACCTTCTCCACCGTCTCGAGCACACCCTGGTAGTACACGTCGGCGGAGGTGACGATGCCGAAGCCGAAGCGGTGGTCGTCGTCGAGGTCCTTCTTGCCGTACAGCGGGCCACGGGTGCCGATGTGGCTGATCGCCTCGGTGTCCAGGATGCCTTCCTCGACCGCGCGGCGGAACGGGGTTCCGTGGGTGTACTCGGCGCCGAAGTAGGTGTCCCAGGTGTCCAGGTGAGCGTCGAAGTGCAGCATGGCGATCGGCTCGCCGGCGCGCTCGGCGGCGGCACGCAGGAGCGGCAGGGCGATGGTGTGGTCGCCACCCAGGGTGACGAGCTTGCTGCCGTCGGCCGTCAGGTCCAGCGCGTTCTGCTGGATGGTCTCGATGGCCTCGTTGATGTTGAAGGGGTTGACCGCCATGTCGCCGGCGTCGGCCACCTGGACGTTCTCGAACGGGCTGACGTCCCAGGCCGGGTTGTACGGGCGGAGCAGCCGGCTGGCCTCACGGACGTGGTTGGCGCCGAAGCGGGCGCCCGGACGGTAGGAGACACCCGTGTCGAAGGGAACGCCGACCACCGTGACGTCGGCCTTCTCCACCTGATCCAGGCGCGGGAGGCGGGCGAACGTCGCAGCCCCTGCGTAGCGCGGGATCCGGGAGGAGTCGATGGGACCCAGATTGCCATTGGCTTCGATGCGGAGCTCTTCCATTTCCGTCCTTCACTCTCCATTGAACGACCCTCGAGGGGGCGAGTCTGTGATCACCATCATAAGGACATTGTTTTCTTTTATGCAACAGCTGTTTACTCGCTAACCGCCCCGCTCCCCAGGTGTCACACCCGCCGAGGCCGGCCCGTCGTCGTCGCGCACCCGTCCGCACCGTGCCGTCAGGACAGGCGTAAAGGATTCATAAAGATCCCCGCCAAGGGCGCCGGGCCGGGCCTAGCGTGAAAGCGTCCACAGCGAACGGTTCCACCATCACAGGAGATCTCGTGACCACGCTCACCCGCGTACCCGCGGATCCTTCCGACCCCCGCAAGCGCACCACGCTCCGGGAGTGGCTGATGGCGGAGACCGCCGAAGGCGCTGGAAAGCAGACCGGCCCCCACGGCCTGGCCGACCAGCACCACCGGAAGACCTGGTGGCAGGTGATGTGCCTGACCGGCGTCGATTACTTCTCCACCCTGGGTTACCAACCGGCGATCGCCGCGCTCGCTGCAGGACTGCTCTCCCCCCTGGCCACCATCATCCTGGTGGTGGTCACCCTGGCCGGTGCCCTCCCCGTGTACCGGCGCGTGGCGAAGGAGAGCCCTCGCGGCGAGGGCTCCATCGCCATGCTTGAGCGCCTCCTCCCCCGTTGGGGCGGCAAACTCGTGGTGCTCGCGCTCCTCGGGTTTGCCGCCACCGACTTCATGATCACCATGACGCTCTCCGCGGCCGACGCCTCCGCGCACCTCACCCACAACCCCTTCGCGCCCGAGTTCCTGCACGGTCAGGAGCTCGTGATCACCCTGGCCCTGCTGGCCGGGCTGGGCATCGTGTTCCTGCGCGGCTTCTCCGAGGCCATCAAGGTGGCGGTGCTGCTGGTCGCCGCGTTCCTGGCGCTGAACCTCGTGGTGGTGCTGGTCTCCCTCCTTCACGTCTTCGCCTCGCCCGTCCTCGTCGGCGATTGGTGGACCGCCCTCAACCAGCAGCACGGGAACCCGGTCATGATGATCGCCCTGGCCGTGCTCGTGTTCCCGAAGCTCGCCCTGGGCCTGTCCGGCTTCGAGACCGGCGTCGCCGTCATGCCGCAGATCCGCGGCGCACAAGGCGACACCGAGGAGAACCCCGCCGGCCGCATCCGCGGCGCCCATAAGCTCCTGACCACCAGCGCCATCATCATGTCCGCCTTCCTGGTGACGAGTTCGCTGTCCACCGTCATCCTCATCCCGGCCGAGGAGTTCCAGCCGGGCGGGAAGGCGAACGGGCGTGCCCTCGCCTTCCTGGCCCACCAGTACCTGGGCGACGGCTTCGGCACCGTGTACGACATCGCCACGATCGCCATCCTCTGGTTCGCCGGAGCCTCGGCCATGGCGGGACTCCTGAACCTCGTCCCCCGCTATCTGCCGCGCTACGGCATGGCACCCGCCTGGGCGCGCGCCATCCGTCCGCTGGTCCTGGTGTTCACCGTGGTCGCGTTCGTCATCACCGTGATCTTCGACGCCGACGTCGACGCCCAGGGCGGCGCGTACGCCACCGGCGTGCTGGTGCTGATCACCTCGGCCTCCGTCGCCGTGACGCTCGCCGCCCGCGACGCCGGCCAGAAGAAGACCATGCTGGCGTTCGGGCTCGTAGCCACCGTCTTCGTCTACACGACGATCGCGAACATGGTGGAGCGCCCGGACGGCATTAAGATCGCCGCCGTCTTCATCCTGGGCATTCTCGTGGTGAGCTTCGCATCCCGTGTCCGGCGGTCGTTCGAGCTCCGGGCCACCACCATCAAGCTCGATGAGCAGGCCCTGCAGTTCCTGGCGTCGGAGGAGGAAGGGCCCATCCGGCTCATCGCCCACGAGCCCAAGTCCACGGCGGCTCAGCGGTACATCACCAAGTTCAAGCACGCCCAGCTGGCCAGCCACCTGCCCGGCACGGACGCCATGTTCATCGAGGTGGTGGTGGAGGACAGCTCCGATTTCGAGGAGGAGTTGCTCGTCCAGGGCAAGATCCGGCACGGCTACCGTGTCCTGGAGGTCCACAGCGGCAACGTCCCGAACACGCTCGCCGCGGTGCTCCTGCACCTGCGCGACGTCACGGGCCTCATGCCCCACATCTATTTCCGCTGGACCGAGGGCAACCCGATCTCCAACCTGCTGAAGTACCTCTTCTTCGGCGAAGGCGAGATCGCGCCGGTGACCCGCGAAGTGCTGCGCGAAGCCGAGCCCGACATCACCCGGAGGCCCTGGGTCCACGTGGGGTGAGGCGAGGGGCATGGTGTGAGTTTGAGGGCCACCCGGACCGTGGCACCCGTGAGTTCACCCGCCCCGAACGCTGAACTCGCTATGGAGGGTTTGAGATCGCTACAGCCGGTAGCGATCTCAAACCCTCCATAGCGAGTTCAGCTAGTCGTCCCGTTCTCGGGGAGAATCCTGGCCGCCAGTCATCCACATGGCCGTCCGGGTTCACTAAACTGCGGACTGAACGCCGGAGGATGGGGACATGTCACCTCTCCCCGCCACTCCCTGGCTGCCACCAGACCAGGAGCACTGGACCACCGCTGAGCTTGAATACCTTGGTATTGGACGCACCGCGCGACGGCGGTTGATCACCACTGGGGACCTCGCCCGGTTGCGCCCCGGCCTCTTCGCGCGGAGACGTACTGCTTCATCGCCCGGGCTGTGTGAAATGGCTGATCAGACGCTTCGCGCACATGCGCACCGGTCCGCGACCAGACCCGACGCCGCCTATGTGTACAGTCACACCTCGGCTGCGCGGCTCAGGGGTTTGAAATTCCTCCGCGATAGCAGCGTCATCCATGTGTCGTGCGCCAGCAATCCGTGCCCGCGACGCCTCGGCGCCGGGGTCCGGACCCATATCGTCCGGCTGCCAGAGGAACACATAGAGGAGATCGCCGGGATCCGTTGCACCACACTGGAACGCACCATCATCGACTGTGCACGGATCATGCCCCTCGAAGACGCGGTCGTCCTGGCCGATCAAGCGCTGAGTCTTGGAGCAGACCGTGGCCTGCTGCTGAGAATGCTGGACGGGATGGCCGGATACCGAGGGGTCGTGAACGTTCGACGAGTGGTGGAGCTGGCGGATCCACGGAGCGAGTCGGTGGCGGAATCCCGCGCCCGTCTTCTGTTCCATCATGAGAACATCCCCCAGCCCGTCCCGCAATGGCGGGTCATGACACCCCTGGGCCCGCGATACCTCGACTTCGCCTGGCCGGAAGCCATGCTGGCCGCGGAATTCGACGGGAAAGTCAAGTATTTCGGTGAGAAGCCCACGGACCAGGCGCTCTACGAGGAACGGCTTCGCGAGCGGCACTTGATGGAACTCGGCTGGCGGTTCGTGAGGCTGACGTGGACGGATCTGGAACGACCTGGCGAGGTCCGTCGCAGGATCACCTCGACGCTACGCGGATCGGCGCCGCCTTCCCACCCGTGAACTCGTCATCGCCCGGCTCACCTCCCGGTTTCAGGTCGAACTCGCTGAGGAGGGGTTGAACTCGCTGCCGAGGGCAACGAGTTCAACCCCTCCTCAGCGAGTTCAGCGGTGGTCCGGATCCGCTATAGCGAGTTCAGGGATCACCACCCCGGGCCTTGCGGGTCCAGCGCACAGATCGACTCGTCAGCGAGCGCCCGGCCCCGCACGGCCCTCCGCACGAAACCCCTACGCCGCGGCGGCGGGGACCAGGACCCAGAGGACCTCGACTTCCTCGTCGGTCGGGTTCAGCCAGGTGTGCGGTTCGCGGCCGGGGAAGCTCAGGGTGTCGCCGGCGGAGAGTTCGTAGCGTTCGTTGGAGAGGATCAGCACGATCCGGCCCCTGACCACGTGCAGCACGTCCACATCGCAGTCCACGGAGTACAGCTCCGTTTCGCCCTTGCCCCCGGGCTCGATGACTCCCCTCAGCAACTGGACCCGCCGTTCGGAACGCGCCGTGAGCAGGGTCTCCACGATCCCATCACCGCCGAAGGAGATCTTGGGCGCTTCGTCCGCGCGGGTCAGGGCCACATCGGTCGCCGCGAACAAGTCACCGATGTCCACCGAGAGGACCTGGCAGAGCGTCACCAGGGATGCCACGGACGGGGAGGTGAGATCGCGTTCCACTCGGGACAGGAAGCCCTTGGTCAGGCCGGTCACGTCGGCCACCTGCTCGATCGTCATGCGCTGAGCCTTGCGGGCCGCGCGGATCCGCGACCCGATGTTGATCGGCGCGTTGCTCGGCTCGATGGGGAGGGCTTTCATGATGGCCTTTCATTCACGGGCGCCGCTCGAGGTGGGGGGATCCACGAGTTGGGCACGGAAGTGTTCCCGGTCACGTTGGGCTGCTTCTGGAAGCGAGTTTAGTACCAGGGATCAAGTTATGCCTGCACCTCAACTCGGTTCCGCTCGCGCCCGAGTCCCCCCGACTCAACACCGCGTCACAGGGCAGTCGGCGAGCCGCCGATCCCTGCCGCACTCCGCCGTCGTCGGCTACAGTGTAGTCAGCTTCACGAGAGGTGGCGCCAAGCTCCGACTGGCCACCCGCCAACCCCATGTTCACGGGTGGCTCGGATGCAGAAGCGGCCCCGTTCTCCTGGCGGGGCAAGAGCACACGCAAGGATTCTCATGTCCGTCACCGTCCTGCCTGCCGTCGATCTCCAGAGCGGCCACGTCACCCTGTTTCTCCACGGCGCCAGCCACCACTACTTCTGCGCGCAGCCGCACCAGCTGATCGACGCGCTGAACCGGGCGGTCCGTCCCCCGGCTTGGGAGCACGACGGCGTGCTGACGGTCCGCATCGCGACCACCGGACGGCGGGACGGACGGGAGCTCCGCTTCAGCCTGCAGCCCCTGTCCGGATTGCGGTCCACCGAAACCGGAAGCGTCGGTGAACCGTCCGAAAATCCGCGGAATTTCGCGCTACAGTGAGGGCTGCGCAATGGGGCGCCACCTCCGACCACACCTCAGGAGCAGGATCCCATGAACACCCCTCAGGCCTCGCCCGCCGATATCCGGCGCTGGCAGCAGTACCTCGCGGACGAACGCGCCGAAGCCTCCGTGTACCGCGATCTGGCCGCCCGTCGGGAAGGTGAGGAGAAGGCCATCCTCCTGGCCCTCGCCGAAGCAGAAGGCCGGCATGAAGCCCACTGGCTGGCCCTGCTGGGCGATCAGGCGGACAAGCCCCGTCATGCCTCCCTCAACAGCCGATTCCTGGGCTTCCTGGCCCGGAACTTCGGCTCCGTGTTCGTCCTGGCGCTGGCACAGCGGGCCGAGGGCCGTTCCCCGTACGCGACCGATCCCCACGCCACCCCCGCCATGGCCGCCGATGAGCAGATCCATGAAGAGGTGGTGCGCGGCCTCGCGACCCGCGGTCGTGCCCGCCTCTCGGGAACGTTCCGCGCCGCAGTGTTCGGTGCGAACGACGGCCTGGTCAGCAACCTCTCCCTCGTCATGGGCATGGCCGCGACCGGCGTCGACAGCCAGGTGGTCCTGTTCAGCGGCGTCGCCGGATTGCTGGCAGGCGCCCTCTCGATGGGCGCGGGCGAATACGTCTCGGTCCGTTCGCAGCGGGAACTCCTGGAGGCCAGCCGGCCCACGCAGATCACGCTCGACGCCGCTCCTCGCCTTGATCTGGAACACAACGAGCTCGTCCTGGTCTACCTGGCGCGCGGCATGAGCCGGGAGGCCGCCGAGCACCGCGCCGCGGAACGGATGGGACGCTTCAGCTGCGATTGCGACCCGAGTCTGTCCCTCCAGCCCGAGGCCCCGGAGACCACGAACGAGCATGAGGAGATCGGCACGGCCTGGGGAGCCGCGTCGTCCAGCTTCTGCTTCTTCGCCTCCGGCGCGCTCATCCCGATCCTGCCGTTCCTCTTCGGCATGAGCGGCTTCGGCGCTCTGGCGCTGGCCGTGGTCCTGGTGGGCCTGGTGCTGCTCGGCACCGGCGCGGTCGTGGGGCTCCTCTCCGGCACCTCTCCGCTCAGCCGCGCGCTGCGCCAGCTGCTGATCGGACTCGGCGCGGCCGGGGCGACCTACCTTCTGGGCCTGCTGTTCGGGGCCACGGTCGGCTGACCCTCCCCCTGACCGACGACGGCGCACCCTCCCCTGGCACACAGGCGAAGGGTGCGTCTTTGCCCACATACGGTGGCCGCCGACGCCGCCCCTCGCACCCTCTGCGTAGAGTTACGTGCGGGAGGAACGTATGGACAACATCACCAGGGTGATCCTGGAGAACATCACCACGGTGCTCGCCATCGTGTTCGCACTGGCCGCCGCGGTGAGCACCTGGAGGGACCGCCGCCGCATGAGGAACGGGGTCTTCCTGCTCCTCGCGCTGGGCTTCGCGCTGCTGAGCCTGGGCCGGAATGACGAGACGGCGTGGCTGCTGCTGATCGTCGTGCTGCTCGCCATTCTCGCGGTGCCCGTGCTCGGGCTCTTCCTCGTGGTGAACGGCGTCGTCATGCTGCGGCGCGAGGGACGGTCCCTGGCGAATCTGCTGTCGCTCGCTGTGGGCCTGCTCGTGCTGTTCGCCCCCTTCCTGCTGGGGCTGCTCGAACGGTTCGCCGGAGGTCCCGAGGCGCCCATCTGGGTAAGCATGGTCCCCTTCCTTCTGTTCATGCTGGTCGCCTATGTGGGCTTCGTCTTCTGCGCGTTCCTCCTGTACTCCTTCATCTATGCGCGCACGCGGAGCAAACAGGTGCCGGATTACGTCATCATCCTCGGGTCCGGGCTGATCGGAGGCAAGGTCCCCCCGCTCCTCGCAGGGCGCTTGGACAAGGCGGTGCAGATCCACCGGGCGGCGCCCGAAGGATCCCGCCCGGTCCTGATTCCCAGTGGGGGCCAAGGGCCTGACGAGACCCGTAGCGAAGGCGCCGCCATGGCCGAATACCTGGTGGACGCGGGCGTTACGGAGACCGACGTCCTCCCGGAGACCGAGGCCCGCACGACGATGGAGAATCTCGAGTTCTCCCGGGCCCTCATGACGAAAAAGGACCCCGTCGTGACGGTCACGACCAGCAGTTACCACGTGTTCCGGGCAGCGATGTACACCCGCCGGGCGGGCATGAAGGCGGTGGTGCGGGGCTCGAAGACCGCGGCCTACTTCGTCCCGAGCGCATTCCTGCGGGAGTTCGTCGCCGTGTTCCTGCAGTACAAGTGGATCAACTTCGGCGTGTGTGCGGCGATCGTGCTCGGATGTCTCGCGCTGCTCTGGGAGTCCTACCGCTGGTCATGACATCCTCCGGAAGGTGCGGAACCGGGAATCGCGCAGCGCGCCGATGGTGTCGGTGAGGAATTTCTCGACGATCGCGAGTTCCCCATCGTCGAAGGACCGAGCCACGTCGGTCAGGGCCTCGGCCTGAACCTCCAGGATCGAAAGAACGACGTTTCGCGCGCTCTCGGTCGGATGCAGGATGTTGAAACGGCGGTCCCGGGGATCAGGCTCGCGGATCAGATATCCGGCCTTCTCCAATCGCGCGACCAGGGTGGCGCTGGATGCCGAGGAGAGGTGGAGGTGTCTTTCGATCATGCTGGCGGTGACCTGCCGGACACCGGATTCAGACAGCAGGTAACGGAGCGCAGCGAGATCAGTGGAGTTCACGTTGAGTTTCTCGCGGAGCCTCTCCCGCGCCTGCTCCACGGCGACGGTGAACTCCCGGAGATGATGGAGGGCGGTCAGGGCCTGGTCCGGACGATCGCTTTCCTGCCAGCGCCTGTCGATCACTTCGAGCGCCATCGAAAATCAGCCTTCTCGATATCGGGGTACTACGGGCCCACGATCCCGGACTTCATTCCACGCACCCGGGATCAGTGGGGCGGCGCGCCGGCCGGGGTGCTCATCGCACCCCGGCCGCGCTGACGGGCGGGGTCGTCCCGCCGGCAACCGTCAGGGCCGGCACCCTCACGATGGCGTGAGTCGATGCCGGCTCCGACGGCGGCACATCACTTGTCCTTGAAGGCGTCCTTGACGTCCTCGCCGGCCTGCTTGACGTCACCCTTGGCCTGCTGAAGCTTGCCTTCAGCCTCCAGCTTGTGGTTGTCCGTCGCCTCGCCGATGACTTCCTTGGCCTTGCCGACCGCCTGATCGGCAGCGTTCTTGGCCTTGTCCGTGAAACTCATGATGTTCGTCCTTTCCGTTGATGCAGAAAACGATGGTGTGCCCTCTGGAGAGGGCGCTGAGGTGTGGCTCTCAAGCCCGGCTCTTGCGGGTCAGAGCCCCCCAGACGACCAGGACCAGCACGGCGCCGCCGATCGCGAGCAGCCAGGACCCCAGGGACCAGAAGCTGTTGACGCCCTCGTGGAACAGTGCGGATCCGATCCAGCCGCCGACGAGGGCGCCGACGACGCCCAGGACGAGCGTCGAGAGCCAGCCGCCGCCGTGCTCACCCGGAGTGATGGCCTTGGCGATGGCGCCCGCGATCAGGCCGAGAATGATCCAACCGAGAAATCCCATGATTTTTCTCCTCAAATAGTGCTGAACAGTGTGTGGTGAAGAATGTCAGGCGGTGGCCAAAGCGGGCTGGGAGCCCGACCGATGGTCCGCGTGGTGTGTGTCAGCCGCGGCTTCGACAGCGAAGCGGACGTGACGCTGGACGAAGCTCGCATCAAGCAGCTTCTCCATGTCCGGAATGAGCCGGTCCTCGACGAGGGCCATCACGGCCACCGGATTGGCAGTGCCGGTCATCGTGTACACGGCATGCAGCACGAGCCCGTCGGAGTCCTCCTCGACCCTGACGCTCGCATCGGCCAGCGCAGGGTGCGCCTTCGCCGCGTTGACAGAGGCCCTGGCGACCAGGCTCTGGTAGCTTTCCATCTCGCTCTCCCGAAATCTCTGAAGTGTCAACTCAAGAAATGCAACCGCCCGCAGGCGGGGGAACTCGATCCTTCCTCGTCCCAGCGGCGGCGGAACGGATCTTGCGCATCACGCTAACACATAGCTCGCTTGCCTAGCTAGTCGTCGATTCGGCGCGTCACGCTGGAGGCGATTCCCGTACATCCGTGATTTTCCGGGAAGAAGCGGCGCACACGCCATTAGGTAGCTAGGCTTCCGATCCACCGCCGACCCGTCATCGGCTGCCTCATGACCGGCGGCACGCTCGTCGGATCACGAGAGCCGGGACGCGCAAAAGCCGCCCCGGTCGGTCACCGGGGCGGCTTTCGTCCTGCGTTGTTTCCGACGCCTGATCGCGGCGCCCTTTCCGGCGTCGGGGCTTCGAGGGCCCGACGCCGGAAGCGTCGTCAGTGAGCCGGGATGACCGGCTCTTCCTCCGCGTTCGCGCCGGCCAGGCGGGCGTTCCACGCCTCGATGACCTTCGCATCCGTGGGAGGAGTCATGAAGGACACCGCGATGTAGACGACGGCGGAGGAGATCAGGCCGTAGTAGATCGGCTCGTTGGCGTAGACGCCGTCGAGCGGGACCTTGGCGTTGATCTCGAGGATGATCATGGTGCCCAGGGTGACCACGGTGCCCACGGCCATCGAGACCGCCGCCCCCATGCCGGTGCCGCGCTTCCACACGAGACCGCCGAGGATCGCGACCAGCAGGCCGCCCACCAGGATGTCGTACGCGATGGTGAGAGCGGCCACCACGTCCTTGACCAGGATGGCGAGGATGATCGCCACCACGCCGAGCCCCAGGACCCAGAGACGGTTCTCCTTGACGTCCTCCTCAGGGTTCTTGTCGTGCTCCACGGCCACGTTGCGCCCGAACCAACTGGCGACGAACGGCGCCACATCGGTGCGCGCCACGGTGGCGGCCGCGATCAGAGCACCGGAGGCGGTGGACATCATGGCGGCCACGGCGGCGGCGAGGACCAGGCCGCCGATGGCGACCGGGAGGATGTGGGTGGCGACCTCGGCGTAGACCACGTCCTTACCGAGGTTCTTGACGTCGATGTTCGGCAGGGCGACGTGGGCGGCCATGCCGATCACGGCGCCGGCCAGGCCGTAGAGGATGCAGTAGACACCCGCGGTGGCGCCGCCCCAGCGGGCCACACCCGGGGTCTTGGCGGTGAACACGCGCTGCCAGATGTCCTGACCGATCAGCAGGCCGAGGGTGTAGACCACGAAGTACGTGATGATGGTCTGCACGCCGATGCCGTCCCAGTGGAAGAACGAGGCGTCCACGCGCTGCTTGATGCCGTCCCAGCCGCCGGCCGCGCCGAGGGCGAAGGGCAGCATGAGGAAGAAGACGCCGATGGTCTTGATGAAGAACTGCACCTGATCAGCCAGGGTGATGGACCACATGCCGCCGATGGTGGAGTAGACCAGCACGATCGCGCCGCCGATGGCGATCGCCAGCCAGCGGTCCCAGCCGAAGAGCACGACGAAGATGGTGGCGTAAGCGCTCGTGGACGTGGCGCAGAGCATCAGGGTGTAGGCCAGCATCACGATGCCGGAGGTCTGGGTGGCGCGCGTGCCGTACCGCAGGGTCAGCATCTGGGACACGGTGTAGATCTTGAGCTTCTGGATCATGCCCGCGAACAGCAGGCTGAGCAGCAGCACGCCGACGCCGATCGCCACGACGAGCCACATGCCGGAGATGCCGAACTTGTAGCCGAGGCCGACGCCGCCGACCGTGGACGCTCCGCCGAGGACCACGGCGGCCATGGTTCCGGTGTAGAGGAGAGGTCCGAGACGGCGTCCCGCGACCAGGAAGTCACTGTTGTTCTTGGTCCGGGACTTGCCCCAGAAACCGAAGGCCAGCATGGCCACGAGGTAGAGGATCACGATCCCCGAATTGATGATGTTTCCGTCCATGATGAACCTTACTCAAAGGGTGGTGCGCTGGGTCACGACCGTGCGTGACGACTGACACAAGGGTAAGTTTCCGCTTCAACCAAAGTCAACCAATCAGCAACAACGGGTGCATATTGGAAAACTCGCGGGTAGCACGGTGTTGCGCGCATCACCTTCCGCCGGAGCCCGTGGGGAGCCGGTCCGCGCCCACACGAACAGCTACCCGAGGGGGAGAAATGTCCGGAGAGCACCCGGCAGTACGCAATGGCGGCGACCTGGTGGTCGAGACCCTGCAGGCCCTCGGCGCCCGCACGGTGTTCGGCATCCCGGGCCAGCACGCGCTGGGCCTCTTCGACGCCATGGGCCGCGGACGACTGCACTTCGTGTCCAGCCGGATCGAGAACAACTCCGCCTTCGCCGCGGACGGCTACTCGCGCGCCACCGGACAGCCGGGCGTCCTGTTCCTCTCCACGGGCCCCGGCGCTCTGACTTCGCTGGCGGGCCTGCAGGAGGCCTACGCCACGGGCGTGCCGATGATCGTCGTCGCCAGCCAGATCCCCACAGCCGGCCTCGGGGCGAGGCGCCGCGGCATGCTCCACCAGCTCGACGACCAGGCCCTCGCCGCCTCCCAGGTGACGAAGTCCCAGCGGACCATCCAGCACGCCTCCGCCATCCCCTCCGCCCTCCGTGACGCCTGGACCGAAGCCATCACCGCCCCTCAGGGCCCGGTCTGGGTCGAGGTGCCGCAGGACATCCTCCTCGAACCCGTCAGCACTCCCCCGGTCCGGGACATCACGGCGCAAGCCCAGCCCGTCCCCGCCCGCGCCGAGCTGATCGAGGAGGCCGCCCGGCTCCTCGCCGAGGCCCGGCGGCCGCTCGTGATCGCCGGTGGCGGCGTCCGTCGCGGACAGGCCGAGGCCGCCCTCCTGGAACTGGCGGAAGCACTCGACGCCCCGGTCATCTGCTCCCCCGGCGGCAAGGGCGCCTTCCCCTGGGAACACCCGCTCTCCCTCCAGTCCTGGATCGAGGACGTGCACATGAGCGAACTGATCGAGGACGCCGACGTGCTCCTGGCCGTCGGGACATCGCTCGGCGAGGTCACGTCCAACTACTTCACTCTGGCTCCGCGGGGGCGTCTCCTCCAGATCGACGCGGAAGCCCGCGTGCTCGAGTCCAACCATCCCGCGCTCGGGATCCACGCCGACGCCGGTGAGGCGCTTCCGGCGCTGCGGAACGCCGTCGTCGGGCTGCTTTCGGAGCACGAGCCGCAGGAGCACGATGGCGCCGCCCGCGACTGGCATGGCCACTCGCCCCGCGAGGTGGTCGCCACCGCCCTGGACACCGTCCGTGACCGGCTCGCCGGCCAGGGCCTGGAGCATGAGCTGGACTTCATGGCGGCCGTCCGCGCGGCCGTGCCCGACGGGATGCAGACCTTCTGGGACATGACCATCTCCGCCTACTGGGGCTGGAGCTGCTGGGACGCCCGCGCGGGCCAGTTCCACTCCGCCCAGGGCGCCGGAGGGATCGGCTGGGCCTACGGGGCCGCGATCGGCGGGTCCGTCGGCCTCGGCGAGCGCGTCCTGGCGGTCTCCGGTGACGGGTCCTCGATGTACTCGATCTCCGAACTCGCCACGGCCCGGCAGCACGACGCCCCGGTGACCTGGCTGATCGTGGACGACGGCGGCTACGGCATTCTGCGAGAGTACATGGAGGGCGCATTCGGCCAGGCCACGGCCACCGAGCTGTCCCGGCCCGACTTCGTCGCCCTCGCCGAGTCGTTCGGAGTGCCGGCCCGCCGGGTGGCCGCGGAGAACGTCGAGCAGGCGCTGCGGGAAGCCCTCGAGGCGGAGGGGCCGAACGTCGTCGTCGTGGACACCACGCTGCGGATGTTCGCCCCGACCCACCTGGAGCGCCCGGTCACCCTCTGAGCCCGCGGCAGGGGCCCTTTAACGCCGTCGGCCCCGGGCTGGCGCGGTCTGCTTGTGACCACAGCACGCCGCCTCCGGGGCTGACAACGAGTTTCGGGTAGTAAAGGGCCTCCGTCGATCGGCGTCACCGTCCCCTCTCGCGTCGTTCACGGTCCGGCGCTTCCGTTCCGTACTCACCACTGTGGCCGAGCAACATGGGACGCGCCTTGCCGCTCCCTGGGGCGTCACTGGGAATCGCGTCGCCTCAGAAACTCGAAGAGCTCCCCGAACCCGAAAAGCTACCACCGCTCGACCCGTAGCCCGTGCTGCTGCTCGAGGAGGACGACGAGGCGGCGCTGCGAGCAGAGTCCACGGCCTGCTGACCGGCGTCGAGGCCGCTGCCGAAGTTGATCACGGAGATGATCGGGACGCGCGGGAAGGCGATGTCCACGATGCTTCCGTTGTAGCGGCGGGCGTCAGGGCGTGACGAGGACGCGGCGTCGATCTTCTCCCGCATGAGTTCGGCCTCGCGCTCCGAGCGGGTGGTGGCCGCGATCACCGCGTCGGCATGCCGCTGGAGCAGCTCCGCCATCTGCTCGCGTTCGGTTTTGAGGGCGTCCAGGGCCGCGTCCGGGGTGACGCTGCGGTCGTCCAGTCCGGCTTCCAGCCCGGATAGCCGTTGCAGCGCACCCGCCGCATGCGCGCGGAGTGCCGCGGCGGATTCGAGGCCGGCCCCGGTGGGATTCCCGTTGAGCATCTGTTCCACTTCGGACAGCTCTCCCACGAGTGCCTCGGACTGCCGGCGCCACGCGTCCCGCCAGCTCGAATTGAGGTTGAGGAGCGCGTTGGAATCGGCGATCGCATCGTCGAGACCGTCCAGGGTCTCCGCCTGGTCCCGGAAACGGACGGCGTCGGAAACTGCAGTGGCGACGGACCGCTCCTTGGGGGTCATGGCCGCGAGCTTGTCCCGGAGCGTCGTGGTGTCCCGCAACTGCTCCTCCAGGGTGTGCCAGCGTTCAAGCACGCGGGACCCGTACGCGGAGGTGTCCGGGATGGTCGACGCATTCAGCTCGGTCTCCTGGAGCTGGAGGGTGACCGAGGCATAGGCGCGGTCACCGGCGTCGAACGCCTCGGCGAACTTGCGCCGGTTGTTGGCGCGGACGCCCGCCCAGATGCCACCGCCCACCAGGGCGCCGCCTCCGACGATCCCACCCGTCCACAGCGTCGCGGGAGCCAGGTACCAGGGCCGCCCGATCCGAGAGGCGGCGGACCGCACACCCTCGATGGTGCCATCGGTCCACTGGGCCTGGCGGAAGAGCGACTTGGTGTCCTCCTGGATCGCTTTCTGCTCGTCCAGGGGGATCTTGCGGTCCTCGCCGAAGTACGTGCCCACGTGACGGCCGGTGGTGTCGAGGGCGAAGACGAAGAGGCCGTCGGCCCACTTCTGCCCGTCCGCGGTGATCCATTCGGGGTGTCGGGAGCGCGCGAAGCGGAGCACCTCTTCGTTGAGATCGTCCGACTGACTGCCGGCCCGCGTGAAGATCACGACCTTGGTGGGCTGGTAGAACGAGATCTTCTCGATCGCCGGACGGAGCTGCGGGAGGTACAGCGCACCCGCCGTGTCCTCGATTTCGAGGCTGGTCACGCCGTCGGCGCGTGCGGGCAGCGCACCGGCCAGAAGCGGCACGACGGCGGCGAACAGGAGCGCCGTCACCGCCCGGGCCGTGCGGATCGCGATGTTCACTGACCGGTTCATGGAGTCCCCCTGCCGACGCGGTGTGATGTCAGCGCCAGCCTAGCGGGTCCGCCGGGGGTGTCCATGGTCGTGCGGCACGCTGAGGACCACGTCCAGGACCCTACGCGCCGCTCAGAACTCGCTGACGTGCACCTTCTCCCCGGCCGGGCTGAAGATGCCCAGGAACTCCGTGGCGACCGGCCCGGCGGCGCCGAACCAGTGGGGCGTGGTGGTGTCGAACTCGGCGGCCTCGCCCGGGCCGAGCCGGTACTCCTGGCTGCCGAGGACGAGCCGCAGCTCCCCCGCGAGGACATACAGCCACTCATGTCCGGGGTGCACCTTCGGCTGTGGTTCCTCCGGCATGGATTTCCCGTGCAGCACGTGCTTGTACGCGCGCATCCCACTGTCGCCGCGGCTGAGCGGCAGGAGCGTCTGGCCGTACTTGCTGATCGGCTTGATGTGGACCCGGGGATCGCCCACGGCCGGGGCGCCCACCAGCTCGTCGAGCGGCACACGATAGGCGCGGGCGAGCGGATACAGCAGCTCGAGCGTCGGTTTGCGGCCGCCGGACTCGAGCCGGGACAGGGTGCTGACCGAGGTCCCGGTGAGGCCCGAGAGCTCACCCAGCGTGAGATTCCGGGCCTCACGGATCGCACGGAGCCGTGGACCGACTCCTGCCAGGAGGGAGTTCAGCTCGGAGTCGTGGGAGTCCTGTGGAGAAGCCATGGTGCGATTTTGCCACTTCAGCAAGACTGATTGCCAGTTTCGTGCGTCCAGATGAGAATGATTCACAAGAAATCTGAGGAGGACCACATGACCACCACACCCTACGACGTCGCTGTCATCGGGGGCGGGCCCGCCGGGCTCGGAGCCGCCATCGCCCTCGGCCGCTCCCGCCGCTCCGTGCTCGTGATCGATGCCGGCGAGCCACGGAACGCCCCCGCCCAGGGCGCCCACAACGTGCTCGGCCTGGAAGGCATCGCGCCGGCCGAACTCCTCTCCCGGGGCCGCTCGGAGGCGTCCGGGTACGGGGTCGCCTTCCTGAACGGCGCGGTCCGCACCGCCGCCCCCGATGACGGCGGGTTCCGCCTCACGGTCGACGCGGCGGACCGGCAGGACGCCACTGAGATCCGCGCACGCCGGCTCATCCTGGCCACCGGTCTCGTCGACGTGCTGCCCGAAGTCCCAGGGGTTCGCGAAGGATGGGGGCACTCCGTCCTCCACTGCCCCTACTGCCACGGCTGGGAGGTGCGCGACCGGCGGATCGGCATCCTGGCGAGCGACGCCCGCGCCGCACACCAGGCACTGCTGTTCCACCAGCTAAGCGATCGGGTGACCATCCTCCCCGGCTGGACCTCGCCGGCCGACGGAACACCGGGGGCCGAATGGGAGCCTGGAGAGGACGCGGCGCTGCTCGCGGCCCTCGGGGTTCCCGTGGCGTCCGCCCCGGTGACCGCGCTGAAACTGGACGGGACACAGGTACGCCGTGCGATCCTGGCCGACGGCACCAGCCTGGAGCTGGACGCCGTGGCGGTCGCGCCGTCGTTCGTCGCCCGCACGGAGATCTATGAGCAGCTCGGCGGCGATCCCGAGGAGCACCCCATGGGCCGCTTCATCCCCGCCGACCCCACGGGCCGGACGCCGGTCACCGGAGTCTGGGCCGCCGGCAACGCACAGAACCTGATGGCGATGGTCTCGGCGTCGGCGGCCGCGGGCGTGCAGGCGGGCGCCGCGGTCAACGCGGACCTCGCGCTCGAGGACGCCGAGCGCTTGCAGGACGTCGCTTAAAACACCATCGGCTGCTCCGTACGATGCCGGAATCCCCGGAAAACCCGGGAAAACGACATCGTACGGAGCAGCCGATGACTGCGTTTCAGACTCAGAGAGCCGAGTAGACCTCGCGGAGCAGCGCGGCGGTCTCGGACGGCGTCTTGCCGACCTTCACACCGGCGGCCTCGAGGGCCTCCTTCTTGGCCTGAGCCGTGCCCGCGGAGCCGGAGACGATGGCGCCGGCGTGGCCCATGGTCTTGCCCTCGGGAGCGGTGAAGCCCGCCACGTAGCCGACGACCGGCTTGGTGACATTGGCCTTGATGAAGTCGGCGGCACGCTCCTCGGCGTCGCCACCGATCTCACCGATCATGACGATGGCCTTGGTCTCCGGGTCGGCCTCGAACGCGGCCAGGGCGTCGATGTGGGTGGTGCCGATGACCGGGTCGCCGCCGATGCCGATGGCGGTGGAGAAGCCCAGGTCGCGCAGCTCGAACATCATCTGGTAGGTCAGGGTGCCGGACTTGGAGACCAGACCGATCGGGCCCTTGCCGGTGATGTTGGCCGGGGTGATGCCCACGAGGGACTCACCCGGGGTGATGATGCCGGGGCAGTTCGGGCCGATGATGCGGGTGATCTGCTTGCCGTCGGCGTCGACCTTGGACTGAGCCAGGGCCCAGAACTCGGCGGAATCCTGGACCGGCACGCCTTCGGTGATGACGACGACGAGGCCGATCTCGGCCTCGATGGCCTCGACCACGGCGGCCTTGGTGAATGCCGGCGGCACGAAGACGATCGAGACGTCAGCGCCGGTCTCGGCGATGGCTTCCTTGACGGTCCCGTACACGGGGAGCTCGACGGCGGAGCCGTCGGCCGCGGTGTGACGCACGGTGGTGCCGGCCTTGCGGGCGTTCACGCCACCGACGACGTTGGTGCCGGCCTTGAGCATCAGGGCGGTGTGCTTGGTGCCTTCGCCGCCGGTGATGCCCTGGACGATGACCTTGGAGTCCTTGTTCAGGTAGATAGACATGTTTTTACCTCTGTTATCCGGGCTTAGCGGGCGTTGGCGAGCTCGGCGGCCTTGTCGGCGCCCTCGTCCATGGTGGCGGCGAGGGTGACCAGCGGGTGGTTGGCCTCGTTGAGGATGCGGCGGCCTTCCTCCACGTTGTTGCCGTCCAGGCGGACCACCAGCGGCTTGTTGGCGGAGGAGCCGAGCTCGGCGAGCGCGCCGACGATGCCCTTGGCCACGGCGTCACAGGCGGTGATGCCGCCGAAGACGTTCACGAACACGCTCTTGACCTGCTCGTCACCCAGGATGACGTCCAGACCGGCGGCCATGACCTCGGCGGAGGCGCCGCCTCCGATGTCGAGGAAGTTGGCGGGCTTGACGCCGCCGTGGTTCTCGCCGGCGTAGGCGACGACGTCCAGGGTGGACATGACGAGACCCGCACCGTTGCCGATCACGCCGACCTCGCCGTCGAGCTTCACGTAGTTGAGGTCAGCGGCCTTGGCCTTGGCTTCGAGGGGATCCGCGGCGTCCTTGTCCTCGAGGTCCTCGTGACCCGGGTGACGGAAGGCGGCGTTCTCGTCGAGGGAGACCTTGCCGTCCAGCGCCAGGATGTCGCCCGCACCGGTGCGGACCAGCGGGTTGACCTCCACCAGCGTGGCGTCCTCACCCTTGAAGACGTCCCACAGCTTGATGAGGACGGCGGCGACCTTCTCACGGAGGTCCTCGGCGAAGCCTGCGGCGGCGACGATCTCGTCAGCCTTGGCCTGATCGATGCCCACGGCCGGGTCGACGGCGACCTTGGCCAGAGCCTCGGGGCGCTCGACGGCGAGCTGCTCGATCTCCATGCCACCCTCGACGGAGCACATGGCGAGGTAGTTGCGGTTGGCGCGGTCCAGCAGCACGGAGAAGTAGAACTCCTCGGCGATGTCGGCGCCCTGAGCGATCATGACCTTCTTGACCGTGTGGCCCTTGATGTCCATGCCCAGGATGTTGTCGGCGTATTCGTACGCCTCATCTGCGGTCTTCGCCACCTTCACACCGCCAGCCTTGCCGCGGCCGCCGATCTTGACCTGTGCCTTGACGACGGTGACGCCGCCGATCTTCTCAGCTGCGGCCTTGGCTTCTTCAGGGGTGGTCGCGACGATGCCAGCGAGCACGGGAACGCCGTGCGCCTCAAACATGTCGCGAGCCTGGTATTCAAACAGGTCCACGGTTCGGTGTCCTTCTACGTCGAGGTAGGTGTGCAGGCGCCTCCCCGTGACGGGTTATTGCGACCGTTCCGCAGGAGGTGCTCCACTGGGAACTTTAGCCCTGTGCGGGGCTGCGCCGCTCCCAGACTACCGGTTTCGTGACCAAGGCCACATTTCTATGATTTGTAGAACTCGCACCGGTTTTGTTATGCATCCTGAGCGACCTTGCGACGGCCCGGCTGAGGCCCCGAATCGAGCCTCAGCCGTCCACCTTCGTCACCGGCGCGTACCGCAGCAGGAGGCGCTTCTCCCCCACCGGAAATCGCACCTTGGCCACGCTCTTGTCGCCGGCGCCTTCGACGCTCAGCACGACGCCCTCACCGAAGGCGTTGTGGTTCACGCGGTCCCCGGGTGAGACGCTGATGACCTCCTTCTGAGGCTGCACGCGGCCCCGCACCACGGAGGCCGGCACGTCCGCGTCGAAACCGGCCGTGCTGCTGGCCGCCGCGCCCCGCGCGTTCCGCGAGGTCCCCGCGCCCCAGTACGAACCGCCATAACGGCTGCTGCCGATGCCGTCGTTCGCCCAGCCGGGGTTCACGGGCCGTGCCGTGCCCTCGCGTTCCCACTGGATCAGTTCGCCGGGGATCTCGTCGAGGAACTGACTCGCCGGGTTGTACTGACTCTGGCCCCACAGGCTGCGCACCTCCGACCGGGTCACGTACAGCCGCTGACGGGCACGGGTCAGGCCCACATACGCGAGCCGCCGCTCCTCCGCCAGCTCCTTGGGATCCGTCGCGGACCGGGCGTGCGGGAAGATGCCGTGCTCCATGCCGGTCAGGAACACCACCGGGAACTCCAGGCCCTTGGCGGTGTGCAGGGTCATGAGCGTGACGACGCCCAGCCGCCGGGCCTCGGCGACGGCCTCATCGACGTCACCCGGAGTGTCCGGGATCTGGTCAGCGTCGGCCACGAGCGACACCTGCTCCAGGAAATCGCCGAGCGTGCCGTCCGGGTTCTCGTTCTGGAACTCCCGGATCACGGCCACGAGCTCCGCGAGGTTCTCCACTCGGGATTCATCCTGCGGATCGGTGCTCAGGCGGAGCGCCGCCAGGTATCCGGTCTGCTCGAGCACGGCTTCCAGCGCGGCCACGGCCCCGGACCCCGAGGCGACCTCGGCCAGATCGTCCATGAGCTTCACGAAGCCCAGCACCGCATTGACCGACCGCGTCGCCATGGCGGGGGCCTCGTCGGCCCGGCGCGCCGCGGCCATGAAGGAGATGCGCTCCCTTTCGGCGAGGGATGCCACGGCCGCCTCCGCCCGGTCACCGATCCCGCGCTTCGGTTCGTTGAGCACGCGGCGGAGGTTGACGTCGTCGTCGGGGTTCACCAAAACCCGCAGGTAGGCGAGCGCGTCCTTGATCTCCTTGCGCTCATAGAAGCGCGTGCCCCCGACCACCTTGTAGGGCAGGCCCATGCGGACCAGGACGTCCTCAAGGGACCGCGACTGCGCGTTGGTCCGGTAGAAGACCGCCACGTCGCCGGGCCGGAGCCCTTCGGCATCCTGCAGCCGGTCGATCTCGCGGGCGATGAACGCCGCTTCCTCGTGCTCGTTCTCGCCGACATAACCGATGATCTTGGGACCGTCGCCGGAGGCGGTCCAGAGACGCTTCTCCTGGCGGTCCGGATTACGGGAGATCACGGCGTTGGCGGCGGAGAGGATGTTCTGCGTGGAGCGGTAATTCTGCTCCAGCTTGATGACCTCGGCGTCCGGGTAGTCCTTCTCGAACTCCACGATGTTGCGGATGTCCGCGCCGCGGAAGGCGTAGATCGACTGGTCGGAGTCGCCGACCACGGTGAGCTCGCTGGGCGGCACGGGCCCGCCGTCGCCGACGCCCACGATCTCCTTCACGAGGGCGTACTGCGCGTGGTTGGTGTCCTGGTACTCGTCGACGAGCACGTGGCGGAAGCGCCTCCGGTACGACTCGGCGAGCGCGGGGAACGCCCGGAACATGTAGACGACCTGCGCGATCAGGTCATCGAAATCCATCGCGTTCGCCTGCCGCAGGCGCTGGGTGTAGCCCAGATAAACGTCCGCGACGGCCCGGTCCATCGGATTGTTCTCGCTGGCCGTGGAAGAGAATTCCTCCGCGTCGATCAGCTCATTCTTGAGCGCGGAGATCTTGTGCGCGATCGCCTTCGGGGCGAAGCGTTTGGGATCGAGGTCGAGATTCTTGGCGACCAAGGTGATCAGACGCAGCGAATCCGCAGAGTCATAAATGGAGAAATTCGAGTTCAGACCTACATTCGCGGCCTCCCGTCGCAGGATGCGCACACAGGAGGAATGGAAGGTGGAGATCCACATGCTCTTGGCCCGGGGGCCGATCAGGTTCTCGATGCGTTCCCGCATCTCGGCGGCCGCCTTGTTGGTGAAGGTGATCGCCAGGATCTCGCCATGATGCGCCCGCCCGGTGGCCAGCAGGTACGCGATGCGATGGGTCAGGACGCGCGTCTTGCCGGAGCCGGCGCCCGCGACGATCAGCAGCGGACTGCCGGAATGCACGACGGCGGCGTGCTGCTGAGGATTGAGGCCTTCGGTCAGCGATTCGGCCGAGGGCGTGCGGAATCCTTCGCGATCCTGCGGGGCCGCGCCGCCCCCCGGAGCGCCGTTCACCCGCCCTCCTGCCGTGCCCTCTCCGCGAGAGGCAGGTGGTGCGGGCGTGCTGGCATAGGGATCGAAGAGCATGTCCATGGTCCCACCAGTTTAGGCGGCCTGCCTGACAGTCGCCGTCGCACCGGTAAACCGCCCGCGCGGACGGCCTGTGGACGGCGCGAAACGGTTAACAACTCAATTTCCGCAGGATTCCTCGACACCGGCGGAAACAATTTGTACCCTAAGTTGTCTGGATTTAGGATTGAACCCGACGTGTCCGGTTACGAACTCTCGCACTTCCGATACGTCATATTATTGGTCTGCCGTGAGGCACGCAGGGGGAAGCTGTGGGGGCTTAAAACATGAATAGTCGTCTTTTGACGGACAGGTCGGTGTTTTCTCCACCGATTCCTGCCGGTCCGGTCGTTCTGCAGAAGTGACGGGCTCCGCGATGGCCGCCTCCGTCACCAGCACTCATCTCCGTCCTCTGAATTCCTCCGCATGGCTGCGCTCGCATGCCATGCGCATGCGTCTCCTGGACCTTCTCTGCATCGTGCTCGCCGTGAGCGGCGCCTATACGATCCGTTTCGGTTCGGAGGACGACGCTTCACTGCGCAGCCAGCGGACCGATTACTCCTATGTCACGGTTTCGCTGCTGCTGATCATCGCGTGGTGGGTGGCCCTGGAATACGCGGGCTCCCGTGACACGAAATTCATCGGCACGGGCATCGAGGAATACCGCCGGGTCACGGCCACCTCGCTGTGGCTCTTCGGCGCCGTCGCGGTGTTCTCCTACGTCTTCCAGCTGCAGACCGCCCGCGGCTATGTCGCCGTCGCACTGCCCCTCGGAGTGATCTTCCTGGTCATCTCGCGCTGGTTCCAACGGAAAGCGCTCCAGAAGACCCGCCGCGAAGGCCTGAATCTTCACCGGGTGCTCCTCATCGGGGCGTCGTCCAGTGTGGAGCACCTGAACAGCAAGCTGGAGCAGCACATCGTCTCCGGGTACAAGCCGGTCGCCGCCGTTCTGACGGACACCGGGAGCGTGCGCGGCGACCTGTCGGTCATCAACGCCGCCCCCTCGGTCGATCTGGTCCTGGACGCGATCGACCGCTCCGGCGCTGACACCGTGGCCATCTCCAGCGGTGGTGAGCTGGACCCCACTTTCCTGCGCCACCTGGGCTGGGCGCTGTCCGCGCGCGAGGTGGGCATGATCATGGCCCCCGCCCTGACGGACATCTCCGGCCCCAGGATTCACATGCAGCCGGTGGCCGGGCTGCCGCTCATCCACGTGACCACGCCGAAGCTCGAGGGCATGAAGGCCATCGCCAAGCGGGTGTTCGACCTCGTCACAGCCTCCCTGCTGCTCCTGATCCTGGCGATCCCCATGGCGATCGTCGCCCTTCTGGTCAGGCTGGACAGTCCGGGCCCCGCCTTGTTCTTCCAGGAGCGCGTCGGCAAGCGCGGCGAGCCCTTCAAGATGATCAAGTTCCGGTCCATGCGCACGGACGCCGAGGCGCTGCTGGTCAACCTCCAGGAGCAGAGCGAAGGCAACGGCGTGCTCTTCAAGATGAAGAAGGACCCGCGGGTCACCCGCGTGGGTTCGTGGATCCGCCGCTTCTCGCTGGACGAGCTTCCCCAGCTCTTCAATGTCCTCAACGGAACGATGAGTCTCGTGGGACCCCGGCCGCCGCTCTCCCGCGAAGTCGCCCTGTACGACAATTTCGCCCATCGCCGCCTCCTGGTGAAGCCCGGGATCACCGGCCTCTGGCAGGTCAGCGGCCGCAGTGATCTCTCCTGGGAGGAATCGATCCGGCTCGATCTGTACTACGTGGAGAATTGGTCCTTGGCTCAGGATCTGCTCATTCTGGCGAAAACCGCCCTGGCCGTGGTGGGGAAAGACGGAGCCTACTAGTTCCGCCCTCCGGCTCTCACGTCCGGCACCGTCCACCTCCGCCCCCTCCGAAAGAACTCAAAGGTCTTCGCTCATGAGCCCTGAATCAACCGGCAAGGATGTCACCGCCGGACCGCCCGCGGCCTCGCGGACAGCCCACGCCCACCCGTCCCCCTTGCTCTCGGTTCACCGGGGTGAAGCCCGGATCTTCGGCAGGCCGGTCTTCACCGGTGACATGTCGAGCTTCCTCGACACGCTGGACGACCACGCCAAGGACGATGTGCCCCATCTCGCCGTGACGGCGAACGTCGACCACATCATCGATCTGGAGGGTGGGAGCCCGCTGGTCGACGCGTACCACGAGGCGTCCCTCCGGACCGTCGACGGCGCGCCTCTCCTCTGGCTCCTCAGGAAGCTCGGGGCCCGGGATCTGCACCGCATCACGGGCGCCGACCTGATCACCACGACGTGCCGGGAAGGCGCCATCAGGGCATGGACGGTCGCCATCGTGGGCGGCGCCGACGACGTGCTCGAAGCCGCGGTCCGCAATCTGCGTGCCGAGCACCCCCGGACGACGATCGTGGGCATCCCCGCCCCGATGCTGGGCACCCCCGGGGATCCCGCAGGCCGGGAGATCGTCGACGCGCTCAACGAACTGAACCCTGACATCGTGTTCCTGTGCCTGGGCGCGCCCAAACAGGAGTCCTGGTTCCTGCACTGGCGACCCGAGCTGCCGGCGGCCGTCTACATCGGCGCCGGAGCGGCCGTCGATTTCGCCGCGGGACACAAGAAACGGGCTCCGCGCCCGGTGCAGCGGATCGGGCTCGAGTGGACGTGGCGTCTGGCTCAGGAGTTCCGCCGCCTCGCCCCGCGGTATCTGATCAAGGGGCCTCGGTTCCTGCGGATCACCCGCCGGACGTTGCGCTCGGGCGCCGAGGCCGGCGCCTCGTCGTCGAGCACCACGGGGCCGAGCGGCACTCCGCCCGTCACGCCGTCGTCGGACAGCCTGAAAGGCGGCTCGTGACCCGCGTCAAAGCCACTGGGCCCTACACCGCCATCATCGTCCACCAGTTCGATCCGGAGAATCCGGTGCCCGGCGGCATCGACACCTGCATCAGGGACATGCTCCTGCACGCGCCCGCCGGGGAACGGATCCTCCTCCTGGGAGTGAGCCAGACCAGGCCGCTCCTCCGCCGCACCCCGGTGGAGGGGTTCGGGGCGCCGGTCGACTTCGTCCCGCTCTCCCGCGTGGACCCGGGAAATCAGCGACGGCGGATCCCCCATTCGATCCGGCTCCTCCTGCCGATCCTGCTCGTGATGCTCCGCACCTCCACCCGGCGCAGCTCCATCCACACCCACCGTCTGGAAGCGTCGCTCGTCACCCGCCTCTTCCCGGCCCGGCGGCATGTCTACTTCGTGCACACCAACACGGAATCGGCGATCGCCGCGCACGGTGACAGCTTCTGGAAGAAGGCTCCCGGCCTCTACCGGTTCCTGGAAAAGCGGGTGCTCGCCGCTGCGGACCTCACCCTGGTGTTCAACCGTGCCTCGTCGGAGCTGTATCAATCGCTCGGTTATCCCGCTCAGCGGGTCCGCACGTGGTTCAACGAATCGCTGTATTACCCGCGTGCTGCGGATGATCAGTCAGCGGACTCCCCCACGGCGGTCTGGGTGGGACGGTTCGAGTCGCCGAAGGATCCTGTTCTCGCCGTCGATGTCTTTTCCGAATTGGCGCGCCGCGCCTCCGAGGAGGGCCCGGAATGGAAAGCGATCATGGTCGGGGACGGAACGCTCCGTCCCGACGTCGACGCGAGAATCGAAGAACTGGGCCTGAAAGACCACATCCGGCTCGTCGGCGCACAGCCGCGCTCCGAAGTGGGGACGCTCATGCGGAATGCGGATGTCCTCCTCATGACATCCCATTTCGAGGGATCGCCGATTGTCATGTACGAAGGCCTTGCCAGCGGAATTCCCGTCGTCGCCACGTCCGAAGCCGATCCGGATCAAGTGCTGACGGACGAAATCGGTAGAATCATTCAGGGGCGCAATCCAGCAGACATCGCGAAAGCAGCGGAGGCGGTTTTGTCCTGCGATCGCACGACGATCGCCCGCGCCGTTGAAGATCGTTCTTCGGGCCGCGCTCTTGATCATCTCTGGAAAACCGTGAATGGAGACGACTGACATGGTGATGCCTGGGCGCTCCCTTGACGAGAGATGCGGAGCGACGAGCCGCTGATGGAAGCAACGACTTTACTCGGCGTGATCGCAGCCGCACTCCTGGGCGTTTTCCTGACGATCAAATTCCCGAAATCCTTCGTCTTCGCGGCCGTCTGGTTCATCATGCTCGAAGACAGCATTCAGTGGCTGTTCAAAATCGAGTGGATCACATACACCGATGAAGTGGTCACCGCGCTGGCCGCCCTCATCTTCCCGCTTGGGCGCCTCATGTCGAAACGGCGTCTGGTGCGTATTCCAGGCATGGGCTGGATCGTGCTGTTCGTGTTCGCCGGCGGCATCGGCAACGCCCTCAACGCCACCCCGGCGGAGGTCTTCGCCCTCGGCGCCGGTTCGGCGCTGAAAGGACTCGTGTTCGCGTTCGCCGTCGCTCAGCTCGACTGGACGCCGCGCGACATCCAGCGCTCCGCGAAGTACTTCTTCCTGATCGGCACGGCGCTCGTCGTCACCGGCGCCATCAACCTCGTGGCCCCCGGTCCCTGGGCTCAGGTCTTCTCGCCGAGTGGAAACCTCGACTACCGCTTCGGGATCCCCTCGCTGATCGGCCCGTTCGTCCACCCGGGCATCTACGCCACGGTCCTCGGCCTGATCTCCGTCGCAGCACTGAGCTACCGCCGCACGGTGCGCAAGTCGCGGGCCAGCGCGTTCCTGGCGTTCACCACGGCCGTCGGTTCGCTCCTGGGCATGCGCCGCAGGCTCTGGGCCTCAGCGGCCATGGCGTGGGCGGGCCTTCTCGCCCGCACCTCCACCCGCGCGACCGCCGTCCTCGTCACGGTCCTGGCGGTGCCCGTCGGCATCCTCGTCTCCGGTGATTTCTTCAGCTCGATCTTCGGCAGCATCTCCCGGGAGTACCTCTCGGAGACCGGCCAGGCGTCCGCCGCGCGGACGGTCCTCTCGCTCGGAGCGGTCGACGTCGCCAACCTCGCCATCCCCTTCGGCGCGGGCTTCGGCCGGTACGCCAGCTGGGTGGCGGCGTTGCGCTACAGCCCGGAATACGTCGCCCGCGGCTTCGACCACATCTGGGGCCTGACACCGCTCGAGCGCGGGTCCTCCAACTTCCTGCTGGACACCTTCTGGCCGGCCGTGATCGGCGAGACAGGCTGGCTCGGGCTGTTCGCGTTCGTCGGGCTGGTCCTGTCGATCATCCGGATGTTCTACAAGCTGTCCGCCAAGACGGAGTCCCGCGCCCTGGCCCGTTGTGTCGGCGTGACCGGGTTCGGCTGGATGCTCTTCATCCTGTTCGACTCCGTCGCGGGCCCGTCGTTCTACAACCCGCTGTACATGATCCTCTACGCGATCATCGGTGTGGGCAGTCACCTCTACTTCACCAAGCCGGTTCCGACGGCCGCCGTGGCAGACGACCTCGACGGGAGCGCCGCCGAGAAGGCCCCGAACGACGGCGAACCCGCCACGGAGCCCTCCGGCCCCGGTCGCGCCATGGTCCGCCGTGGGCGCTGAGACGGTGCGTCCATGAGCACCTGGGTCGCGACCGCCTACGGCGCGCTCGACCTCCGGGACTGGGAGGACAACCGGTCCGGGATCGAGGTGATGGTCCTCCCGTGCGTCCCGTCCGAACCGATCGGCCTTGCCGGTGAGAACGCCGCGCTGTGGTGCCGGCTCGTCGCAGGACCGGTCGACGACGCCGACCTCGACGAGGCGCAGCGCGACCTCGTGCGGGAGTACGCAGAAGCCGGCATCGCCTCCGCGGACAGCGGTCACGCCGCGCGGATCCGTGAGCTGAGCCCACCCTGGCTCGTCTCGCCCCTGCACGAGCTGGTCTATGCGCTGGTCGCGAGTGTCGCCCGCGATGAGCGGATCGGCGTGGTCTTCATCAAGGGGCCGGTCCTTCACCAGCAGGGGCTCCGTGATCGGGCGCATTCCGGCGACGTGGACGTCTGGGTCGACCCGTCCGACGTCGACCGCCTGGTGGCCGGCCTGCAGGAATGGGGCTGGCGGATCTTCCTGGACATCTGGCACGGCACCGACGTCCATCACTCCGTGACCCTCAAGCCGGACGAATGGGGCTGCGAGCTCGACCTGCACCGGAGCTTCCCCGGCCTGACCGAGACGGGAGGCTCCGTGTTCGGAACGCTGGCATCCGGCGCGACGACCCTGGTGGCCGCCGGCGTGCCCATCTCCGTGCCGAACCGCACGGACAACGCCGTGATCCATGCCGTGCACACCGCGCGTCCCACACTGGGGGTCGACGATGAGAAGTCACGCTTCGAGCAGGTCGAGGAGATCCTCACGCTGGGAGGACCCGACGTCGTCGCGGCAGCCGCCCGGCTCGGCGCCACCAGCGTCCTGCGGACACCCCTGCTCCGGGCCTATCCTTCGGCCGTTCTCGGTGACGAGACCGCTCTTCCGGCGAACTGGAACTGGCGCCTGCAGCCGACCCGGCTCGGCGGCTATCTGATGCTGCTGCGCGGCGCGTCGTGGCGGGACCGGTTCATTCTGGGACGTCGGCTGCTGTGGCCGCCGCGCGAGTCCCTGATCGAGTACGAAGCCGGCGTGGACAGCGAGAGCGAGCACCTGGTGCTCGTCCGGCTGCGCCGCCTGAGGCGGCTCGTCATGGGCCTCGTCCGCAAGCGACGGAAGTAGGACGACGGCGGCCGGACAGCGGGCAGCGGCCGGACAACGGGCAGCGGCCGGCGTGAGCCCCTGTGCCTCAGGACCCTGTCAGGACCTCGTCGATGAAGTAGTCGGCGAAGCGATCGATGGTGTGCTCCGCCCTCACCTTGACGGCGCCGGCCGCCCCCAAGGACTCCGCCCAGGCGGGATCGTCCGTCAAGCGCAGGATCGCCTCCCGCAGCGCCTTCGGCGACCTCGGGATCAGCAGGCCGGTGGTCTCGTCGACGAGCTTGCGCGTGAGGCCGACGTCGGTGGCCACGACGGCACAGCCCACCGACATCGCCTCCAGGAGCGACTGTGACGGGTAGTTCTCCTCGTCCTGGAGACTCAGGAAGACGCGCGCCCGCCCCAGCACGGACGGAAGATTCGGCGCGAAGTACACCTCGGCGCCGTCGACGGCCGGCGTGAACCCGTCGGGTCCCGACGCCGGCTGACCGAGCACATGCAGGCTGATGCCCGTCGGAAGCGGCTCCATCCGCTCCAGAAGGTCCAGTCCCTTGCCGGTGGTGAACCTCGCCGCGAACACCACATCGATGCCGCGCGACTCGTACGGCGGAATGACGGCCGGGTAATCGGCGAAACTGCAGGGTGCGACCTTGACGAGGCTCTCGGACGGCCCTGGACCGTCCAGTCGCGGGAGGTGCCGGCGCACGTGGTCGGCGATGTCCTCGGAAAGGCAGTCGACGGCGGCCGCCTTGACCAGCGGGGGCAGGTGCTCGTCGCCGTAGCTGTGCCGTGAGTCGGCGACGGTCAGCGAGAACGGCGGGATGAGCGAAGACAGCCGGGCGAACAGGGTGCTCAGGTTGCCGGGATCATGGACGAGGTGGACATGGCGGTACCGGCCGCTCAGAAGGCTTGGGAACACCCTGCCCAGGAGGCCCAGGCGGAGTGCTCCCCGGGCGCCCAGAGCGCGTGCCGCCAAGGCCGAGTCCACGAACACGACGTGACCGGAGTCGATGCGGATGCCCGCGTCCTGGATGGTCGCGAACGCTGCTTTCGACGTGAAGACGGTCAGGGGCACCCCACGGCCGATCAGATGAGCGGCCAGTCGCATGAGTCGTCGTTCCAGGCCTCCGAGCCGTCCTTCCTGCAGGAGGACGAAAGCGATCTTCCGCTGACGACGCCGACTACTGCGAGAGCTGAACACGTTTCCCCTTTCCAGGGTCTGCCTTGTGAGCGAGCACGGCGCAGCAGATCCAGGTGACGAAGTAGGTCACGGCCATGGCCGTGTAGACCAGGAACGTCGCCTGCGTGAGCGACAGTGAGAGTGCGGTGACCAGCGAGAAGGAGATCACCATCAGGACCGCCCGGGTCACGTCGAGGATCGTGTTGAGGAGCGACTTCTCTAGGAGGATGAGGATTTGGCTCAGCGGGCTCGCGACGAGCCGGATGGCTGCGTTGAGGGCAAGGGTCTGCACCACCATGCCTGCGGTGGTCCACTGCGAGCCGAGGATCCACGGCAGCACGCTCTCGGCAAGGGTCGCCGCCGCGACGCCGACCACCAGGCCCCCGGCCGCGAGGAGTGCGCTGAAGCGCAGGAAGAGTCTGTTGAGGCCCGCTCCCCCGGACCGGATCCGGTCTGCGGCCTCGCCCGCGAAGACCTGGCCGATCGTCGCCGCCACGAGCGTGACGGGCACCGAGATGAGCTTGTCCGCCATGCCGACCTGGCCGCCCGGACCGATCCCGAAGTGGGCGATGAAGAAGACCAGGGGAAGCTGCAGCCCGAAGGCGTTCAGCAGCGCGGACGGGGCGAAGACCACCGGGAAGCGCCAGTACCGGCGCCAGACAGTCCGCACATCGTGGAGCCGGGGCCGGCAGAGGAACTCCTTGGTGCTCTTCACCATCACCCCGAGCCCCGCCAGGTGTCCGATCAACGCTCCGATGAGCAGCCCGGGAATCGCCTGTGCCGGGCCCACGCTCAGACCGAGCTGCGGTGCCACGGTCGCGGCAGACCGCAGGAACGTGCGCGTCGCGACGGTGCTGTACAGCTTCTTCCTCAGCGTGAGCCGGGTCAGCAGCTCGAAGACGGCCATGAGCACCGTGAAGACGAAGATCCAGACGGCCAGACCGAAGGACACGTTCAGGCCGGAGACGCCGAATGAACTCAGAGCGAAAACGGCTCCCGAATACACGACGCCGATCACCAGGATGGCGCCGAGGGCGACTCCCGTGATCGAGCGGACGTGTGAAGTGTCCTGCGGAAGAAGGGTGGCGGATTCCAGCCGCAGCGTCGCCAGGGGCGTGGCGATCGCCGCAAGAGAAAGAACGAGGGAATACTGGCCGAAGCTCTCCGGAGTGTAAAGCCGGGAAATCAGCGGCAGAGCCGCAAAAGTGAGCACCTGAGCACCGACGGTGCCGGTCAGCAGTTGAAGAAGTCCCCTGCCGCTCTTACTGCGAGTGTTCATGCATTTATTTCCGGCCCATCAGCCTTTTGAAGGTCGAATCCAGCCAGCCGGGAAAGAGCGCTGGCCTCAGCACCCCGGGGCCAGGCCTGCGCTGGCTCGATTTCACCCCAACCCCCTGGCCATCGTACCGGAAGCAGACCGCTTTCTTCCGCTGGTTTCACAGCGCGACGTCACATTGCCAGAAGTTGACTCGACGTCATGAACAGCGAATAGCCACAAGTCATTTCTTAAGCTGTACAGTCATATCCTGTGAACTCGCACAACACCACAGGTTTCAGGGGTGATATCCAAGGTCTCCGCGCGATCGCCGTCGCGTCGGTTCTCCTCTATCACGCGAACATGCCCTTCATCACCGGGGGATATGTCGGTGTCGACGTCTTCTTCGTGATCTCCGGATTTCTGATCACCTCCCATTTGCTGAGTCAGTTGCGCACACGGGGACACGTGGACTTCCCGACCTTCTATGCCCGCCGTGTCCGGCGCATTCTCCCGGCGTCTCTCGTCGTCGTCGCGCTGTCCACGCTCGGGGCTGTGATCTGGTATCCGCCCATGCTGATCCGCGAAGTGTGGAAAGGGGCGGTCGCGAGCGCGCTGTACGTCCCGAATTACCTGTTCGCCGTGGAGGGGACCGACTATCTGTCCGAGCAGTCCCCCTCCCTGTTCCAGCACTACTGGTCCCTGGGCGTGGAGGAACAGTTCTATCTGGTGTGGCCGGTCCTGCTGGGCCTGGGCTTCCTGGCGATGCGGTCCCGCGCCCGCCGCCTCTTCCTCCTCGTCGCTGGGCTGACGGTCGCGTCCTTCATCGCCGGGGCCGTCCTCACCTACCATTCACAGCCGTGGGCGTTCTTCTCACTGCCGACCCGGGCCTGGGAGCTCGGGGCGGGCGGCCTGGCCGCGTTCGTCGCGGCCTATCGGCCGGATCTCATCAAGGCGGGCCCCGTCCTCGGCTGGGTCGGCGTGGCCGGCATCCTCGCGTCGCTGTTCCTCTTCGACTCCAGCACCTCGTTCCCCGGCATCTCGGCCGCTCTTCCGGTGCTGTCGACAGCGGCGGTGATCCTGGCGGGAGTGAACGCCTCCAGCTTCGGGCCGGCGGCGATCCTGTCCCTCCGGCCGTTCCAGTTCATCGGGCTCATCTCCTATTCCCTGTACCTGGTCCACTGGCCGCTGTTCCTGCTCATCAACGCAGCGGTCTTCCAGGCCCACCTGTCCGCCCCGCTCCGGCTGGGGATCGCGCTCCTCTGCGTTCCGCTGGCCTGGCTGCTCTACCGGTTCGTCGAAGCGCCGGCACGGGATGGCCGGTGGCTGAAGAACGCCCGTCCGCGCCGCTCCCTGCTGGCTGCCGCCGTCGCGCCGGTCATCGTGGCGCTGATCGCGACCGGATCGTTCCTGTACGTCCGCTCGGTTCCCCTCCACGCGGATGCCGCCGCGCAGACGGCCTCGATCTCGGCGGCGCCGGCTTTCACGGGATTCGTCCCGTCCAATCTGAAGCCGTCGCTGAGCGAGGCCTCCACTGATCAGGCGGAGATCTACGACGACGGGTGCCACGCCACCTTCACCGAGAGTGACCTCAAGAGCTGCGTCTACGGCGACCCCAAGCTTCCGCGGATCGTCCTGTTCGGCGATTCCCATGCGGCGCACTGGTTCCCGGCGCTGAAAGCGTTCGCAGCCAGCCACGGCTACTCCCTCGAGAGCCGCACCAAGAGCTCGTGCCCCTCGGTGCTCGCCGGCATCTCGCTCAACGGAGTTCCGTACACGAGTTGCGCGGAGTGGAGACAGAAGGTGATCGACAGGATCAACTCCGAACCCGTCGCCCTGGTCGTGGTGTCCAACTATGCGGCGTCGCTTCCCCGCCTGCTGGACGGCGAAAGCTGGGAGAAGGGTCTGCGCAAGACCCTGGACAGCATCCGGGCGACCACCGTCGTCCTGGCGGACACCCCGGATCTCAAGGTCAGCACGCCCGTCTGCCTCTCGGCGAAGATCACGGCCGCGAGCGCCTGCGGGAAGGCCCGTTCCGCGGCCTTCACCCCGCAGGTCCAGAACGCGGAGAGTGCCGCCGCCGCGGCTCACGGCAGCGGCTTCATCGACCTGAGCGACTATCTCTGCTCAGCCGACCGTTGCGACCCCATCATCGGCGACACCCTGGTGTACCGGGACGGCCATCACCTGACCGCGACGTTCAGCACCAAGCTCGCCCAGCCACTGGGCGAGAAGCTCGCGCCGTACCTTCATGCGCGGCAGGGCACGGCACGCTGACGGTCGTTCCGGCGGCTCACAGGGCCGCCGGATCCGCGGTCAGGGACGGCGTCCGATCTTGGAGAACGGGAACAGGAACCAGTCCACCCTCCCGATGATCTCCTCACGGGACACCATCCTGGCACACCCCGGGGTGACCGTGGCGCTGCGGCAGGAGATCACGGAGTCCGCGGAGTTGGAGCGGTGGTCCCCGAGCATCAGGTACTCGTCGGCGCCGAGCGTGACCGGCCGGAAGCACCGCGCGGTCCAGGCGGCGGCCGTGCACGCGGAGGCCCCCGCGGCCCACGGCAGATCCTGGTAGAGGTACGGTTCGTCGATGGCCGTGCCGTTCACGGTCACTTTGCCCTGGGCGTCACAGCACGCGACGGTGTCCCCCGGCACCCCGATCACGCGCTTGACCAGGTAGTCCGTGTTCCCGGGGCCGATCCCGGTCAGATCGCCGAACCACCCGACGGCCGTGCGCAGGGCGCCGTGCTCGCTCTGCGGCCCCCAGGAGGCCGGCTTCCGGAAGACCACGACATCGCCTCGCTGCGGCATCGATCCCGCATAGGCGACGCGGTTGACGAGCAGGCGGTCCCCCACGTTGAGGGTGTTCTCCATGGATCCCGACGGCACCTGGTACACCTTGACGAGGAATCCCTGCACGAGTGCCACGAGGACCACCGCGGCGAGCACCTGGAACCACAGGGACTTCAGAAGGGGCCGACGACGCCGCCCTCCGCCCGCCCGGGGCGCGTCACCTTCACTGCCGCCCGGCGTCGTCGGCAGGCTCTCCGGCCGGTCGTCGCCCGCTGCTCCGGTGCTCATGCGACGTGGTCGGGAAATCGCTGGAGGAGCCCGGCGTCGGCCAGCGCGCGCAGCACCTGGCTGACGGCGGCTTCCAGACTCCGCTCCGGCGGCACCCCGAAGACGGCTTCGACATCGTGCGCCACGCCGTCGAAGTCCCGGCCCGCGCAGAGCGATCGCCAGATGACGGGACCCACGCCGTCAAGGATGTGCACCACACGGCTGGTGTCGATGATGGCCGTCTGCCCCGCCGACTCGACCGCGTCCAGGACGGGTGCGGGCACGTAGCGTTCCTCGTTCAGTGCGCTGTGGGCGCCGACCGGGTCCTGGACGGGCAGGACGGCCTCCCAGGGTTCCGGGGCCGCGGCGGTGAGGAGTTCGGGAACCAGCGGTGGCACGTCGCTCGCCTCACGGTAGGTGACCTGGCGGATGGCCCCGCAGCGGTCCACCAGCCGGGCGATCATCTGAAGAGGCTGGTCGAGGTCGGCGAGATAACTGACTTCGGGGACGATCGCGGCGAGGGCTTCGCAGAGTTCCAGCTGCGCGATCTCCGGGCGGCCCTGGAGATCCGGGACGCGGGACACCAGCACGAGGCCGCCGAGCCGGAGCTCGGCGTCGGGCAGCTCCTTGAGCCCGAGAAGGGACGGCGCCACCTGCTCCTTGTGGTCCTCGCCGGCCCGGATGATGGAGAGCGGCTTCCGGTAGGAATGCACCGCGCCGTCGGATTCGATCCCCACGGTCTCGTCCGTGACGTAGGAGAACTGCTGCCCGAGGGTCCTGGCCAGCGTCGTCTTCCCTCGGCCGGACGGGCCGATGAAGGCCAGCACCCGGCCCTTCTCGTCGGCGACGCCGGCGGCGTGGAGCATGAGCAGCTGACCGCGCCGTCCCTCGATCGCGGCGAGCGTGGCGTGCGTGGAAAGATCAGCGACGGAGCGGACCAGGTCCGCTTCGTCAGGGAACGGCCAGCTCAGTTCGAAGACGTCGACGCCGGGAGCCTCCAGGTCGCGGTGCGGGGGCTGAGCATCGGCCCACGGGTCCTGAAGGGCCCGCAGGCGCGCTTCGTCCAGAGGCCGGCCGGAATTGTCCAGTCGCACCCGGACCACTCCGCCCAGGGCATTCACCAGAATGTCGTCGGACTGCAATTTCCCCCCACAGCAATGATTTCTTCCAGCAAAAGTCATGCCATACGACAATGTCGTCGACCTTCGATCACCCTAATCCACTCCCCGGGAAGCGCGAAACGCGCCAGCAGAAGTGCTGGCGCGTTTCTCGAGACTCCCCCGTGAGGTGGAATCGGGCCGGCGGACTGATTCATCAGCCGGCCGTATCTCCCGGTGGACGATCAGTTGGCGCTGCAGAGAACCAGCGTCGAGTTGACGTTGCCGGAGAGCTTGCCACCGGTGGCGGTGTAGCCGCTGGGCAGGGTCACGGAAGCGTTCAGGCCGAAGGCGACGCTGATGGAGAGCGTGGTGCGCAGGTTGAGGGTCTGGCCGGCCGCGAGCGGCGCGGTCAGGGTGACCTGGCGGCTGGTGCCGCTCAGGACGGCGACCGAAGCCACGCCGCCGGTGACGCTGAAGACACCGATGTTGGCCACGCCGGAACCGGTGATCGTGATGACGGTGCCGGCCGGGATCGGGGCGGTCGGCGAGGCGGTCAGGGTGAAGCCCGGGCCGAGGACGCCGAGGACGCCACAGGAGCCGTTCAGGGCCAGGGCGCCGAGCTCGGAAGTGGAGGCACTGGCCGCCGGTGCGGCGACGGCTGCGGCGATGACGGGCACGGACCAGGCGGCGCCCTTGACGACGGCGCGGCGGCTGGTGGAGTTGGAAAGCTTAAGATCTGCGCTCATGGTTCCTCAATGTTTCGATTCACGACAAAAAGTCAGTGGGCTGCGGAACCTTGCGAGTGCCGGTTCCCCCCTAGTGATTGAGAGCCTAACCACGGCGGAAGCGGGCAGGAGACCATTCCGGGAAAGTTGGCGCTTAACGACACAAGTTGTGCGCGAAACGTGCTTTATGGCGGCATTCGCGAACATCTTTGACATCCGCGAACCGGGATTCCGGGAAAAGGCGGGGCCCGAAGGCCGCTCCGCACCTCTTTCCGGAAGTGATCTCCCACTTATAAAAGAGGATTTATTCACTCCAGAGGAGCGCGGCCTTCCCGCAATTCCCGCGGTCCGCACCCGTACAGTTCGTCGAGCGCGCGGCGGAGGGCCGCCGTCGTGCCGAAACCGGTCTGTTCGGCGATCTGTTGCACGCTCAACACGTCGTAGCGGGAATCCGTCAGCAGATTCCTTGCCAGCCGGCCCCGTTGCCGTCGGATCTCCGCCGCGATCGAATTGCCGACCTCCGCGAAAGCGGCCTGAACCCTGCGCAGTGAGGACTGCACGGCCTTCGCCACCGCCTCCGGTTTCAGATGCTTGTCAGCACATCGCTGAGCGATCACCGCCATGGCCTCGTCCCGGAGCGCCGAGGATGCCGAACCGGGCGCCCAGGAGGATCCGCAGTGCTCCAGCAGCGTGCTGCCCGCGAGTTCCAGGACGATCTGCTCCGACGCGTAATCCTCGATCGAGGAGCGGCGGCGGTCCGCCGAATGGCCCATCATGGCGCGGATGAAGCTGTGGGTCGCCTGGTCCAGGCGGGTGAGCGTGGGGAAGAACTGAAGGCCCGCGAGGGCGTGCGGAGCGAAGGTTTCGGCCGTGCTGCGCGTCAGCCGGATCCGGTCCACGTCACCGCGGCCCCGGAACGGCGTCACCACGCCTTCTCCCCCGGGCACCACGAGCAGCGCCCCGGAACATTCCAGCGCCCGCCCGTCGGCCGGATTGCTGATCACCGCCCGGTTCAGGAAGTAGAGGTCCACCCAGCCGCTCGGGAATTCGAGAACCGAAAGGTCACCCTCATGATGGGTGAGCGAGATTTCCCCGACCACGCATTCCCGGGGAATCCCTGCGCCTTGCTGTCCTCCGTCGAACTCCGGTCCCCCGGATCCCTTCGCCTGGCCCCCCAGGACGTCTTGCCGCACCGCTATTCCCCTCACCGCATCCACGACGAACCATTCGTCGTCCGCGCATCGCTTTTCCCGCAGCGCCGAGTTGTCGGCCCCTTCGGCTTGCGACGCGAATGTCATGCCTAAGTTATTGAGTAACACTTTAGATCCACAGGCTAGGATGTTCAGGATGCCAGGCCTCTGCACTGGCGCAGCGACTTTTCTTCACCGCACCACCAAGGGGATATCTACATGGAGTTGACCGATTACTGGAAAATTCTCAGAGCACACTGGGTTTCCGTCCTCGGCATCACGGTCCTGGGCGTCCTCGTGGCGTTCGGCTGGAGCCTGCTGCAGCCGAAGGTGTACAGCGCAGATGCCAGTGGCATCATTTCCGTGGGGGTGAACAAGGACCTCGGAACCGCCATGATCGGCGAAAACTATTCCAAGTCCCGCGCTAAGGCTTATCTGGACGTCGCGAAGTCCCGCTCGGTGGCGGAAAACGTGATCTCGGATCTCAAGCTCCAGAACACGACACCGGAACAGCTCATCAGCCGGGTCAGCGCCCAGAATCCCCTCGACACCGCGACCCTGAAATTCACTGCCCAGGCCAGCACGCCCGAGGACGCGCGTGACCTCGCCGAAGCCTGGGTCCGTGCGGTCGGCAAGCAGGTCGACGCCCTGGAGAAAGGCCCCGCGAACACCGCGGAGAAGTCGATCGTGAGCTTCCGCTCCCTCGACGCGGCCCAGCTGCCGACCTCCCCGAGCTCTCCGAACACGCGGCTCGCCCTGGTCATCGGCTTGGTGGCCGGCCTGGTCGTGGCCGTGCTCTACGCGCTGCTGCGGAATCTCTTCGACCGCCGCGTCCGGTCCGCCGTCCAGGTGGAGGCCGAAACCGGTCTGTCCGTGATCGGCACGGTGCCGTTCAACAAGGACTTCGACAGCACGCACCGCATCGTGGCGTCTCACGGTGGCAACGACCTCGAGAACACGAGCCAGCAGGATCACGCGGTGGCCGAGGCGATCCGCGAACTCCGGACCAACCTCCAGTTCATGGACGTGGACAACCCGCCGCGCATCATCGTGGTCAGCTCCGCCCTTCCCGGCGAAGGAAAGACCACCGTGGTGGCCAACCTCGCCCAGACCATCGCGGCGTCCGGCCAGCGCGTCGTCGTCGTCGACGGCGATCTCCGCCGCCCCACCGTGGCGAAGACCTTCGGGCTGCTGACCACCATCGGGCTCACCGATGTGCTGATCGGCCGCGCGAACCTCAACGAGGTCCTCCAGCCGTGGGGCGAAAGCGGCAACCTCTACGTCCTCGGCGCGGGCTCCGTCCCGCCGAACCCCAGCGAGCTGCTCGGCTCCAACGTCATGCAGAAGATGCTGCAGGACATCGCCAAGCACGCGATCGTCCTGATCGACGCTCCCCCGCTGCTGCCCGTCACCGACGCCGCCATCCTGACGGCTCAGACCGACGGCGCCCTCGTGGTCACGCGCTCCGGCAAGAGCACCTACGACGAGCTCAAGCGCGCACTCCAGAACCTGGAGCGCGTCAAGGGCCGTCCCCTCGGCATCATCATCAACGGCGTGCCCCGCAAGTCCGCCGCGGGCTCCGGGTACGGCTACCAGTACTACACGTACTACAACCGCAAGGACGCAGGCGATAAGTCCCCGCGCGCCAGCCACGTGCCCGTGACCGAGTCCACCCCGGTGAGCGAAACCGATCCCGTGGAGCTTGAGCCGCAGCGCCACATGCGCCGTCGGGACCGTAGCAGGGCCTGATGTCCCGTTCCGCCCAGTCCGCTCTCAGGCCGCCCTCGACCGTTCTGACGGTGTGCATCGGCAACATCTGCCGCTCGCCCCTGGCCGAACAGTTGCTGAGGGCGCGCCTGGGGCAGGCCGGGCTGGGCGATTTCGAACTGCTCAGCGCCGGTCTGCGCGCCGTGGTGGGCGCTCCCATGGAGCCCTGGCCCGCAGCGCTGTCCCGGGAGTTCGGAGCCGACCCCACGGGAGCGGTCGGGAAGCAGCTCTCGGCGGAGATCGTGGGAGCCTCGGATCTGGTCCTGACCATGACGCAGGGCCAGCGGGACGACCTCGTCAAGCGCCACCCCACCGCCGCGCAGCGGACCTTCACCCTCGCGGAGTTCGGCAGGATCGTCGAGGCCCTGCCGCGGGTGGACGGAAGCGCGACGGCGAGTGACGCCCCGCTGTGGGGACGGCCGGCGGACGCGGCGGTCGGCTCAGCCGTCAGCGCGGTGGTGCGCTCGGCGTCGTCGGCCCGTCATCTGGCGCCCCTCTCGGCGGAGGACGACGTGCGTGATCCGATCAACCTGCCGGAGGAAGTGCACCGGGCGGTGGGCCGTCAGATCGATGATCTGACCCGCCGGATCGCCGCCGGCCTCACACGGCACCTCGCGCACTGAGGCGGGACGTGATGGCCAGGACCACCTTCAGCAGCAGCACACCCGCCAGGGTGCCCAGCGTGTTGGCGATGACATCCGACAGCGCCGTCACCCGGCCGGGGATGATGAGCTGCAGAAGCTCGATCACCGTGGACAGCACAGCACCGCTGAGCACCACCGCCCAGCTCGGAAGGGCCGGCCGGGACAGCAGCCGGAGGAAGAACCCCCACGGTCCGAACAGCACGATGTTGGACAGGAACTCGACCGCCACTTCGGCCGGCTGACGAGGGATTCCGAACGTGGAGAGGAAATCGGCGATGACGGAGACGAAACCCGTCATATGGCGCGCATCGTCCGCCGGGAGAAGCACCACCAGAAGAAGCGCCACGATGTACACGGCGAAGACCGCCCGGGCCATGGCCAGCCAACCCCGCGTCATGGAACACCTTTCACCGGCGGAACAACGTCAGCAGGCTACAGGAAAAGACCACTTGACCATCCCGGGAACACCCCTTCCCGTCCGAGCCACTCCAAGGAAGCCATGAGCCCCACCGATCTCCCTCCGGAATCCTCCACGGATCAGACCACGGACTCGACCGCGCCCCGCAAGCGGAAGAAGCGCGTCGCCCTGTGGACCCTGGTCAGCTTCGCCACGATCGTGGTGCTCGCCGGGGTGGCCGCATTCATCTACGTCGCAAGCCTGATGAACACGTTCGACTCCAAGACGGCAAAACTCCCCTCCGCCTTCCCCGCGGAGAGCCAGCGCCCCGCCGTCACCAAGGTGGGCGACAAGGCCGCCGTCAACATCCTGCTGGTGGGATCCGACAGCCGGGGTGCGACGAAGGACACCGCCGAGTCGGGCAAGGCCTCCGACCAGCGGGCCGACAGCCTCATGCTCTTCCATGTGCCGGCGGACCGGAAGAACGCCTACCTCGTGTCGATCATGCGCGACACCTGGATCCCCATCGCCGGGCACGGCGAAGCCAAGATCAATGCGGCCCTGGCGTTCGGCGGCGTCCCGCTCCTCGTCCAGACCGTGGAAGGCCTGCTGAAGCAGCGGATCGACCACGTGGCCTTCATCGATTTCGAGGGTTTCAAGGGCCTCACCGACGCGATCGGCGGCGTGGACGTGGACGTCCCCGTGGCCTTCACGTCGAGCGGTTTCGGCAAGGAGGGTTTCCACTACCCCAAGGGCACCATGCACATGGACGGCACCACGGCTCTGGCGTTCGTCCGTGAGCGCTATGCCTTCAACGACGGCGACTACCAGCGCGTGCGGGACCAGCGCGTCTTCCTGCGCGCCCTGATGAGCAAGATCGCCAAGCCGGAAGTGCTCGCCAATCCCGGGACCCTGAGCTCCGTGGTCAATGAGATCTCGCCCTTCATCACGGTGGACTCGGCGTTCACCGGGCAGAAGGCCGGGGAGCTCGCCGTGGAACTCAAGGACATCCGCCCCTCGAACACGGTCATGTTCACCCTGCCGACCCTCGGCACCGGCTGGTCGCCGGACGGGCAGTCGATCGTGAACCTGGACTCCGCCAAGGCGGACAGCCTGGCCGATGCGATGAAGGCCGGAAAGATGCCCGATTTCATCGCGGCCAACAACCTGAAGAACGGCAACTGAGCATTTCCGGCGCTTTTCGCCGTGACCGCCGCGACGGAAACACCCCGCGAAAACCGGGGGATCAACGGAATAAGTGGAGGAACTTTGACACCGGATGCGCTCGTCCTCGCCCCGATCGGTCTCGCGGCCGTTCTCGTTCTGAGCGGGATCGCCAAGCTGCGGGACCGTGAATCAACGCTCAGCGTGGTGACGGAACTCCGGCTGCCCGGTTTTCTGCGACACGGCTATTTCGCGTGGTCCCTGCCCGTGGGCGAGATTCTCCTGGCGGTTCTCCTGCTGTCTCCTTGGCGAGGCGCCTTTGCGGTGGCCGCGGTGCTGTCGTCGGCCTTGTTTCTCGGCTACTGGGTGGTCATCGCCCGCGCCATGACTTTTGATCCGCGTCCGAACTGCGGGTGTTTCGGCCGTATCGGCGATCAGAGCGTTTCAGGAAAGACCCTCCTCCGGAATTCATTGCTCCTTGTTCTCAGTGCGTTCACGCTGTGGCTGGCATTCAGCGGCGGCACCGTGTTCTCCGTGATCACGCACGGCTCCGAGGCCCCGTGGTGGATCGCGCTGACCGCCCTTCTGCTGGCGCTGACGGCATTGATCGTGTCCCGCTCGGGCCAGGAACAGACCGCGGCCGCCTTCGTGCCCCAGCGTCCCGCTTCCGAGGAGCCGGACTCCGAGGACGCCGACTACGCCCGCGACCCCATTCCCACGGCTCTGCTGCTGTCCGAGGACGGCGGTGTGCAGACCCTGCGGGAACTCGCAGCGGCCAGGCCCCAGCTCCTGGTGGCGTTCAACTGCGTGTGCAAGCCGAGCCACGTCGCGGCGGGCAAAGTCGCCGAATGGGGCGAACGGATTCCCGAAGTCGACGTGAGGATCCTCAGCACGGTGCCGCACAAACCACTCCGCCGTTCCATCCCCACCGCCGAGGGTGTTCTCTACGATCACGAAAGCCTCGCGTGGAAGGCCCTGGGCCTCACCAGTTCCCCGTCCGCCGTGCTGCTCGGGGCGGACGGATATCTTGCCGGCGGTCCCGTCGAAGGTCTTGAGGAGATGGAGAGTTTCGTCGAGGAAATCGCGGACGTGCTTCGTGAGGCCGCGGAGCAGCGCTGAAAGTCTGCTTACTGAACCGCGGAATTCCGCTCAGCGACGACGGCGACCGGTCCGCCGGCGTCGTCGTTTTTCCCGGGGTGCCCTGAACATCGCCACGGGAATTTCCCGTTGACGAAAAAGCCGCAGGCTTCATGTGCTCTGCCGAGAGACGCCTATCAAATCCGTATGACTACCTGTCGCAGACTTTTAAATCATTGACAACAGGCTCTGACAGCGTGATACAACTCTCTAGAAGCCGGAATTAGGGATCCGGCTCATCACTCGCATCATCCAGGAGCCAATAATGAGTAACGAGACGCCTAAGTCCATCGAGCGCCGCCGGGTTCTCCGCGGCGCAGCATGGGCTACGCCGGTACTGGCCGCGGCCATCGGCACCCCCGCAGCGGCCGCCTCCGGCGGACCGGTCTGCCCCACCTGCATCCAGCCGGGCGTCCTGCTCGGCGGCGCCACCACCAGCCAGTCCGTCGTAGTCGGCAACACGGGTGCCCTCGCCTTCGCCGGCGTGTTCGGCATGGATTCCAGCAACTGTAATCTGAACCTGTTCCAGCCGCTCTACACGTCGATCGTCACGTCGGCCACGCTGACCATGAGCGATGGCAGCACCCACGCCGGCACGGGCCTCGGCACCGCCACCGGCACCTTCGGCCAGATCGGCGCGCTGCCGGGCACCTGGCTGTTCAGTGGGATCAACTTCCCGTCGGGCACCTATGTGCTCAACAACAACCCGGTTCGCCCGACCCGTGTCACGGCCACCGTGAACGTGATCCTCGTGGGCCTGCCCTCGCTGCTGCAGATCACCTGCCCCGTCACCCTGACCTGGGATCTCAACGTCTTCGCCACGGGCGTCATCACGCCGGCCTTCCTCGGCGGCACCGGCACCCTCAACTACACGGGCACCGCAACGCCCGTCCTGTAAGCCGGCCGGTTCGACGAACCGTTCTCTTGCACGCAGAAGGCCCCGGACATCCGTCCGGGGCCTTCGTGGTGCTCCTGTCCGCCCTGGCGCCACGCGCCCGGCGGTCCGGGGCTCAGCCGCCCACGTGCGTGGTGAGCATCGCGGCACGGAGCTGCGCGACCGCCGTCGTGCTGCCGGCGAGGAACCAGCGGAGACCGTTGACCGTCACGACGTCGACGGCGCCGCCCGCAGCCAGCACGAGCGCGGCGCCCGGGAACCAGTCCCAATCGGGGCAGGAGTGCTGGAACCAGCAGTCGATCTCGCCCTGCGCCACGCGGGAGAGGTCACAGGACCCCGACCCGAGCATCCGCAGCGACGCAGCGCCCACCGCCGCGGCGTGCCAGGGCATGGCGCACAGCGGATCCTGCAGCCAGGTGGGGTGGATATAGGTGGCCGCGCTGGACTCCGCCAGTTCCTTCGTGGCCGGGCCGCTCAGCGGCCTGCCGTTGAGCGTGGCCGGGTGGTCCCGCCCACCGACCCAGAGCTTGTCCTCCTCCGGCTGGTGGACGGCGCCGAGCAGCGGGCGGCGGACGCCGTCCTCCTCGGCGACGAGCGCGACGGCGGAGCACCAGTACGTGGAACCCCGCAGGAAGTTGTAGGTGCCGTCCACGGGGTCGATCACCCAGGTGCGCCCGCTCGCCGAGGGGTGGGCCGAGCCCTCCTCGCCGAGGATGCCGTCGTCCGGCCGGCAGCGGCGGAGCTGCTCCACGATGTACGCCTCGGCCGCGCGATCCGCCTCCGTCACCACGTCGGCGACATTGGTCTTCTGCTGCGAGGTCACCCCCGCCGCACGCATCAGCTGGGCCAGTGAGCCGGCCTCCCGGACCAGCACTTCGGCCAGGGCGGCGTCGCTCAGAGAGGGGTCAGGGTTGGCGGTGCTGTGGCGGCCGATGCTCATGACTCCAGCGTATCCGCGATAATGGAGGACATGTCCAAAACGCCTGCCCAGCGCATCAAGAAGCACGGCTCCCGGGCCGACGTCCCCGACACCGCTCCCCCGCCGGTGATCAACCCGCTGAGGCAGCGCGCCATCTCCCGGCAACCCGGACAGCAGCCGGCACAGCAGCCGCAGTCCAGCGCGAAGATGCTCGTCATCGCGGCAGTCGTCGCCGCCCTGTTCATGTTCTGGTACCTCCACCTGATGGCACTGTCCCAGATGACGCAGCTCAGCGGCGGTCTCGCGATGCCCGATTCGCGAGTGTTCGGCTTCGACACCGCGGCCATCGAGCAGCTGCGCGGCGCCATGGACGACGCCGCGCGCGGTCAGCTCAACTGGGTGCACAAGACCGCGGGCATGCTGTTCCCGCTCCTGTTCGGGCTGGCCTGGGCGCTCGTGATCGGGATCAACACCGGACGCTCCTGGCTCCGCACCGTGCTCTGGTCCCTGACGGGGCTGTTCGTGGTGGTCCGCATCGTCGGCAACTTCGCCGTCGACGCGCTGTTCGCCGCGGCCGCCCCGTCCGCTGGAGCGGTCGCCTGGGCCTCGTTCCTGGTGGTGTCCGGCTGGGTGCTCTTCGTCCTGTGCCTCGTCGCTGCGGTCATCGCGCTCGTGCGCGGCCGGAAGAAGTCCCAGGCCTAGTCGCGGGCCGCGAGCTTGTATGCTTAAAGGCGTTGTCAGCCCGCCCTCGTAGCTCAGGGGATAGAGCACGGCTCTCCTAAAGCCGGTGTCGTTGGTTCGAATCCAATCGAGGGCACACAGCGTTCGACGCCGGAACCGCGGCACGCAGCAGCGTGCCGCGGTTCCGTGCTTTCCGGGAGTGGTGCCGCCGCCGCGGAACATCGCTCCCCGCGCCGGCTTGCTAGGGTACTGAACCATGAGTTCACCGCAGTTCCTCACCGTGTCCGCCGTCTGTGTCTACGACCGGGAGGGGCGGCTCCTGACGGTCCGGAAGCGCGGCACGGAGAAGTTCATGCACCCCGGCGGAAAGCCCGAGCCCGGTGAGACCGCTGCGCAGGCCGCGAGCCGGGAGCTCGCCGAAGAGGTCGGGATCAGCATCCGGCCCGAGTATCTCCAGCACCTGGGCACCTGGGACGCGGATGCGGCCAATGAGGCGGACACCGTCATCAGGGCCAGCGTGTTCAGCGCGCCCGGCGTCTGGGAAGCGACGCCCGCCGCGGAGATCGAGGCGATCCGCTGGCTCGACCTGGATCACGAGTGGCCCTCCGACCTCGCACCCCTGCTGACCGAACACGTCCTCCCGGCGCTCCTCGAAACCCGCGGGGCCCGCTGACCCACGACGGGCGGCCGACTGAGGCGGCCGGCTCGGGTGGCCGACTCGGTTCGCCGTCCGGCGATGGGGCGACGCCGCCAGGACGCCGGCTCACCATGCCGTGGTGTCACGGAAATCACCTGGACTGCGCGCAGTGATCTACGGAAAGGCCCTGGAAACCCTTATGGTGGCCGGGGCCTTTTCCCTGTTCTGAGGCCCGGGGAAACCTGCTCTCCCGCCCGCCTGTCATCATCGTGAATTCGCGCACTCCAGATTTCCGGCATGCGATATTTCCCTCCCGGGCGAAGTCCAGCCCCAGGTCGAGAGGCGGTGCGCGCTCTCGCCTTACGGAGCGCCGGCAATTCCGAAAACACCCGCATGTGGACACTTATTGACACCGATTTACCAAGATGTCAACGTTTGTGATGTCAGTTCCAACACCCTTTGAGAGAAATCTCTTGGTTCATTCACTCCTAAGGAATCTGTCATGACCTCTTCACCGCACTCTCATGCCTCCCTGCGATGGCAGCAGGGGCGACGCCTCGGCGCCGTCACCGCCGTCGTGGCACTCACCACCGTGAGCGCCGGCCTCTCCCCAGCCGCCGCCGACACCCCGTCGTCGTCCTCCGCCTCCGCTGCCCCCGTCTCGGTGTCCTTCACAGGGAAGAACGCCGTCACCTGGGGCGGCAGCTCCGCGGCCTACCCGTCCAACCCGGGCCCCAACTACGGTTACGTGCCGAACGATGTGCAGCTCGGATCCGCGAGCACGACCATCGGCGGCGCGTCCGTGGCGCTCTCCAGCCTGGTCCGGCTGGACTCCGGCGGTCTGCTGACCAGCATCAGCCAGGCCGGCTCGGCCCTCAACTCCCGTGGCGCATCAGGGGCGCTCGGGCAGAACTTCACGTTCCCCACCACCGGTGATCCGTCACAGGCCGCCCACATCGACCTGATCAAGGCCGGAGCGGGGTCCACGATCCCGGCGGGCCTCGTGGACAGTGTCACGCTGGACCTCGGCGCCTTCGCCTCGGAGACCAGCTTCGTCAACGGACGTCTGCAGGACCCCGACGGCGTCGGCGGCCCGGGCCGTTACCGCGTCGGTCAGGCCGATGTCACCGTGAAGTCCTCCGCCGTGAAGAATGCGGCGGCCCAGTTGTACAACGGTCTGGGCGCTGTGGACCGGAAGATCGAGCAGATCGTCAACCAGGGCGTTCCGCTGAACAAGCTCAACGGCCTGCTCGGCGTCGTCCACCCCACCCCGACCATGACCGTGCAGAGCAACACCCGTGACAAGGTGTTCTCGAAGCTGCTGGCCCAGCCGCTGACCTCCAAGAACAAGCTCGTCACCATCGATCTGTCCACGGGCACCGTCAAGGTCCACCTGGACCAGCTCGCCTCCGGCGGTCTGAACTCGCAGAGCCCGAACAAGGAGCTCATCGACTCCAAGGACTACCCGCTGATCGCGCAGACGGTCCACGACCTGATGCATGACGCGACCAACATCGCGGTCGGCGCGGTGGAGAACTCGCTCGATGCCGTGAAGATCAAGCTCAGCTGGGTCGGTCCGCTCCTGCTGAGCCCCAACGGTCTCAACATCACCTGGAGCTTCACCCTGAAGCAGGCGGCGACCGGCACGCTCCCGGCCCCGGTCAACAACAGCAGCGGGCTGCTCGGCGGGGTGGTCGGCAGCCTCGTGACCACCCTGGCCAAGTCCGCCAACGTGGTGGGCACGGTCTTCCGCCCGGTCTACAACCTGGTGATCGCCAACGCCGGCGACGGGGTGTTCGATCTGCTCATCAACCAGATCAAGTTCGGATTCACCTCCACCGTGGTGAACATGCTCCAGCCGGTCTTCACCGCCGCCACCCAGGTGGTCTCCGTGAAGGTCAACAGCCAGAGCACCGAGACCTGCACCCCTGCGGGCGGCGCCCCGGTGCCGAGCTCCCATTCGCTCTCGGCGCTGAGCCTGTCCTTCCTGAAGTCCGCCGACGGCGCACGTCTGGACCTGGGCAAGTCCTCCGCGAAGGCGACCCCGGCCGGCTGCTGACCGCAGCCCGCCCCACCCGAGGGTGTGCCGTCACCGGACGGCACACCCTCGGCGTGTCCGCCGCCTGGCCCGCCGCCAGGCTCCCCAGAACCTTCCAGGAGGAACCGTGACCCGGAAGACCAAGCTCCTTCTCGCCCTCGCAGTCGCAGTGCTCGTCTTCCTCGGCGGGTGGGCCGGAGGGACCCTCGCGGCACCCGGCCGGACCGCTTCCGCGGAGCCCGCACCGGCGTCGTCGCCGTCCGCTGTGGCCGACCCAGGCGCGCCGGAGTGTGGCGACGGGGCGAAGGCCCTCACCCACCGGTTCCCGGCTGGCAGTTCCTGGACCATGTGCTGGAGTGTCGATCCCCAGCAGGGCCTCACCCTCACGAAGGTGGGCTACACGGCGCCGGGCCAGAAGACGCTGCCGGTCGTCCAGGAGATCTCGCTCTCGCAGTTGGAGGTCCCCTATGACACCGGTGTCCGCACCACCAAGGACATCACCGAGCACGGTTTCGGGGGACGCAACATGAAGACGCTCGGCTCGGCCGAGTGCGCCGGCACCAGGATCGCCGCGGTGCTCCCCGATTTCGGCACCGGAGCGGTGGGCGGTTCGGAGACCCGTGAGGTGTTGTGCACGGAAGAGGTCGACGCCGGCCTGGGCCGCCGCAGCGAGTACACCGGAAGCCCGGTCGCCCAACGTGGCCGTTCCTTCGAGATCAGCACGCTCTCCGTGGTCGGCTGGTATGAATACCTCTCCCTGTACAGCTTCGGCGAAGACGGCAGCATCACCCCGCGCCTGGGCGCCACGGGTGATCTCTCCCCGGCGGATTACTCCCACGACGCCGAGCACGGCTCCCCCGTGGGCCCGGGCACCGCCGAGGCCGCCACGAGCCACAACCACAACGCGGTCTGGCGGATCCACTGGGGGCTGCCGGGAAGCCAGAGCGTCCAGGAGTACAACGCGGACTTCACGGGGCAGCGTGGCAAGGATGCGGCGATCGTGAACGGCACCTTCACCCCGCTGGCCACCGAGACCCAGAGGCTGCGGGACGACCGCCGCTGGTGGCGTGTCCTGGGCGGCGCCAGGAATCCGGACGGGCACCAGGTGTCCTACCGCATCCAGCTCGATCAGAGCGATGGCTACACCCCGCACAGCCACGGCGACCACGCCGGCCAGACCGGTCCCGGTTCAGGTGATGCGGCTTTCGGCTACGACGTGGCCTTCACGCAGTTCAAGGACTGCGAGCGCTACGCCACCCAGAACCTGTCCGCCGGCTGCCCCTCCTCCGGGATCCCTCAGTTCGTGTCCGGGGAGAAGCTCGACGACGTCGTCTCCTGGGTGGCCGTCTCCTATCACCACGTGCCGCGCGATGAGGATCAGAGCCCCATGGACGTGCACTGGCAGGGTTTCTCCCTCCAGCCGCGGGACGCGTTCAGCCAGAACCCGCTGACACCCCCGGAGCGCTCCACGGTGAATGGGAAACCCGCAGCCAAGTGATGCCGGGTGCTCTCAACGGCTCAGCCCTGTGCGGGCCGACCGCTCTCCCCGTCTCCTGAGGAATCCGGCTCGAGGTCCTGGCCGGCCTCCTGGAGGGCGTCATGGGCCTCGGCGAACTGCGTGGTGTACAGCTCGGCGTAACGTCGCCCGGAACGGAGCAGTTCAGTGTGCGTGCCCCGCTCGACGATCCGACCGCCCTCGACCACCAGGATCTGGTCGGCGTCCCGGATGGTCGACAGACGGTGGGCGATGACGACGGCGGTCCGCCCGCTTAGCGCGGCCGCGAGCGCCTCCTGCACGGCGGCTTCGTTCGCGGAGTCCAGGGCGGCGGTCGCTTCGTCGAGGATCACGACGCGCGGGCCGGCCACGAGGAGCCTCGCGATCGTCAGGCGCTGGCGCTCTCCGCCGGAGAGACGGTAGCCCCGCTCCCCCACCACGGTGTCCAGGCCGTCGGGCAGGGACCGGACCATGTCCTCGAGCCGGGCCTGGCGGAGCGCGTCCCAGAGCTCGTCATCAGTCGCGTCCGGCCGCGGCAGACGGAGGTTCGAACCGATGGTCTCGTGGAACAGGTGGCCGTCCTGCGTCACCATGCCGACGCCCTGACGCAGGGAGTCGAAGCTCAGTTCGCGGACGTCGACGCCCTCGCCGGGCCGCGAGCCGCCCAGCAGCACGGCTCCGGAGTCGACGTCGTACAGCCGTGCCAGAAGCTGCGCCACGGTGGACTTGCCCGCGCCGGACGAGCCGACCAGCGCGACGGTCTGCCCGGGTTCGGCGCGGAAGCTCAGACCGTGGAGGACCTCCTCGCCACCCCGGGAGTCCAGCACCGCCACATCCTCCAGGGACACCAGGGACACCTGCTCGGCCGACGGATAGGAGAAGCGGACGTCCTTGAACTCGACGGCGAGCGCTCCCGCGGGCAGGGTCCGCGGCTGCTCGACCTCCCGGATGATGGGCCGGAGGTCCAGGACCTCGAAGACCCGCTCGAAGCTCACGAGCGCGCTCATGATCTCGACGCGCGCGTTGCTGAGGCCGGTGAGCGGCACGTAGAGGCGCGTGAGGAGCAGCGCCAGCACGACGACGTCGCCCGCTCCCAGCGTCCCGTGCAGCGCCAGCCAGCCGCCGACCCCGTAGACGAGGGCGAGCGCGAGCGCCGAGACGAGCGTCAGGCTCGTGACGAACGTGAACTGGAGCATGGCGGTGCGGACGCCGATGTCCCGTACGCGATGCGCGCGGGCTTCGAACTCCCGGGACTCGTCCGAGGGGCGGCCGAACAGTTTGATGAGGGTCGCGCCGGGCGCGGAGAACCGCTCCGTCATCTGGGTGCCCATGGACGCGTTCTGGGCGGCGGCTTCTCGGCGCAGCGCGGCCAGTCGTCCGCCCATGAGGCGCGCGGGCACCAGGAACAGCGGGAGGAGGACCAACGCGAGGAGCGTGACGAGCCAGGACTTGTCGAGCATGACCACGAGCGTCAGCGTCAAGGAGACCAGGTTGCTGACCACCGAGGACAGTGTTCCGGCGAAGGCCGCCTGCGCGCCGACCACGTCATTGTTCAGGCGGCTGACAAGGGCCCCCGTGCGGGTCCTCGTGAAGAAGGCGACCGGCATGCGCTGCACGTGGTCGAAGACGGCGGTGCGGAGGTCCAGGATGACGTCCTCGCCGATCGTCGCGGAGAACCACCGGACCAGCAGCCCGACGCCGGCCTCGGCCACGGCGACGACCGCGATGAGCACCGCGAGCCGGACCACGAGGTCGACGTCCTTACCGGCCACGATTGCATCGACCACCTGCCCCGCGAGCAGCGGCGTGGCCACGGCCAGGAAGGCCGCCACGATGGACAGCAGGATGAATCCGATCAGGCGTCCGCGGTGCGGGACGGCGAACGCCAGTACGCGGCGGATGGTCTCCCGGGAGAAGGGACGCCGGCCTTCCTGCGCGCGGGAAAGGTTGTAAAGGGAGCTCATCGCCGCCCGGTCCATACTCATGGCTTGTCCTCCTCGGACGTGATCCGGCGGCCGGGTTCCGCGGTGAGGCCGTTCCGGGACAGGGAAAAACCCGCCGCTCCGAACTTGGGGGGTATCCGGCGCGGCGGGCTCCGGGCAAAAACTCTAACAGAGGCCCGAGAGACGGCGCAAAGGTCGCTGCGGCGCGAGCGGCTCTGTCGGGGCCTGGCGCACGAACTAGTCAGTACGCGAACCTTTACCAAACGGTGATCTGATCACGGATGTGTTTTGTACAGAACCTGGGATAATAGAAGACGTGTGATCGTGGCGTCTGGGGAGGCGCTCACACATTGGGGGGATGAGCGGCGGCGAACCGGGGGGTTCGCCACCGCTCAGCCTTTTAAGGGCTCTCTCGCTCCCCGGAAAACCTCCCCCAAGCCTTCGTCAGGTCATGCTGGAAACTAGCCTGTGACCTGCTTGACGTCAGATCGTCAGTTACCTGCGGCTTGAACCACTCTCTCCGCACCTGCCGGCCCGGCCACGCCGTGTCCGTTCGCGCCGCACGGGGACCCCCTGAACAGTCACAACCGCCTCCTTACGGCCGGCGACGGCGTCGCCCTCCGGTGATTGTTGGTCCGGACCGCGGCGATCCCTAGCATGGGCATGTTATCCACCCTTTATTGTGAATCATTCGAAAGAGGAAACATGTCTGAGTCAATGACGACTGCTGCTCCCTCCGTGGCCGCCAAGCTCGGAGCCGAGATCGTCGGCACGTTCTTCCTGGTCTTCGGTGTCATCGGCACCGCGCTCTTCACCGCAGGATTCGCCGCCGGCGAAGGCGGCCTCAACGTCGGCTTCCTCGGCGTCGCCCTCGCGCTGGGCCTCTCCGTGATCATCGGGGCGTTCGCGTTCGGCCCGATCTCCGGCGGCCACTTCAACCCGGCCGTGACCCTCGGCCTCGCAGCGGCGGGACGCTTCGCGTGGAGGGACGTCGCGGCCTACCTGGTGGCGCAGGTCATCGGCGCCGTCCTGGGCGCGACCGCCCTCGTCGCCATCCTCGCCGGCGGCAAGGACGGCGCCCTCGCCGCGGCCCAGAAGGGCGGCTTCGCCTCCACCGGCTGGGGCGAGCTGTCTCCCGGTGGCTACAACGCGGCGTCGTTCTTCATCGCCGAGATCGTGGCGACCGCCCTGTTCGTCACCGTCATCCTCGCCGTCACGGGCAAGCGTGGCGCCGGCCAGCTGGCGCCACTGGCGATCGGGCTCACCCTGGTGGTCATCGCCCTCCTGGCCATCCCGGTGACGAACGGCTCCTTCAACCCGGCCCGCTCCATCGCCACGGCCGTCTATGGCGGCCCTGCCGCGCTGGCGCAGCTCTGGGCCTCGATCGTGGCCCCGATCGCCGGAGGCCTGATCGCCGGTTTCGCCCACAAGGCCCTGTTCGAGGGCGAGGCGAAGTAGCGGCCTGCCCGTCCGGCGGGTGAGCGCCGAGGTCAGGATCCGCCAGGGCCGCTGCCCTCCGGCCCCGTCGGGGTTCTGAGCGAGTCCCAGTCCTGGGCCGCCCAATCGATCGGCCCCGAGTTCCGGGCGGCCTTGGGCGCACGCTTGCCGTCCGGCGCGGCGGCTTCGGCGCGCGACGACGGCGACGCCCCCGGCTTCGTCGGCTTCGGGGCGCCCGTCGCACTCCGCTCGTCGTGCTTCCAGGGCAGCGGAAGAGCCATCAGCTCCTCGCCCATCCGCACCCCGTGGGGCGGCACCACCAGGAGCAGCTCGGCCCCGGCCCATTCGGCCAGACCGTGGCCCGGCCCGCACGGCGAGGCCATGCCGAACACCGTGTGGCCGGGCACCAGACGCGCAGGGCGGAGTTCGGCGTCCAGGGCGCGCCCCGAGGGCACGGGCCGGAAGGCCTGGGCCTCGCGGCGCCCCAGGGAGGCGAACAAGGGCTCCCCCAGCAGGGCCAGCGCGGTCAGCGCTTCGCCGGGCGTGCCGGGCAGGCCGAGGACATGGCGGCCGTCCGGCAGCACGCCCGCCACCACGGTCTGGAGCGGTTCGCAGGACACGCCGTCCACCACGTACTCGATGCCGAGCGCCTCCAGCGCCTCGCGCAGATGGTCCTGCTCGCCCGCTCCCGTTCCACCGACCGTCACGACGACGTCGACGGGCGCCGCCGCGCCGTCGGCGTCCTCCTCCAGGGCCGCGCGCCACTCGGCCGCCGTGCCGGAGATCCTGACCGTGTTCTCGACCGCGACGCCCCAGGCGTCCAGCAGCAGCCCCAGCACCGGTCCCAGCGTGTCCCGGTCCTCACCCCACCCGGGACGGCCCTGAGTCACCAGGTGGCCCGACTGCACCACCTGCACCCGAGGCTTCGGAATGGCCGCGACGGTGTCGAGCCCGGCGCCGGCCAGCACTGCGAGGCGCAGCGGGTCCAGCGTCGAGCCACGGGCCACGAGGGGCGCGCCCGCAGGCAGCCCTTGCCCCGATGGCACGATATTCTCACCGTTGCGCGGCGCCCCGGGTCGGGCGCCCGGCGCACGGTCGACGACGGCGAGCCCCTCGGCGTCCAGCGTCACGCGGGCGTCTCCCAGGGCCAGCACGCCCTTGCCGCCGGGAGGCAGCGGCCGCCCCTTCTCGACACGGCTGCTCTGACGACCCGCCAGACGCTCCCCCGGTTCGGCGATCACCCACGGCGGACTGCCGTTGACGGCCCAGCCGTCGACCGCGGCCCTCGCGCCGAACGGGACGTCCTCCTCGGCGACGACGTCCTCGGCCGTCAGCAGGCCGGCCGCCTGCGCCAACGGCACGTGAACGGCGGGAAGGGCTTCCACCCGGTCCTGCAGCAGGCTCCGGGCCTCATCCCAGCTGAGCTTGGCCGTGGGCACCCCGTCCTGTGCTGTCATGACCGGCCGCTCCGGAAGCGGGGCAGACTCCGCAGACCGCTGACGGGCATCACGACGGCGCTCCCCCGCGTCTTCGACCTCGGTGTCTCTGAGCTCGGCGTCTCTGACATCGGCCGGCGCCTCCCTGCTCCTCGTCCCGTTCATCGTTCCGGCCCCCCGGGCCAGAACTCCAGCCTAGAACGGGAGCCGCGAACGGGCCGGGCCCGAGCCATCGTGTCGCCGCGGGAAGACCCGTGTCGGGCGGACGAGGCGCACCGGACCGGCCCCGGACGGCGGCGAGCCGGCCGGGGAGCTCACCGGGCAGGGATCAGGCGGCGTCCTCGGCGGGCAGATAGGCGCTCCACTCAGGGGTGGGCTTCTCCAGCTCCTTGATCTGCCACACGGTCCCGACAGGAGGCCGCGGGATGAATCGCAGGCGCCAGCCCATCTCCGAAGGAGTGTGGTCCCCCTTGGTGTTGTTGCATTTGAGACAGCACGCCACGAGGTTCTCCCAGGAGTCCCGGCCACCGCGGGACCGGGGCAGGATGTGGTCGATGGTGTGCGCGGCCTTGCCGCAGTATCCGCAGCGATGACCGTCGCGGCGCAGGACTCCTCTCCTGCTGACCGTCGAGACCACATTGTGCCGTGGTCTGATGTAACGGTTCAGCAGGATCACCGAGGGCCGTCCCAGGACTTCACGGGGGCCGACGACGGGTTCGCCGCCCTCCGAGACCACACTGGCCTTTCCAGCCAGCACAAGGACGAGCGCCCGGCGGAAGGTGACCACCGCGAGCGGTTCATATCCAGCATTCAGAACGAGAGTGCGCATGCACATACCTCTTCACGGCCGCACCCGGCAGGGGCACGAGGGCCGGCTGCCCCCGGCGTGTCCGGGCTATGGATCGACGTAACCAGCCTAAACACGCCCGGGCGCGTGCGCGATGCCTTGGCCCACATTGCGGACGTGTCGCGCGAAAAATTCACCCCTCGTTGGCGCCTTCGACAGTTCCCGGCTTAACGACAGAAGGACCCCGCCACAGGCGGGGTCCTTCTGACAATCTCCAGCGGGAGGGGCTGGTGCTTCAGACCGAGGTCTTAGCCACCCACGCGGATGAAGACGGGGCCGGAGCCGACGAACGCGTCGTACACCTTGGTGGTGTAACCGAGGAATCCACCGTGCACGGCCTGGCCGTTGCCGATGTAGACGGCCACGTGAGGCACACCGACGCCACCGTCGGCGTAGTAGATGACATCGCCGGGCTGAGCTTCAGCGGCGGACACCGTACGTCCGAGGGACAGGTAACCGGCGGGCCAGTCGTGGAAGTTGATGCCCACGGCGCGCAGGGAGTTCGACACCAGAGCGGTGCAGTCCTGGTTGACACCGAGCTGAGCCAGAGCGGCAGCGGCGATCGCAGCACCCTTGCCGGAAGCGGCGGCGGCGTTGACCGTCTTCGGTGCCGGAGCGGCAGCGGCGACGTTCGAACCGGTGACCTGGGTGTTGGTGTTGGTGTTCGCCGTGTTGTCGGCGACCGGGGCGGTCTGGGTCTCAGTGTTGGACTGAGCCTCGACGACGGGGGCCTCGACGACCGGAGCCGGCTCGGTCTTGACCGCGGTGCGGACGAAGCTGAGCTTGGCGGTGGAGGATGCGGCCACGGCCTGCGGAGCAGCCTTGACCTCGAGGGTGGTTGCTGCGGAGGAATCGCGCTGAACGCTGGTCTCCGCGGCGTTGGCGGCGATGCCGCTGGTGAGCACCAGGCCCGAAGCCGCGGCGATCACTGCGGCCTGACGGCCCATGGATCCGGCGTTCGAAGAAACGGCCTTGGAGATTTCAAGAAGCGAAGTGTTGGGTGCCTGCTTAGCGCGATGGCGCGCAGAGGTAGTGCCAAAAGACAAGGAAAAGCCTCTCCCGATGCCTACGAGGTGAGCTGTCGGATTCGGATGGGAGCCATCCGGCCGTCCGTCGCTTTCGCGATCTGACGACTTAACCCCAAGGCCTTGCACACAAGGCCAGAATTGGTTCCCCCGCCTCTGCCAGACGAAGTAGTTACGAACGGACCTCGGTTGGTGGCAGAGCTCGGCAATCCAACCCAGGGCTCCCCCTCTTACGAGGAGGCGCGATCTATAAATTACAGGAGTCCCGGCAGAATGTCACGTTAAGGTTACGGAACATTCGTCGAGACCGAGAGATGGCTCTCGATCAGAGCCATCCGGACGGGTCGACGACCTGGCCGTTGACCATCACTTCAAAATGGAGGTGGCAGCCCGTGGAGGCGCCGGTGGTGCCACTGAGCGCCACGACATCGCCGCGCTGGACGGTCTGTCCGGGCTGCACGGTGAAGGAGCTCAGGTGGTTGTAGGTGGTCTCAAGACCGTTGCCGTGATCGACCACGACGCGGTTTCCGCCGCCGGTGTCCACCCAGCCGGTGAAGACGACCTTGCCGGCCGCAGCAGCCATGACCTGGGTGCCGCACTGGGCCACGAAGTCTTCGCCGCTGTGGAAGTCGGACGGGCCGCCGAGGGGGTTGATGCGCCAGCCGAAGGGCGAGGCCTCGGTCAGGGAGGCGAGCGGGGAGCCCAGGGAGCCCTTGGCGGCCGCGGGGGTCACCTTGCCGGACTGGGCGCTCATGAGGGCCTTGAGGCGGGCGTCGGGATCCTGCTTGCTGGTGGCCGACGTGCGGCTGAAGGAGATCTTCGCCCCGGTGGAGGCGGTGACGGGGGCCTGAACGGCGCCACTGGCGGTGATGCCGACCGTGGCCTGCGTGCCATCCCGGCCGGCCGCTTCGGCCAGAGGGCCGGAGCTGGCGGGGAATGCGACGGTCAGAGCGAGGCCGCCTGCTGCGAGTGCGAGCCCACCCTTGTGGATGGCTCCGCTCTTCACTGCCAGATCGGCGATCTGCTGCAGAGGACCCTTCCGCTTCGCCTTACGGGGCGTCGACGGAAGGACGGTCTGCGCGGGACCTGCGGCCTGGGGGGCCGGACCACTCGCGCGACGACGTCCGCGCAGCTTGTCATTGCTCACGTATGCATTCCCTCTCATAGCGCCTTCGAAGTTAGCTGTCGGATTCGGGCCTGAGAGTCAGCTGCCCGGCCTGCGGAGGCACACGGGAACCCAGGGGGAACGGCTTGCGCCGCCTCTGAAAAGTTCCGAGCACCGCCGCGGGCTTCACCCCAAGACGATCTGATCCCAGACCGCCGGAAATGGTTCCCCCGCCTCTGCTGTCATGCTTCACACCCTGGTTTCGCCAGCAGAGCTCGGCGTACGAAACAGGTCACGCTTAGGTTTCAGCGCTGAGACATCACTATACGCGAACGGGCCCAAGAGTAATAAATTCGTTATCTAGTATGTGGATAAACCCACCGCCGGCGACGACGGACGCGAAGAACGCGCCCGCGGGGCCGCGGACGCGTTCTGGGAAACGAAGATGCAGTTCAGCGCGGTGTTCAGCCGAGCGAGACGAAGACGTGGGCGGCGACTTCGGGCGGCAGCTCGAGCGCTCCTTCGATGCCGGCCACCCGCACCGCGATGTAATCTCCGGCACGTTCGAGGCTGACGGTCGCTCCCGGGCGGATCCCGCCCTCGTCCAGTTGCTGCAGGAGCTCAGGCTCCACCTGCGCGGGCTCCGCCAGGCGGCGCACCGTCACGACGGACCCCGGGGAGTACTCGTTCATGGCCTGGACGAGGGTCATCAGGCCGGCGGCGAACGGCTCACCCTCCAGGCCGCCCAGCTGTTCGAGCCCGGGGATCGGGTTTCCATACGGCGAATCCGTGGGATGTCCGAGCAGCTCGTAGATGCGGCGCTCCACCCGCTCGCTCATCACGTGTTCCCAGCGGCAGGCTTCATCGTGGACGAACGCCCAGTCCAGGCCGATCACATCGGAGAGGAGGCGTTCCGCGAGCCGGTGCTTGCGCATGACCTCGACCGCGCGCCGTCGTCCGTGATCCGTCAGCTCCAGGTGCCGGTCGCCTGTCACCACCACGAGGCCGTCGCGCTCCATCCGGCCGATCGTCTGGGAGACGGTCGGCCCGGAGTGGTGGAGGCGCTCCGCGATCCGGGCACGGAGGGGGACGATCTTCTCCTCTTCCAACTCCAGGATGGTCCGCAGGTACATCTCCGTGGTGTCGATCAGATCAGTCATCCCGTCCTACCCTCACTCGCGTCGTGTGCGCCATGGCGTCCGCGCCCAAGCTTCATGTCGTCAAGCTTAGAACGCCGCCCCCTAGTCTAGCTTATTTGGAGTCTCTCTGAATAACGGATGCGGCAGATGACGCTCCCGGTCTCCGGAATCCGAACTCGCTTGGGACCTGAAGCCCGCCCTGCGGCAAAATGGCCTCAGGACGGGCGCACCCCGGAAGGACCCGTCCCCTCTGCCACACACCAGAACTGGAGCAATCTGTGAGCGATCAGGCACACCTCACCATCCCCGCCCATCTCCTTCCCAAGGACGGCCGTTTCGGCGCCGGCCCTTCCAAGGTCCGCCCCGAGCAGGTCGAGGCCCTCAGCGCTGCCGGCGCCACCCTGCTGGGCACCTCGCACCGGCAGGCCCCGGTCAAGAACCTGGTGGGTTCCGTGCGTTCCGGCCTGAAGTCCTTCTTCAACGCTCCGGAGGAGTACGAAGTGGTCCTCGGGGTCGGCGGCTCCACGGCTTTCTGGGACATCGCGACGTTCGGCCTCGTGGAGAAGAAGGCGCAGCACCTGTCCTTCGGCGAGTTCGGCTCCAAGTTCGCGTCCGCCACCAAGAAGGCGCCGTTCCTCGAGACCAGTTCCATCATCACGGCCGAGCCCGGCACCCGCCCGGAAGCCGTGGCCGAGGCCGGCGTCGACGTCTACGCCTGGCCGCAGAACGAAACCTCCACCGGTGTCGCCGCGCCCGTGCGCCGTGTGAACGGCGCCGATGACGGCTCGCTCGTGGTCGTCGACGCGACGTCGGCGGCCGGCGGCCTGGACGTCGACGTCCGCGAGGCGGACGTCTACTACTTCGCTCCGCAGAAGAACTTCGCGTCCGACGGCGGCCTCTGGCTCGCCCTCTTCTCCCCCGCGGCCCTGGAACGCGCGGAGCGGATCGCGGCGAGCGATCGCTGGGTCCCGGACTTCCTGAACCTGAAGACGGCGATCGACAACTCGGTGCTCAACCAGACGTACAACACGCCGTCGCTCTCCACGCTCGTCACACTGAACGCCCAGGTCGAGTGGCTGAACGCGCAGGGCGGCCTGGACTTCGCCAGCAAGCGCACCGCCGATTCCGCTGACCGCGTGTACTCGTGGGCCGAGGCGAGCGAGTACGCGACGCCGTTCGTGCAGCGTCCAGAGGACCGCTCCAACGTCATCGCGACGATCGACTTCGACGACTCGGTGGACGCCGCCCAGGTCGCCAAGATCCTGCGGGCGAACGGCGTCGTGGACACCGAGCCGTACCGCAAGCTCGGCCGCAACCAGCTGCGCATCGCGACCTTCGTGGCGATCGACCCCGAGGATGTGAGCGCGCTGACCGCTTCCATCGATTACATCGTCGGCGAGCTGCGCAAGTAGGCCAAGCCACCGCGCAGATCCTCACCGCAAACGCCTGTGGGCCCGGGAAACCGGGCCCACAGGCGTTTGACGAGCCGTTCGGCGGCTCAGGATCTTCATAGCACGGGTGTGCTATTCGGCAGCGTCCTCTTCGGCGTCTTCCACGTCCGAGTCACCGGCAGCCTCGCCCGCATCCGCGACGGACCCCTCTGAAGCCGCGGCCTCGCCCTCGTCGAGCACGGCGTCCGCGGCCGCCACGGCGACCTGGTCGGCGTCGTCGCCCTGACCGGAGTCCTCAGTGCCGGAATGCTCGGCGCCGCCCGCCTCGCCGGCCGCGGTCTCCTCCTCGGCCTGCATCGCAGCGACGTCTTCCGGACGCACGCGCTCGGACCACGGGACCCACGGCGGGGCGAGGACCGAGTCCTCACTGGGCAGCAGTCCGATCTCGCTGACCGTCACCACCTTGGAGCGGGAGTTGCGGGTCAGCACGGCGAACCACTGCCAGCCGACGTAGCCGGCCAGGCGCGAAGCGAACAGGTGGGTGACCACCCGGTCCTCCTCGCGCTTGGCCCCGAGGTGCTCGCCGATGGTGCCGGCAGGGGTGATCGTTTCCAGCTCACGGCGCGCCTGGTCCACTGCCGCAGCGAGCATCGCGTCCGGCTTGCCGGTCTTCCACTGCGGGACGCCCGGCTTGGGGGCGGGGGTGCGAAGGGTGTTCTGACGCTCGGCAGTCATGTCTCAGGCTTCCAGTTGATCTGCGACCTGGCGCAGGGCGGCCGCGATGGCGGCGCCCTTTTTGCCATCCGGGTACTTACCCGAGGAGAGCGTCCCGGACAGGTTGTCCAGGACGGTGGAGAGGTCCTGGACCAGGGGGGCCAGTTCCTTCGGAGAGGTGCGCTTCGCCTTGGAGACGGAGGGGAGCTTGTCCAGCAGCCGGACGCCCATGGCCTGAGCACCGCGGCGGCCTTCGGCGACGCCGAATTCGATCCTGGTGCCCTTCCGGAGGTCCCCCACCCCGGCGGGCAGCGCGGAAGACGGCAGGTAGTACTCCTGCCCGTCCTCGGACGCTGCGAAGCCGAAACCCTTGTCCTTGTCGTACCACTTGACGCTGCCGGTAGGCACTTCTTTACCTCTGTCTGTCTTAGCTTGCGGTCAGGCCATGCCCCACCTGGTTCAACCGGTCTGGGCGGCACGGCTCGCGGTCTGCGTATCCACACTATTTTACCCGGGCGCGGACGTTCACCCGGCATATGTCGCGGCCCGCTTCTCCGGTGCATACAGAAATCTTCCAGACAACACTCAGGATCTGGGCGGAAGATGAAGGGCATGAAGACTGAAACGCCTGAAGCCAAACTCCTGGTTGTTGATGACGAACCCAATATCCGGGAACTCCTCTCAACCTCTCTGCGCTTCGCCGGCTTCGACGTCGTGGCCGCCGCCAACGGACGCGACGCCCTGGCCAAGGCCGAAAGCGAGTCCCCTGATCTGATCGTTCTGGACGTGATGCTCCCGGACATGGACGGTTTCAACGTCACGCGGAAGCTCCGTGCCGCAGGCCGCCACATCCCGGTGCTCTTCCTGACGGCCAAGGACGACACCGAAGACAAGGTCAACGGCCTGACGGTCGGCGGCGACGACTACGTCACCAAGCCGTTCAGCCTGGACGAAGTCGTGGCACGCGTCCGCGCCGTCCTCCGCCGCACCCAGCCGCTGCTCGAGGACGAGGCGATCATCCGCGTCGATGACCTGGAACTCGACGACGACGCCCACGAAGTGCGCCGGGGCGGGACCACCATCGAGCTGTCCCCCACCGAGTTCAAGCTGCTCCGCTACCTCATGCTGAACCCCAACCGCGTGCTGTCGAAGGCTCAGATCCTCGACCACGTCTGGGAGTACGACTTCAACGGTGACGCCTCGATCGTGGAGTCCTACATCTCCTACCTGCGCCGCAAGATCGACATCGTCCCGGACGCCCCCACGCTGATCCAGACCAAGCGAGGCGTGGGGTACGTCCTGCGGACTGCCGAGAAGCGCTGACTTGCTCCGCCGGTGGAAGTCCGCATCCCTGCGGGCACAGCTGATCGCAACCATCATGGGCCTGCTGCTGGTGGCCCTCGTGACCACCGGCGCAGGCACCATGGCGCTTCTGCACAGCTATCTGCAATCGCAGATCGACGACCGTCTGAGCGTCGCCACCACGAGCATGCAGAAATACGGTGGGTACGCCCAGCTGACCAGCGGTCTGAGCAGCGTCCCCACCGACTATTCCGTGGTGGTCCTGCGCCCCGGCGCCCCTGTGTACCGGACCGGGGCGAACCAGTCGGGCTATCCGGACATCGAGCAGATGAGCCTGGCCCAGGCCACGTCCCTGAAGCGGAAGCCCTTCGACATCGCGGGCACCACCGGGCACGACTGGCGCGCGGTGGCGGTCCCCTTCGTCGACCAGAGCGGCCACGGCTACGTGGTGGTGGTCGGGCTTCCCCTGGCACCGGTGGACGAGATCATGGAGCACGCCATCCTGGTGGTGGTGGGCGTCGGTCTCCTCACGTTGATCCTCGCGTTCTTCATCGCCACCTGGACGGTCACCCGGTCCTTCCGTCCCCTGGCGCGGGTGGAGAGGACGGCGGCGGCCATCGCCTCGGGTGACTTGTCCCAGCGCGTCGAGATCCGCACGCCTCACACCGAGGTCGGGCGCCTGGCGACCTCGCTCAACACCATGCTGGCCAACATCGAATCGGCGTTCGCCGCGCGGACGGCGTCCGAACAGCGCATGCGCCGCTTCGCCGCCGACGCCTCCCACGAACTCCGCACCCCGCTCGTGACCATCCGGGGCTTCTCGGAGCTCTACCGTCATGGCGCCCTGCGGACCGACTCCGACGTGGCCACGGCCATGAGCCGGATCGAGAGCGAAGCCAAGCGCATGGGCTCCATGGTCGAAGACCTGCTGACCCTCGCCCGTCTCGATGAGCAGAGGCCACTGCAGGAAAAGCCCTTCGATCTGATGCTGCTGGGCAACGACGCCGTGGTGGACACCCGCGCGAGCGCGCCCCAGCGCACGGTCCGCCTGGTGGGTCTGGACGCGGCGCAGCCGGTCCCGGCCCCCGCGCTGGGTGATGAGGCGAAGATCCGCCAAGTGGTGAGCAATCTGCTCGGCAACGCCCTCCGGTACACCCCGGAGGAGTCGCCTCTCGAGCTGGCGGTGGGCCGGCGGCAGGACGAGGACGGTTCGTGGTCCGTGCTCGAGGTCCGCGACCACGGACCCGGCATCTCCGAGGAGGATCAGGCCCGGATCTTCGAACGCTTCTACCGGGCGGACACCTCTCGCACCCGGGAGACCGGCGGCAGCGGCCTGGGTCTCGCGATCGTCGCCGCCATCGTGGGCAGCCACGGTGGAACGGTCCGGATCATCGACACCCCGGGGGGCGGAGCCACGTTCCAGGTCCGGCTCCCCCACTCGGCGGACGACGCTCTCGCCTCCGACATCACGGAGTGACCCTGCCGCGCCTGCCGACCGCGACGTGCGACGACGGAGCGCGCCTCCCGGTCTGCCTGTGGACGGCGTGCCTGCGCGGCTGTCCACATAGGCCACTGCTCGCGGCCCGGCAGCCGGGCGCGTTCCTAGGCTGAGACGAAAGAGACCCCACCGGGTCCGTCACAGCGAAAGGAACACCATGAGCGTCATCTCCGTCGACACCGAACTCCTGCACCTTCAGTCCGGCCGGGTCCGCGGCACCATGGAACGCATCTCCGCGGACATCAGAGCGATGAACCAGGGGCTCACCGCGCTGCAGGGCAGCTGGCGCGGGAATGCCTCCGCCAGCTTCCAGTCCCTGGTGGCGGAGTGGGCCGCGACTCAGAATCGCGTGGAGGCGTCCATGGCGGCCATCAACTCGGCACTTGCTCAGGCGGCGGCTCAGTACCGGGACGTCGAACTGACGAATGCGCAGCGCTTCGCCCACTGAGTGGGGCCGTCTGGCGCCCGGACCCCGGGCGCCGGACGGCCGGCCGCAGACTTGGGGTTCCGGCCGATGCTCGTCTACTCCGGCGTCCCCTGATGGAACCGCAGACGCCACGTGCTCTGAGAGGCGGCGCCCTGGTCGGTGGCGTCCCGGGACCCTGTGCTCCGCGGCCCGGCGCCCCGGGAAGCCGCCGGTTCAGTCAGGATCCACAGCGAGCTGCGGAGGACGGTGCGGCCGGCAGACCGGGTCCGGTACTGGAGCAGGATGGTGCTCTCGGTCAGACGGGAAGCGGACAAAGGGGTGATGTCGATCGGCTCGTGATCCTCATCCGCCAGGGCGAGGAGCATCTCCTCCCGGGACCAGGTGCGGCCCGAACTTCCGATCTCCTCGAAGTCGGGGTGCAGGATCCTCGCCACCTCGCCGAGGTCGGCGCGGACGGCCGGTTCCAGAAGGCGCTTCTCCAGTGCGGTCACGGTGGCCACCGCGTCCTGCTGTCCGGACGAGTCCCGGAAGTCCTCCTCCAGGATCGAGAACAGATCGGGCTCCGCCTCATCCGTGCCGGACGCAGAAACAGACCCAGACACAGGCCCAGATGCAGACGCAGACGGGCGAGCCTGTGCCGTGGTGCTCGGTGCGTGGCCGGTCGCTGCCGGGGGGTTCCGGGACACGGCGGTACCTGCCGATGCGGGGCGAGCGTCGGGGCGCTCAACGTTCAGGCTGCGGCTTTCGGCACTCCGTGTTTCAGCGCCCCGGGTTTCCGCGTTGTGGGGCTCCGCGAGCTGAGCGCCCGGAAAGCCAGGACCGGAGGGGATCGACTTCCCTCCGCGCTGGTAAGCGGTGGCGACGGCACGGGCACGGTCGTCCGCGGCCTCGTTCAAGGAGTGTCCGGCATGACCCTTCACCCACTCGAATGCGACGTTCCGCCCCTTGAGGGCATCGTCGAGCTCCTTGAGCAGATCCACGTTCAGAACGGGCTTGCCGTCAGCCTTGCGCCAGCCCTTGCGCTTCCAGCCCGGCATCCACTTGGTCAGGCAGTTGATGACATACTGGCTGTCGCAGAGGATCTTCAGGGGTTCATCCGCGCGGTGCGCGGTGCTGCGGAGCAGATCCAGCACCGCCATGAGCTCACCCTGGTTGTTCGTGCCGTGCGGCCAGCCGCCGGCCCTCCAGGTGTCATCGTCGATGTACCAGGCCCACCCCGCGGGTCCAGGATTGCCCAGCGCGGAACCATCTGCAGCAGCCGTAATCGTCACCCGACAATCCTGCCACAAGGCCTCCGCCGTCCGGCCGCACGCCCGGCAGCGGACGTTCTCTCTTCCACCCGGACCTTCCGCCCCGACCGGCACACGCCTCACCCGGCACAGCCCTTAAACGCGGCGGCGGGCCGCACCTCGAAAGGTGCGGCCCGCCGCCGTGCACTGTCCGGTGAGACACCGGCAAGCAGAGCCGGGGATCAGAACCCGCCCATGCCGCCCATCTCGTCGGCGCCGGCGGCCGGAGCGTTCTTCTCCGGCTTGTCGGCCACGACTGCCTCGGTGGTGAGGAAGAGACCGGCGATGGAGGCCGCGTTCTGCAGAGCGGAACGGGTCACCTTGACCGGGTCGTTGACGCCGGCGGCCAGCAGGTCCACGTACTCGCCGGTGGCGGCGTTCAGGCCGTGACCGGCAGGCAGGCTGCGGACCTTGTCGGCGACGACGCCCGGCTCGAGGCCGGCGTTGAAGGCGATCTGCTTCAGCGGGGCGTCGATGGCGACCTTGACGATGTTGGCGCCGGTGGCCTCGTCACCCTCGAGCTGCAGGTTGGCGAACGCCTTGGCGCCGGCCTGGATCAGAGCAACGCCACCACCGGCGACGATGCCTTCCTCGACGGCGGCCTTCGCGTTGCGGACGGCGTCCTCGATGCGGTGCTTGCGCTCCTTGAGCTCCACCTCGGTGGCTGCACCGGCCTTGATGACGGCCACGCCGCCGGCCAGCTTCGCCAGGCGCTCCTGGAGCTTCTCGCGGTCGTAGTCCGAGTCGGAGTTCTCGATCTCGGAACGGATCTGAGCCACGCGGCCGGCGATGGCTTCGGCGTCGCCGGCACCCTCGACGATCGTGGTCTCGTCCTTGGTGACGACGACCTTGCGGGCCTGGCCGAGGTCGGCCAGGGTGGCGGCGTCGAGCTTGAGGCCGATCTCCTCGGAGATGACGTTGCCACCGGTGAGGATAGCGATGTCGGCCAGCTGAGCCTTGCGGCGGTCACCGAAGCCCGGAGCCTTGACGGCGACGGACTTGAAGGTGCCCTTGAGCTTGTTGACGATGAGGGTGGCCAGAGCCTCGCCCTCGACGTCCTCGGCGATGATCAGCAGCGGCTTGTTGGCCTGCATGACCTTCTCCAGGACGGCGACCAGGTCCTTCACGGAGCTGATCTTGGAGTTCACGATGAGGATGTAGGGATCCTCGAGCACGGTCTCCTGGCGCTCTGCGTCGGTGACGAAGTACGCGGAGATGTAGCCCTTGTCGAAGCGCATGCCCTCGGTGAGCTCGAGCTCCAGGCCGAAGGTGTTGGACTCCTCGACGGTGATGACGCCTTCCTTGCCCACCTTGTCCAGGGCTTCGGCGATCAGTTCACCGATCTGAGCGTCACCGGCGGAGATCGACGCGGTGGCGGCGATCTCTTCCTTGGTCTCGATCTCCTTGGCGGAACCGAGCAGCTCTTCGGTGACGGCCTCGACGGCCTTCTCGATGCCGCGCTTGAGGGACAGCGGGTCGGCGCCGGCGGCGACGTTGCGCAGGCCTTCCTTCACGAGCGCCTGAGCCAGCACCGTGGCGGTGGTGGTGCCGTCACCGGCGACGTCGTCAGTCTTCTTGGCGACTTCCTTGACCAGCTCTGCGCCGATCTTCTCGTAGGGATCCTCGAGCTCGATCTCCTTGGCGATGGACACACCATCGTTGGTGATCGTGGGAGCGCCCCACTTCTTCTCGAGCACCACGTTGCGACCACGCGGGCCCAGGGTGACCTTGACGGCGTCGGCGAGGATGTTCAGGCCCCGCTCCAGGCCGCGGCGTGCCTCTTCATCAAATGCAATGATCTTGGCCATGACGGCAAAGGTCCTTTCGGGTCAGTACGTTTCCGGACTGTCGTTGAGGGATGAAGGGTCCTGGCTGCCCAATGCCCGCGACGGACGGCACGGCCCGCCGGCATCCGTACGCCGGCGCACCGGGCCTCATTGAGACCGGGGTTGCCTTCTCTCCGGCGGGCCGGCCATCCTCCGCGGAACGGATTCATTAGCAGTCGGCACTCCGGAGTGCTAACTCCATAATTAGCACTCTCGACTGGTGAGTGCAAGGCGTTCACGCCACTGGCGAAACCTCGGGACCGTGGTGCTCCGTGAGGCACGACCGGGTGCGGAGGCAGCGTGTCCGGCGGAAGCGGCGCGTGACCTGCTCCGCCGTCCGGGAGGCCGTCGGGGGACGAACCGTCAGGACATCAGGAACAACAGCCGCCGTCCGACGACACCGTTCAGCGATCGGCGGTGGGACAGGGCAGGCCGAATATCCGGGAGGAGGTCAGGCCGCGCCGGGACCCAGCACCACGGCAAGCGGGTCCTGGAGGTTCGTGGCCAGCTCCACCCGGGCGATCCCCAGGGCGCCGGCCAGCTCGGTCGCGGACGCCTTGAGGCTCTCGGCGTTGTAGAAGACCACCGAACTCGGCTGCGCCACGCCCTGCCAGTTGCCGACGGGTCCCAGGGTCCAGCCGGCGGCCGTGACCTTGGCGCCGTAGCCGGCCGCGAGGCCCGCCGTCGTGGTGCCGTTGTACACGGACACGGGGCGGGACTTATCCACGGTGGGCGTGGTCGTGGGCGGAGCGGACGGCGTGGTCGCGCTCGGAGAGGGGGCCGGGGTCGATGCGGACGGCTTCGCCGACGGTTTGGCGGATGGTTTCGCCGAGGCGCTCGAGGAGGCGGACGGCGAGGCCTTGGCCTCGGCCCGGACGCCCATGGAGGGGAAGGCGAAGTACGCGACGAGGCCGATCAGCAGGGCGACGACGCCGGTCGCCAGCAAGGGACGCAGCGCGGCGCCGGCGGAGGCCCTGGCGACACGGTGGACCCCGCGGCGTTCGGTGCCTTCCGGCACATCATCGAATTCGTCCCGGGCGTATTTGGTCATCGAGGCGCGTCCTCACGGAGTGGCAGGTGGTCCTACAGGTTCACGCGCCGTTGCCCAGGCGACGAGCAGTCCTGGCCCGGTGGCGCGACGTACGTAGTCTACGCAATCTCTTGACGAGCATGGGGTCATGCGCCAGGGCGGCCTGGCTGTCGATGACCTGATTGAGCTGCTGGTAGTAATGCGTGGCGGAGAGATCGAACAGTTCACGGATGGCCTGTTCCTTGGCTCCCGAGTACTTCCACCAGGACCGTTCGAACTCGAGGATCCGCTGGTCACGCTCCGACAATCCCGGAGCGGGCTGCGAGCCCTCCGGGGATCCGGGGTGGGCCGGAACACCATCCGGCGACACTGCTGCCTCGGCCATGTTTCCTCCCTTCACCGTGCGTCCTTTCCATGATAGATCCGAAATCACAACGATGTCATTTGGCACAATCGAGGGCATGGACCAGCGCAGCACCGCCCCCAGCCCCACCGGTTCCCAGGAGGCCTTCGACTTCCCCGGGGAGGGACTGAGCACCGAAGAGCGCCCGGGCGACCCCGGGGCGTTCCGCCGCCTGGCCGACGAGGGCTGGGACGGCCTCGTGGAGAGCGGCGCCCTGCACCCGAGCTGGGCCGAGGCCCTCTCGCCCGAGGGGCCGGCCCTGGGCTCCGTGATCCGCCGGCTCGCCACTGAGGAGGAGAGCGGCGCCCGGATCCTCCCGCCGGCGCCCGCGCTGTTCACCGCCTTCCGACGACCGCTCGACGACGTGAAGGTCCTGATCCTGGGCCAGGACCCCTACCCCACGCCCGGCCACGCCATGGGGCTCTCCTTCTCGGTCGCCCCGGACTGCCGCCCGGTGCCCCGCAGCCTGGGCAACATCTTCCGGGAACTCCACGACGACCTGGGCCTCCCCACGCCGGTCCACGGCGATCTGAGCCGCTGGGCGGACCAGGGCGTCCTCCTTCTGAACCGGGTGCTCAGCGTCGAGGCGGGGAACGCCGGCTCGCACCGCCGGCGCGGCTGGGAGGAGTTCACGACGGCGGCGATCCGGGCCGTCGTCGCGCGCAGGGCTCCGGACGGGAAGCGCCTCCCTCTCGTGGCGGTCCTCTGGGGCCGCGACGCCGCGGGCGTCACCCCCTTGCTGGACGGCTGCCCGACGGTGAGCAGCGCCCATCCCAGCCCGCTGTCGGCGTCGCGCGGCTTCTTCGGTTCGCGCCCCTTCAGCAAGGTCAACGAGCTGCTGGTGGAGCAAGGGGCCGAGCCCGTCGACTGGAGCCTCTGAGCCCGGCTCAAGGCGGGCCGAGACGGGCCCTTAGGGTAGGCTCACCTCATGACTGAAACCCCCGCGCGCCGCCCGTCGAAGCCCTGGTACACCCTCGAGGTGCTCCGTACTGAACGGGTCAGCGAACACATGGTGCGGGTGCATGCGGGAGGCCCGGGTTTCGCCGGATTCGTCCTGAACGACTTCACGGACCGCTACGTCAAGATCGCCTTCCCGCGCCCCGGCGTGAGCTACCCGGAGCCGTTCGACCCGGCCTGGGCTCAGGAGAACCTCTCCCCCGCGGAACAGCCGGTGACCCGGACTTACACGATCCGTCACGTGGATCTGGACGCCCAGGAACTGGCCATCGATTTCGTGGTGCACGGTGACGAGGGGCTCGCGGGGCCGTGGGCGGCACGAGCGGTCCCCGGCGACCGGTTCACGTTCCGCGGACCGGGCGGCGGTTACTCCCCCAGCCCCGACGCCGACTGGCACCTCCTGCTGGGTGACGATTCGGCGCTGCCCGCCGTCTCGGCAGCCCTGGAAGCCCTGCCGACCGACGCCCGCGGACTGGCCCTCATCGAGGTGGACACCGAGGCCGACGTCCAGGAGCTCACGGCGCCCGCCGGCGTCGAGCTGTCCTGGCTCTTCCGCCGCGGCGTGCCCGCCGGTGAGAGCACGGTGCTGGTCGACGCCGTCTCCGCGGCCGACTTCCCGGAGGGCAAGGTCCAGGCGTTCGTGCACGGGGAGCGCGGGCTGGTCAAGGCACTGCGCGACGAACTGATCAAGAGGCGCGGCCTGGACCGCAAGGACCTGTCGATCTCCGGTTACTGGGCTTACGGCCGGGTCGAGGATCAGTTCCAGGCGGAGAAGAAGACGGAGATCGGCAAGATCTGACGGTTCACCAGGATCGACTGCTCCATAGGACGCCGAAAACCCCCGGAATCCGGGGGTTTTCGGCTGTCAATGGTGGGGACACTCGATCAGGGGTCAGCGGCGGCGGGTCCTCCGGCGCTCGTTGCTGGACAGTCCCGACGTCAGCGGCCGGGCGAGACTGTCGCCGAGCACGATGCCCGCGGCGATCCCCAGCACCACGGCCACCGCATTGAGCATGCCGCCCGCGCCGTTGAGGAAGTCGTCCCCGTTGATGGTGAGCGTGTACATGGACCGGAAGATCCGCAGACCCGGCAAGAGGATGAGCGCGGCCGGGACGGCGACCACCAGCTGAGGGGCGCCCATCCGCAAGGCCACCACGCGGGCGAGGAAACCGATCACGACGGCCGAGACCGCGGGTCCCATGCGGTCCCCCACCCCGATCTGGGCGACGCCCAGCAGCACGAAGTACCCCACGATCCCCACCGCCATGGTCGGGAGCACGAGCCGCACGGGCGACTGCTCCGTCACGGTGATCGCCACGAGGGACACGGCCACCAGGACCACCTGGAACCAGAAGTCGTAGGCCGGCGGGAAGGTCGCGGTCACGTTGATGTCCGGCATGCCGGTGAGGTTCCCCGCCACGAACGCGACACCGATGCCGGACACGATCGCGCCGAAGGTCAGCATGGCCGAGAGCAGACGCCCGGCCGCCGTCACCGGGAAGCCGTTGATCGCGTCCTGCACCGCGGAGACGAGCCGACCCGTGGGCAGCAGGAGCAGGATGCCGCCCGCCACCACGATCGACGGTGCGATGTTCGCCCCGAACCGCCAGAGGAGCAGGGCCAGGAAGGTCACGAAGAACGACGACGCCGCCGTGGCGTAGAAGTCCGGGACACGCCATCGCGCGAGCTGGCGGGACACGAGGTCGACCACGAGCGACGAGACGAACGCGATCGACGAGGCGAGGATGCCGCCGCCGAGAACGCCCACGAACGCCGCGGCGAACACGCCGAAGGCCAGGGTGACCATCCAGCGGGCGAAGGGCTTGGGCCGCTTGAGGATCTCATCCAGCCGCTTGTTGGCCTCCTTGCGGCTCACACCGCCCGCGGCGATGTCCGAGACGAGCTGGTGCACCTCGGACAGCCCCGCGTAGTTGCTGGTCCAGGACCGCACCACGCGCAGGAGCGTGATGGGGGTCTGATCCTTCGGGGCGTAGTTGATGGACACCGACTGATTGGTGATGTCCACTTCGACGTTCTTCAGTCCCAGTGCCGCCGTGACCGCGATGATGCTGGTCTCGACCTCGAGGGCGCCGGCGCCGTACCGGAACATCGTTTCGGCCAGGCGGAGCGCAAAGTCGATCGTCTTGCGCGCGGACTCGTCGACGCCGCCCACCCGGATGGTCGGGTTGGCGTAGGGGCTGCCGGCCAGCCGGTCCACGATGCTCAGCGGTGCCGTCGGGGGCTGCTCGCCGCGCACCAGATTCCGCAGCATGCGCTTGGCCGAGGTGGTGGCGCGCAGCTCGGCCGGGGTCAGCGGCTCGGTCTTGGGCAGGCCGTCCGTGGTGGGCCTGGACTGCGCGGCCGGGGACTTGCCGGGCTTCGTTCCGGACCGTGCGGGGCCGGCGCCGCGGCCGGGCGTGCGGGCGGGAGTCCGGCCGGAGTTCCGTGCCGATGAGGAGCCCGCGGCGGGCCGCGCCGGGACGGGGACGGGGATGCGGCCCGTGCCGGCGGTCTGCACAGGTGCGCTCTGCGCGGGCGCGTTCGGCACGGGCGCGTTCGGCACGGGCACCCGGGGCATCGGGCCCGCGGCGTCCAGGGGGCGGTCCGTGCGCGGGCCGGACGACGACGGCGCACCCTCCCCGGACTGCGCCGCCCCCTGGGCGGGGCGCGGGTCGGCGGCGGGCGGCTGCGCGCCGCCGTCGTCGCCCCGGCGGGGGCTGTTCGCGGCGGACGTCGTCGTGGCGTCCGGATCGCTGCGGTGCGGCTCTCTGGCGTTCATGAGGACTCCCTGCGCTTCGGAGCCGCGGTGCGGCTCAGTAGAACTGCTGACCGGTGCGGCGGGTGTGGATCTGGCGGACCACCCGTTCACCGATCCTTGCCCACACTGTGTACTTCACGGGGCTGAGCACTTGGTCATAACATCCCACGAAGTCGGTGACAGTCTTCGAGAAGCTGGTCTTGAACAGGCCGAGCCCGTAGTGCGGGTGCTCCGGATCCTTGATGCTCGCCGCGGGCGGGGTGCCGCAGAGGTCGTATTCGGTGCAGCCGAGGGCCTTCATGTCGTTCATGGCCTGCCACTGGACCAGGTGCGAGTCGCCGTACTGGTTGCGCTTCTGCAGCGACCCACCGTCCTTATAGGTGCCCTTGTGGCCGTAGTTGATGACGAAGGCTCCCACCGAAGGCACACCGTTTTCGTGGACGAAGTACAGGTGGCCCTGCCCGCGCTCCATGAAGCCGCCCCAGAAGCGGCGGAAGTAGTCGTACTCGCGGGGCCGGACGGTGGCCTTGGTCTCGAGGGTGCCGTTCATGAGCGAGTACATCGCACGGAAGTCCTCCTCCGTGGCCTCGCCCTTGCGGACCTCGACGCCCTCGCGGAGGGCACGGCGCACCGCGTTGCGGCCGCGGGAGGAGAAGCTCTTGAGGATGTCCTCGGTCTCCGGGGAGATGTCCAGGATGACCGTGTGGTCGTTGGGCTGCAGATTCGGCATCTTCAGGGCGCCCAGACCGTTGAGCACGGCCCGCGAGGTGTCGGTGGCCACGATGTCCGGTTCGATCTTGATGGCGAAGACCCCGAGACGCTCACGCTTCACGAACTCGGCGTTGGCGGTGAAGATCCCGGGGAGATCCTGGACCCCGGACACGTCCGGGCCCTTGATCATGTACCAGTAGCGGCCCAGGAGCGGGATGCGCTTCTCCAGCACCAGGTTGTAGCTGCTGTACTCCGCGCACTCGTGGACCACGTGCCGGATGTCCCAGCCGTAGTGCTTCTTGACCGACGCGTAGGCCTCAGACTGCAGCAGGTTGCCGCCGTTCGGGTTGGCCGTGACCAGCTCGTCCCAGCGCGCGATCTCATCGTCGGTGGCAAAGCGGGCGGTGAAGGTTCGCAAGGTCACGGCTTCCAATCCTGAGGTGGCTGAACGGCTGTCGTCAGTCTATCCGGCGACCCCTGTCCGGATGCTGTGGAACGGGTCTCAGAGAGCCGCCTGAAACGCCACAGGGCGGCGGGGATCCGCCGCCCTGTGGCCGCCCCCGGAGCCTTGGTCGGCTCAGAGGTGATCTTGCTCCCAGGCGTGTCCCGGGAACGCCGGCGATGACGCTCTCAGCACTCCACGACGTTGACGGCCAGCCCGCCCAGCGCCGTCTCCTTGTACTTGGTGGACATGTCCTTGCCGGTCTCCCGCATCGTGATGATGACCTCGTCCAGTGAGACGCGGTGCGTGCCGTCGCCCCAGAGAGCCATCTTGGTGGCGTTGATGGCCTTCGCCGCGGCGATGGCGTTGCGCTCGATGCAGGGCACCTGGACCAGGCCGCCGATGGGATCGCAGGTCAGGCCCAGGTTGTGCTCCATCGCGATCTCCGCGGCGTTCTCCACCTGCGCGGGCGTGCCGCCCATGACCTCGGCGAGTCCCGCGGCCGCCATGGAGGAGGCCGACCCGACCTCGCCCTGGCAGCCGACCTCGGCGCCGGAGATGGAGGCCTGCTCCTTGTAGAGCACGCCGACGGCCCCTGCGGCCAGGAGGAACCTGACCACCACGTCGTCCTTGTCCTGCTGCGTGGCGTTCTCCATGCCGGGCGCGTAGTTCAGCGCGTAGTACAGCACGGCCGGGATGATCCCCGCGGCGCCGTTGGTGGGCGCCGTGACGACGCGGCCGCCGCTCGCGTTCTCCTCGTTGACCGCCAGCGCCACGAGGTTGACCCACTCCTGCCAGTACTTGGGGTCGCGGTCCTTGTCCTCCTTGAGGAGGCGGTCATGCCAGTCCGGAGCGCGACGGCGGACGTTCAGACCGCCGGGCAGCAGGCCTTCGCGGTGGATGCTCTTCTCGACGCACGCCTCCATGACGGCCCAGATCTTGAGCAGACCCTCGCGGATCTCCTCCTCCGTCCGGCTCGCCTTCTCATTGATGAGCATGATGTCGGAGATGCCCAGGCCCTTGCTGTGGCAGCGGCCCAGCAGCTCGGCGGCCGTGCGGAACGGCAGCGGAAGCTCCTTCTTGGACTCTTCCAGCTCCTGCTTGGCCTGCTGCTCCTCGCCCTCGCGGACGATGAACCCGCCGCCCACGGAGAAGAAGGTGGCCTCGTGGAGGATCTCGCCGTCGGCGTCCTTCACGGCGAACTTCATGCCGTTGGTGTGGCGCGGGAGCACGGTCAGCGGGTGCTGGATCATGTCCGCGACGCCGTACTCGAGGCGCACCTCACCGGCGAAGGTGACGGTGCCGCTCTCCTCGATCGCGGCGAGCCGCTCCTCGACCTCCTCGGGCAGGATCTTGTCCGGGTAGTAGCCCTCCAGACCGAGGAGCACGGCGGTGAAGGTGCCGTGCCCCCGGCCGGTGGCTGCGAGGGAGCCGTAGAGGTCGACGCCGAGGCCTGCCACGCGGGGCAGCAGCCCGGCGTCGCGCACCTCCTGGGCGAAGACCGCGGCCGCCAGCATCGGCCCCACGGTATGGGAGCTGGACGGGCCCACGCCGATCTTGAAGAGCTCAAAAACACCAACGGCCACGGTTCTTACCGCCTAACGCTCACGCTTGTAGAAGGGCAGGGAGACCACTTCGAACGGTTCCGCCTTGCCGCGCAGATCGATGTCCAGCGCGGTGCCCGGTTCAGTGTAAGCCACATCCACGTACGCCAGAGCCACCGGATATCCGAGGGTCGGGCTGGGCTGTCCGGAGGTGACCTCGCCCACCACGACGCCGTCCTTCAGCACGTTGTAGTGGCTGCGGCCAGCCCGGCGTCCCAGGCCCTTCAGGCCCACCAGGCGACGGCCCGAGGTGGTCCCCACGCCGTTCTCCTTGGCGGCTTCGAGGGCGGACCGGCCGACGAAGTCGCCGTCCTTGCTCTTGAGCGCGACCACGGGGCCGAGGCCCGCGGCGAAGGGGGTGCCTTCCCGGGAGAGCTCGTTGCCGTAGAGCGGCATGCCGGCCTCGAGGCGGAGCGAGTCACGCGACGCCAGACCGGCCGGCACCAGGCCGTGGCCCTCTCCGGCGGCCAGGAGCGCCTGCCACAGTGCCGGCGCGGACCCGTTGGCCACGAAGATCTCGAAGCCGTCCTCGCCCGTGTAGCCCGTGCGGGCCAGGAGGAGGGACTCGCCGTTGATGGTGACCTCGACGGCGGCGTAGTACTTCAGCCCGGTGACGGTCTCGTGCTCGTCCTCCGGCACGAGGGTGAGGAGGATGGCCTCCGCGTTCGGACCCTGGACGGCGATGAGGGAGATGTCGGCCGACGCGTTCGTGACGGTGACGTCGAAGCCCTCGGCACGCTGCTGGAGCTCCTCGGCCACGACGGGCGCGTTGCCCGCGTTCGGCACCACGAGGAACTTGTCCTCGCCGCGACGGTAGACGATGAGGTCGTCGATGATCCCGCCGTCCTCCTGGCAGATCAGCGAGTACTTGGCCTTGCCCTCCGCGATCGCGGACAGCTTGCCCACCAGGGCGTAGTCCAGGAAGGCGCCCGCGCCGGGGCCCTCAACCCAGACCTCACCCATGTGGGAGAGGTCGAAGAGGCCGGCCGCCTGGCGGACGGCGTGGTGCTCCGCCAGCTCGGAACCGTACTTGAGCGGCATCTGCCAGCCGCCGAAGTCGGTGAACGAGGCGCCCAGTTTCTCGTGCTCGGCGTACAGGGCTGTGTGGTTCTCAGTCATGGAGTGGATGTCCTTCGGTCCTGTGCGGCGGGTTCAGTTCTCGAACGCTTCGATGGGCGGGCAGGAGCAGACCAGATTGCGGTCGCCCGAGGCGCCATCGATGCGTCCCACCGGCGGGAAGTACTTGTCCTGGCCGTGAGCGTGACCGGAGTGGTCCGGGCGGGCCGGGAAGGCGGCCTGCTCGCGGCTGTAGGAACGGTCCCACTCCGAGGTCACGACGGCGGACGCCGTGTGCGGCGCGTGGCGCAGCGGGCTGTCCTCGACGCTGAAGTCACCGTTGCGGACCTGCTCGATCTCACCGCGGATGACGATCATGGCGTCGATGAAACGGTCCAGCTCGCCGAGGTCCTCGGACTCGGTGGGCTCCACCATCAGGGTGCCGGCCACCGGGAACGCCAGGGTCGGCGCGTGGAAACCGAAGTCGATGAGGCGCTTGGCCACATCCTCCGCCGTGACGCCGGTGTCGGCGGTCAGCTGACGGAGGTCCAGGATGCACTCGTGGGCCACGAGGCCGCCTTCGCCGGTGTAGAGGACCGGGAAGTGCTCATCGAGGCGCTTGGCCACGTAGTTGGCGGCCAGCAGGGCGGACTTGGTGGCCTCGGTGAGTCCGTCGCCGCCCATGAGGCGGATGTAGGCCCAGGAGATGGGCAGCACGCCGGCCGAGCCGAAGCGGCTCGCGGAGATCGGGGCGCCGCCGGCGCCGTTGGCCGGATCCGCCGCGTTGCCGGGCATGAACGGCGCCAGGTGGGCGCGGGCCGCGACCGGTCCGACGCCGGGGCCGCCACCGCCGTGCGGGATGCAGAACGTCTTGTGAAGGTTCAGGTGGGAGACGTCGCCGCCGAACTTGCCGGGCTGGGCGAGGCCGACGAGGGCGTTCAGGTTCGCGCCGTCGATGTAGACCTGGCCGCCCGCTTCGTGCACGGCGTCGCAGATGTAGCGCACATCGGCGTCGTAGACACCGTGGGTGGACGGGTAGGTGATCATGATGGCGGCGATCGCGTCGCGGTGCGCCTCGATCTTGGCCTTGAGGTCCTCGTGGTCGATCGTGCCGTCGGGCGCCGTCGCCACGACGACGACCTTCATGCCGGCCAGGACGGCCGAGGCCGCGTTGGTGCCGTGCGCCGAAGCCGGAATGAGGCAGATGTCGCGCTGCACATCGCCGCGGGAGTGGTGGTAGCCGCGGATGGCCAGGAGGCCGGCCAGCTCGCCCTGCGAACCGGCGTTCGGCTGGATGGAGACCTGGTCGTAGCCGGTGATCTCGGCGAGATCGGCTTCGAGCCCGTCGATCAGCTCACGCCATCCGGCGGTCTGGGAGTCCGGGGCGAACGGGTGGATGGAGGCGAACTCGGGCCAGGAGATGGCTTCCATCTCGGCGGTCGCGTTCAGCTTCATGGTGCAGGAGCCCAGCGGGATCATGGTGCGGTCCAGCGCGAGGTCGCGGTCCGAGAGGCGGCGGATGTAGCGCAGCATCTGGGTCTCGGAACGGTGCGTGTTGAAGACCGGGTGGGTCATGAAGTCGGTGTTGCGGCTCAGGGCCAGCGGGTACTCCGCGCCGGAGGTCTCCACGGCGGAGGCGTCCGCGCCGAAGAAGGACGCGACGGCGGCGACCGTCTCCGGCGTCGTGGTCTCGTCGAAGGAGACGCCCAGGGTGTCCGCGTCGATGGCGCGGAGGTTGTAGCCGGCTTCCTCGGCGGCCGCGAGGATTTCGGCGGCGCGGCCCGGGACGATGACCGTCACGGTGTCGAAGAATTCGGTGTTCGCGGTCTGCACACCGGCGGCGCGCAGGGCGGCGTCGAAGCGTGCGGCGTGGGCGTGCACCTGGGAGGCGATGGCCTTCAGGCCGTCGGGGCCGTGGAAGACGCCGTACATCGAGGCGACGATCGCCAGCAGTGCCTGCGCGGTGCAGATGTTGGAGGTGGCCTTCTCGCGGCGGATGTGCTGCTCGCGGGTCTGGAGGGCCAGACGGTAGGCCGGGGTGCCGGCGTCGTCTTTGGAGACACCGACCAGGCGGCCCGGCAGGGAGCGCTCGAGGCCCTTGCGGACGGCCATGTACGCGGCGTGCGGGCCGCCGAAGAACAGCGGGACGCCGAAGCGCTGGGCGCTGCCGACGGCGATGTCCGCGCCCTGCTCACCCGGAGGGGTGATGAGGGTGAGGGAGAGCAGATCGGCGGCGACGGTGACCATGGCGCCGCGTTCCTTGGCGGCCGCGATGACCGGGGCGTGGTCGAAGACCTTGCCGGAGACGCCGGGCTGCTGCAGGACGATGCCGTTGATGGCGCCTTCCGGGAGGCCGGCGGACAGGTCTGCGACCTCGACCTCGAAGCCGAGGGCCTCGGCGCGGCCCTTCACGAGGGCGATGGTCTGCGGGAGGAGGTCGGCGTCGAGCACGGTCTTGCCGTCGGCGGCTTCCTTCGCCTTGTTCGCGCGGCGCATGAGCAGGACGGCCTCGACGACGGCGGTGCCTTCGTCCAGCAGGGAGGCGTTCGCGATGGGCAGGCCGACGAGGTCCTGCACCATGGTCTGGAAGTTCAGGAGCGCTTCGAGGCGGCCCTGGGAGATCTCCGGCTGGTACGGGGTGTACGCGGTGTACCAGGCCGGCGCCTCGAGGATGTTCCGGCGGATCACGGCGGGCGTGACGGTGTCGTAGTAACCCTGGCCGATGAGCTGGACGGCGGTCTTGTTGAGCGAGGCCAGACGGCGCAGCTCGGCGAGGACCTCGACCTCGGAGAGGGCCGGGCGCAGCGTGAGCGGCGTGGGCTGCTTGATGTCATCCGGGACCGCGGTGTTGACCAGGGCGTCGACCGAGCTGTAGCCCACGGCCTGCAGCATGGTGTCGATCTCGGTCTGACGGCGTGAGCCGATGTGGCGGTCCACGAAGCTGCCGGACTTCGCCAGATCAAGGACGGCGGAGGGATTCGTCACGAAGGAACTCCAGTGCTTGGCCGGCGAATGGTACGCCGGAACGGGATGGGCTCCTCCCCGCTCTGTGTGGGACCTGAGAGTTTTCATACCCACCACTGAGGGCGGGCACCTGCACCGTCGGTGAGCCGGGTGACCGGCTGCTTTCCAGAGTTGCCTCGGAGCGGCGGTACGGGGGCCTGAGAGATTCCTGGGGAGGTTTTGCTCCTACGGCGCCTGCGTAATACCCGTTCGCAGGACTCTCCCGCCGCGGATCGATGGCTTATTCACTTGTGGCGGACCGCGGTGATAGCAGTCACAGCCTCAATTGTCTCCCCTGGGGCCTGGGAGGGCAAACGGGGCGTGGCCCGGAAGCTCAGATCGCGCCGCGCGCCCTCTTCGCCTCGCGTTTGAGCCGCCTCAGCTGGGCCCTGCGCTCACCGTGGATCCGCCGCAGCAGGTCCTGGGACAGCCGGTCACCCCGCGCGGCGGCCTCCTTCAGGAGCATCCGGCCTTCGCGGAGACGTCCGGCCCGCCAGAGCGCCAGACCCAGATTGTGCGCGGCGTTCGGCTCACCCTCCTCGACGGAACGACGGAGCAGACGGATCTCCGTCGCCGTGTCCCCGCCGCGTGAGTACAGCTCGGCCAGCGGGATCAGGACGTCCACGGCGCCCCGCTCGAGGTGCCTTTCCAGCAGGGCGATCGCCGCGGGACGGGCGAGGACGCCGGAAGAGGTGACCAGTTCGACGGCAGCCTCGGCGTCGCGGTCCTTCGCCTCCAGGAGCACCCGCTCGGCTTTCGCGGCATCGCCCAGCGCGCGATACGACCGGGCGAGCCGCAGCGCGACGCCCTCACGGAACCCGGCCTGTTCGAGCCAGGTCACGGCGTCCCGGTGGCGGCCCATCGTCCAGTACGTCTCGCCCAGGTGGAACGGGGCGAGGGGGTCCCCCGCCTCGTGGGCGGCGGTGAATTGCGCGAGCGCTTCGCGGTGGCGGCCCTCCCGCGTCAGGAACCAGCCGTAGTTCAGCGGCGCCCCCACGACCCCTCGGGCGATGGCCAGGCGGTACAGCGTGTCGACGACGTCGGCGCGGGGCGTGCGGCTCAGCTCGTTGGCCAGGTTGAAGATGCCGCCCGGATCCCCCTCGAGGATCATCTCAACGGCTTCCTCCACCGGATCAACGGCCGCTCCGCCGCGGCCCGCGGGCTCAGATCTTGCCACGGACCAGCTCGAGCACCCGCAGGAGGCTCTGCACCTCGGCGTCGGTCTTGGCGCGGTCCATCTCCTGCCCACCGCCGTTCTCCAGGACCGCGTTGAAATACAGCCCGTCGGACATGTACCGGACGGCGCGGGCCAGGTCCTCGCCGAGTTCCTCCGTGAGCACTTCGAGCCACTGCTTCTGGATCCTCGCGAAGCGGCGCTGGGTCTCGGCATGGGCCACTTCCGCGAGGCGGGTCGCGGCGACGAAGGAACGGTCGAGAGGTCCGCCGTCCCAGATGGCCTCCTTGATGAAGTACACGCCGGCGCCTTCCGGAGCCGTCTTCATCGCCTCGATCTCCTCCTGGGCCAGCGCGTCGAAGCGGTCCAGGAGAGCGGCGACCAGGGCTTCCTTGTTCGGGTAGTGGTACAGCAGACCGCCCTTGGAGACCCCGGCACGCGCCGCCACCGCATCCAGGGTGGCGCCCCGCTCCCCCACTTCGATCAGCATCGATTCGAAGGCGTCGAGGACGGCGTTCCTGGCTACGGGCTTTCGTGACATGGCTTCCATTCTGCATGGTTCGGTGACGGCGCGGGAGGATGACGCCCGGATTGAAACTATACAGTCCAGACGGTACAGTTATGATCATGACGACCAAGACCTTGACTCAGCACACGAGCAACGGGACGGCGCCATGGCAGAAGTGGGCGGCCCTGGCACTGCTCATGGTGCCCGTGCTGCTCGTGGCAGTGGACAACACCGCCCTCACTTTCGCACTCCCCGCCATCGCCAGCTCCTTGCAGGCGAGCGGCGTGGAACTCCTCTGGATCATCGACGCCTACCCGCTCGTCCTGGCCGCGCTCCTCGTGGCCATGGGCAATCTGGGTGACCGCATCGGGCGCCGGAAGCTCCTCATGATCGGCAGCGCCGGCTTCGGCCTGGCCTCCATCGCGGCGGCCTTCTCGCCCACCGCCGGCGCCCTGATCGCCGGACGTGCGGCCCTCGGCCTCTTCGGCGCGACCCTCATGCCGAGCACCCTGTCCCTGATCCGGAACATCTTCACGGACAACAACCAGCGCCGGCTGGCGATCGCCATCTGGGCGGCCTTCTTCTCCGGCGGCGCGGCGCTCGGCCCGATCGTGGGCGGCTGGCTCGTGGACCACTTCTGGTGGGGCGCGGTGCTCATGATGCCCGCCTTCCTGCTGGCGCCACTCCTGGTGCTGGGCACCCGGATGATCCCGGAGTCCAAGGACAATTCCCCGCACCCCATCGACGTCCCCAGTGTCTTCCTCTCGATCCTCTCGATGGGTCCCGTCGCGGTGGCCATCAAGGAGCTCACGGTGCACGGCTTCGAGCCGCTCCCGCTGGCCCTGGCGTTCTTCGGCCTGGGCATGGGCGTGCTGTTCGTCCGCCGTCAGCGCCGGATCCCGGCCCCCATGCTGGACGTCGCGCTGTTCACCAACCCGGTGTTCAGCACGTCGATCGCGGCCAACGTCCTGTCCTTCGTCTCCATGACGGGCTTCATCTTCTTCTTCTCCCAGCACTTGCAGCTGGTGGAAGGCATGAGCCCGTTCCAGGCCGGCATCACCCTACTGCCGGCCTCCGTGGCGACGATCATCGCGGGCCTGTCCTCAGTCCCACTGGTGCGCGCGCTGCGTCCGGGCACCGTGGTCACGGCGGGCCTCGCCCTGAGCACCACCGCGTACGTCCTGGTCGCCCTGTTCGGCAACAGCGTCGGCATGCCGGTCTTCCTCCTGGCGGTCTACCTGCTGTCGATCGGCATCGGCGCGGCCGAGACGATCTCCAACGACCTCATCATGGGGTCGGTGCCGCCGGAGAAGGCCGGCGCGGCCTCCGCGATCTCGGAGACCGGCTACGAGTTCGGCGCCCTGCTGGGCACCGCGATCCTCGGGTCGATCCTGACCGCCAGCTATCAGCAGCACCTGCGGCTGCCGGCCGGGCTGAGCGAGGCGGACGGCCACGCGGCGAAGGAGACGCTCGCCGGAGCGATCGACGTCGCACACCGCGTGGGTGGCGAGCTGGGTCATCAGCTGACGACGACGGCGCAGCACGCCTTCGACTCGGGCGTCACCATCACGGCCGCCATCGGCGCCCTGCTGATGGTCAGCGTGACCATCGCCGCGGCGATCGGCCTGCGCAAGGTCCCGCGCGCCACCAAGGAAAGCCAGCAGGAGCGTGCCGGTCACTGACCGGCTCCTGCGCACGACCGGTCAGTCTGGGGAGGCTGACCTGGGCCGAGGTCACCTCCGGCCCCTGGGGAGAAGCGCTCCGGGCGTCTGCCAGTGAATCCGCTGGTCAGACGCCCGGGGCGTGCCGCCCGCCGCGGACGGCTTGCCAAATGTGAAGCGCACCACCCATACTAAATGAACATTGTTCATTTTTGTGGCCCTCCTCACAAGCTAGCCATCACACATTGGAGTCTGACGTGGCTGACGAAACCACTCCCGCCGACAACGCCCAGCGCTGGATCATGCCCTCGGAGACCGCCGAGCAGGAACGTCTCTGGATGGCCTTCCCGCACGAGGGTTACACCCTGGGCGAGACGGCGGAGGACGCCCACGCCGCCCGCACCACCTGGGCCGCCGTGGCCAATGCGGCCGTCAACTTCGAGCCGGTCACCATGGTCGTCGATCCCGCGGACACCGAGATCGCCGCCCAGTACCTGGACCCGCGCGTCGAGGTCGTCACCGCGGAGCTCAACGACGCCTGGATGCGCGACATCGGCCCGAGTTTCGTCCTGGACGCCGAGGGCCGCCTCGGCGCCGTGGACTGGGTCTTCAACGGCTGGGGCGCCCAGGAGTGGGCCGCCTGGGACAAGGACTCCAAGATCGGCGCGTTCGTGGCCGGCCAGACCCCCGCGGAGCTGATCTCGTCCCCGATCGTCAACGAGGGCGGCGGCATCCACGTGGACGGCGAGGGCACCGTGCTCCTCACCGAGACCGTGCAGCTGGATCAGGGCCGCAACCCCGGCGCCACCAAGGAGCAGATCGAGGCCGAGCTGGCCCGCACCATCGGCGCCACGAAGGCCATCTGGCTGCCCCGCGGCCTCACCCGCGACTCCGAGGAGTTCGGCACCCGCGGCCACGTGGACATCGTCGCCACGCTCTCCTCCCCCGGCACGGTCCTGGTCCACCACCAGGAGAACCCGGACCACCCCGACTACGAGGTCTCCCAGGAGATCATCGCGCTCCTCAAGGACAGCACGGACGCCGCGGGCCGCACGCTCACCGTCATCCCGGTGCCCGCGCCCGCCACCCTCACCGATGAGGAGGGCTTCGTGGACTTCAGCTACATCAACCACGTCGTCCTCAACGGCGCCGTCATCGCCTGCTCGTTCAACGACGCCAACGACGCCCGCGCCGTCGAAGCACTCTCCGCCGCCTACCCGGGCCGCGAGATCGTCACCGTCGACGCCCGCGAGCTCTTCGCCCGCGGCGGCGGCATCCACTGCATCACCCAGCAGCAGCCGCGCGCCGCTCGCTGACCCATCGCGCCGGGTCCCCGCCCGGCCCGGCCAGACCCGCCCCTCCGGGTCGACGGGCAGGCCCTCACCGGTCTGCCCGTCGCGGCGACGCTGCCGCCTGGCCATGCACAGAAAGCCACCCATGGAACAACATCACCCCCGCAGCGCCCACCAGGATGTGGACGGCAAAGGGCTCAAGTCCGGTCAGCTCGGCCTGCTCGCGATCGTCGTCATCGGCCTGTCCACCATCGCCCCCGCGTACACCCTGACCGGCGCCCTCGGCCCCACGGTCCAGGAGGTCGGCGCGCAGCTCCCCATCATCTTCGTCATCGGCTTCATCCCGATGATCCTGGTGGCCCTGGCGTACCGCGAGCTCAACACCGATTCCCCGGACTCCGGCACCACCTTCACCTGGAGCACCAAGGCCTTCGGGCCCTGGATCGGCTTCATGGGCGGCTGGGGCCTCCTCGCCGCGAACATCATCGTGCTGTCCAATCTGGCGGGCGTGGCCGTGGACTTCTTCTACCTCTTCCTGGCGCAGGTCACGGGCGTGGAGGGGCTGGCCGATCTAGCGAGCAATCAGTGGATCAACGTGGCCACATGCCTCGTCTTCGTGGTCGCAGCCGTGTGGATCAGCTACCGCGGCCTGGAGACCGCCAAGAACGTCCAGTACGTCCTCGTGGGCTTCCAGCTCCTGGTGCTCGGCCTCTTCGCCATCATGGCGATCGTGAACTGGGAGAACTCCGGCCAGGGCATGGCCTTCTCCTGGGACTGGTTCGACATCACCAAGGTCGACAGCTTCAGCGCCATCACCGCCGGCATCTCCCTCTCGATCTTCGTCTACTGGGGCTGGGACGTCTGCCTGACCCTGAACGAGGAAGCCAAGGACGGCCGGAAGACCGCAGGCAAGGCGGGCACCATCACGGCGCTGTCCGTGCTGGCCATCTACCTGCTGGTCGCCATCGCCTGCATCATGTTCGCCGGCATCGGCGAGCAGGGCTTCGGCCTGCGGAACCCCGAGAATTCGGGCAACATCTTCACCGCGCTGGCCTCGCCCATCATGGGCCCGCTCGCCATCCTGATGTCCCTGGCCGTGCTCTCCAGCTCGGCGGCGTCCCTGCAGTCGACCTTCATGTCCCCGGCCCGCGGCCTGCTCGCCATGGGCCACTACGGCGCCCTGCCCAAGTCGATGGCCAAGGTCGACCCGGTGCACTTCACCCCGGCCAACGCCACCGTCGCGGCCGGTGTGATCTCCTGGGGCTTCTACGCGGTGATGCACATCGTGAGCCAGAACGTCCTCAATGACACCATCCTGGCCCTCGGCCTGATGATCTGCTTCTACTACGGCCTCACGGCGTTCGCCTGCGTCTGGTACTTCCGGAAGACCCTGCTGGCCAGCCCGCGGAACTTCCTCCTGCGCGGCCTGGCGCCCGTGGTGGGCGGCATCATGCTGTTCGTCGTGATGATCCAGACCGCGGTCGACTCCTGGGACCCGGCCTTCGGCTCCGGCACCTCCGTGTTCGGAGTGGGCCTGGTGTTCGTCGTGGGCGTGGGGATCCTGCTGCTCGGCGTCGTGGTGATGCTCGTGATGTCCCGCAAGCGGCCCGAGTTCTTCCGCGGGCAGACGCTGAAGATGGACACCCCGGCACTGGTGGACTGAGCGGTCCCCTTCCGGACTCACCGTATCGACGACGACGGCGCCGCACCCTCCCGGGGTGCGGCGCCGTCGTCGTCCTGTCAGGCGGCTGTCAGGGCTTCATGTTCTCCGCGCCGATGAGCCAGGCCTGCTGCTCGAGTCCCTCGAGCACCGTGTGCAGGAGGTCCGCCGAGGTGGGGTCCTCCTCGTCCACCTGGTCGTGGACCTTGCGGGTGGTGCCGACGGTGGCGTTGATGGCCGCGACGATGCGGTCGATGGCGTCGTGCGTGGAGATCAGGCCCTCGGGGAACGCCGCGAGGCTGGTGTCCTTCTCGACGGTGACGCTGCGGCCGTCCGGGACGGCCTCCAGGGCGCGCATGCGCTCGGCGACATCGTCACTGAGGTTGCGGGCCAGATCGATCAGGACGTCCAGCTGGAGGTGCAGATCGCGGAAGTTCGGTCCCACGATGTTCCAGTGGGCCTGCTTGCCCTGCAGGTGCAATTCGATCAGGTCGGTCAGCACGGCCTGGAGATTGGCCGCGAGCGTGGGTGATGCCTTCATGCTTCCTCCTGTGTGGTGAATTGTTCCGTACTCATGACGCTATCCCACTTCGGCGGTGGCGGGACAACTCAGATTCCGAGGAACTCCTCCAGGCGGACCACGGTCAGTCCGGAGGCCTTCTGTGCCTGGTGGAACGCCGCGAGGTCCCGTTTGAATTCCGGCCGGAAGTGCATGAGGCAGATGTCACCCGGACGCAGGCCGTTGCCCACCTGGTAGTCCATCCGGCCGGCGTTGGCCTTGCACTCCCAGTCGATGACGGCCTTGAGGCCCGCGGCGGCCACCGCGGTGCGCATGGCGTTCGAGTACGCCCCTCCGGGCGGACGGAAGAGCGTGGGCGTGGTGCCGTAGTGGCGCTTGATGTAGGCCTGCATCCCGGTCACCTCGCCGAGCTGATACTCGTAGCTCTCGTTGACCATGGAGGTGTTGTGGCTGATGGTGTGGTTCTGGATGCGGTCGCCGCGCGCCTGGAACTTCTTGAAGAAGTCCGGGTTGCCGGCGATCGCGCTCTTCGTCAGGAACAGCGTGGCCGGGTAACCGTATTCGTCCAGCAGGTCGAGTGACTCCTGCGTCTTGACCACGCCGTCGTCGATCGTCAGGAAGACCACCGGCTGTTTCGTCGTCACCCGGGTGACGACCGGCGCCAGGCCGTTCTGCACGGGCGGAAGCCTGAAGTCACCCACGAAGGTCTTACGGGGTGTGGGGGTGGCGCTCGGTGTCAGGCTCGGCGACGGACTGGCCGACGACGTCGTTCCCCCGCCGGTCGACGGCACCGGGCCGCCGCTCGTCCTCGCGGTGGAAGGTGCTGGCGGTGAGTCGGCGCAGGCCCCCAGCAGCGGGGCCGTGGCGGCTCCCAGTGCCAGCAGGGCCGCGCGGCGGCTGATGGATGAATCCGGCATGACTGGTGGTGCCCCCTACGATGACGTCGAGCTGATCATAGATCCCGAAGGTGTCGAAAACCTGCGTCGAATCGTCCGTATTTTGCGCATGACCGGTCATTACCGATATCGTGTGAGCCGCATCACCGGAAGGTGATGCGGACGCTGTTGATCCGCGGCGGGAGAGACCTCCCGGCACCCCGGGCAGGCGCCGTAGGAGCAAACCCTCCCCGGGAATCTCTCAGGCACCCGTACCGCCGCGGCGAGGCGACTCTGGAAAGCAGCCCGGTCCGCCGGGCTCACCGACGGTGCAAGCGGCGCCATCCAGCCCGCGGAATCTCTCAGGTCCCATACAGAGCGGGGAGGAACACCTGTCATCGTGGCGCCCTCGCGGCGCCTGAGCCGAAGGGTTCCTCATGTCCGCCGGACCGACCGTCCTCCCTCCCCCGGCCTGGAAGGTCACGCCTCACCGTGACCGCTCCGCGCCGTTCGGGGAACCGGCAGCGGGACACCCCTCCTCAGCGATGCAGTCAGCATGGCCCTCACCCGTCGTCCCCTGCTTCGGGGGACCGGCGGTCGAACCGGGCCATGACGCCCAGCGGATGAGCAACAGCGGAAAGAGGTAGTGAAGATGAGCACAGTGGACGCCGGCCTGAGGTATTCGGCCGAGCATGAGTGGGTCGCAGCGGACGGGGACGGCGCGGTGCGCGTCGGCATCTCCGCGGTGGCTGCGGATGCCCTCGGCGACATCGTCTATGTGGACCTGCCCGAAGTCGGCGCGGTCATCACCGCCGGGGAGACCTGTGGCGAGGTGGAGTCCACCAAGTCCGTGTCCGATCTGTACGCCCCGGTCTCGGGCGAGATCACGGCGGTCAACGCCGCGGCGTCGGACGACCCGGCCCTCATCAACAGCGACCCGTACGGCGAGGGCTGGCTCTTCACCGTGGCCGTCACCGCAGAGGGCCCGCTGCTGTCCGCCGAGGAGTACGCCGCGGCCAACGGAGGCGAACTGTGAGCGCCGCCGTCACCGAGTACGAGCAGGTGGTCCCGGCGTCGCTGAACGCGTCCCTCGCGGAACTGGACCCGGAAGTCGCGGCGAAGATCGACGACGAGCTGCACCGCCAGCGCGAGGGCCTCGAGATGATCGCCTCGGAGAACCACACCGCGTTCGCCGTCATGCAGGCCCAGGGCTCCGTCCTGACCAACAAGTACGCCGAGGGATACCCGGGCAAGCGCTACTACGGCGGCTGCGAGCACGTGGACGTCATCGAGCAGCTCGCCATCGACCGGATCAAGGACCTCTTCGGCGCCGAGTTCGCCAACGTCCAGCCGCATTCCGGCGCCCAGGCCAACGCCTCCGTCATGCACGCGCTCATCAAGCCCGGCGACACCATCATGGGTCTGAACCTCGCCCACGGCGGCCACCTCACGCACGGCATGCGCATCAACTTCTCCGGCAAGCTCTACAACGTCGTCCCGTACGGCGTGCGCGAGGACACCCACACCGTGGACATGGCCGAGGTCGAGCGTCTGGCTCAGGAGCACCGGCCCGCCCTGATCGTGGCCGGCTGGTCCGCTTACGCGCGCCAGCTGGACTTCGCCGAGTTCCGCCGGATCGCCGACTCCGTGGGGGCCTACCTCATGGTGGACATGGCGCATTTCGCCGGCCTCGTCGCGGCAGGGCTGCACCCCTCGCCCGTGCCGCATGCCCACGTCACGACCTCCACGACCCACAAGACGCTGGCAGGCCCGCGTGGCGGCATCATCCTGTCCAATGACGCGGACATCGCCAAGAAGATCAACTCAGCAGTGTTCCCCGGTCAGCAGGGCGGCCCCCTGGAGCACGTGATCGCGGGCAAGGCCGTGGCCTTCAAGATCGCGGCGTCCGAGGAGTTCCGTGAGCGCCAGGAGCGCGTCCTGGCGGGTGCCCGGATCCTGGCCGAGCGTCTCACCCGGCCCGACGTGGCCGGCAAGGGCATCTCCGTGGTCTCCGGCGGCACCGATGTCCACCTCGTGCTCGTGGATCTGCGCGACTGCGATCTGAACGGCCAGCAGGCCGAGGACCGCCTGGCCGCCATCGACATCACGGTCAACCGCAACGCCGTCCCGTTCGACCCCCGTCCGCCGATGGTCACCTCGGGCCTGCGGATCGGCACCCCGGCCCTGGCCACGCGCGGATTCGGCGAGGCCGCCTTCCGTGAGGTCGCGGACGTCATCGCGGAGGCCCTCATCGCCGACGACGACGCCGACCTCACCGGCCTGCGGGACCGTGTGCAGGCGCTGGCCGCGGCCCACCCGCTGTACCCGGGCGTGAACGGCCTCAGCTGATCGTCTCCGGTGCTGCGCGGACGGGGGTCCGCGCAGCACCGGCGGCTACGCTGTTCCGAACGCGCCACTCGCACAGTTTCACCTGCCGCACCGCATCACCCGGCGCACCGCTTCACCCGCTTCACCGCATCACCCGGCGCACCGCTTCACCCGCTTCACCCGACGACGAAGGACCCGTGCTGTGACTCTTGTCCCCGAAGGCCGTAAACTCCTGCGGATCGAACAACGCAACGCCGCGACCCCCGTGGAACGCAAACCCGACTGGATCAAAGCCAAAGTCCAGATGGGACCCGAGTTCGTCGGCCTGAAGAACCTCGTCAAAAAAGAAGGCCTGCACACCGTCTGCGAAGAAGCCGGCTGCCCCAACATCTTCGAATGCTGGGAAGACAAAGAAGCGACCTTCCTCATCGGCGGCTCCGAATGCACCCGCCGCTGCGACTTCTGCCAGATCGACACCGGCAAACCCTCCCCCCTGGACCGGCTCGAACCCACCAAAGTCGCCCGCTCCGTCCAGTCCATGAACCTGCGCTACGCCACCGTCACCGGCGTGGCCCGCGATGACCTCGACGACGAAGGCGTCTGGCTCTACGCCGAAACCGTGCGCAAAATCCACGAGCTCAACCCCGGCACCGGCGTGGAACTGCTCATCCCCGACTTCTCCGGCAAACCCGAACACATCCAAGCGATCTGCGACTCCCAACCGGAAGTGTTCGCCCACAACGTCGAAACCGTCCCCCGCATCTTCAAACGCATCCGCCCCGCCTTCCGCTACGAACGCTCCCTGGATGTCATCACCCAAGGCCGCGCCCACGGCATGGTCACCAAATCCAACCTCATCCTCGGCATGGGCGAAACCCGTGAAGAAATCAGCGAAGCCCTGCACGATCTGCACCAGGCCGGCTGCGACCTGATCACCATCACCCAATACCTGCGCCCCTCCGAACGCCACCTGCCCGTGGACCGCTGGGTCAAACCCCAGGAATTCGTCGACCTCGCCGAGGAAGCCGAAGCCATCGGCTTCCTCGGCGTCATGTCCGGACCCCTGGTCCGCTCCTCCTACCGCGCCGGACGCCTCTGGGCCACCGCCATGCGCAAAAAAGGCCGCGACATCCCCGCAAACCTCGCCCACATCGCCGACGGCATCCAAGACTCCGGCACCACCCGCCAAGAAGCCCGCACCCTCATCGCCACCCAAGCCTGACGGGATCAGCTGACATGGAATCCGCGGAAGCCGGCATGCTGTCTTTACATCTCGAGGTCATCCCGACCGCCGGCATCGTGGAGGCGGTGCGGAAGGCCGTGCCGCCGTCGTCGTCCGGTTCGATCAGCATCACCTGCCTGCCCAAGCACGGGGTGGACGCCACGCTCGCGGTGGCCACGGAGCTCGCGCGGGACGGCCACCGGGTGGTGCCGCACCTCGCGGCGAAGGGGCTGGGCAGCCGGGAGCGTCTGCCCAGGTCCTGGAGGAATGCGCGGACGCGGGCGTCACCGAGCTCTTCGCGGTGGGCGGCGACGCCGGCACTCCGGCCGGGCCGTACGCCGACGGCGAGGCGCTGCTGCGGGACATCGCGGAGCTGGGCGTCGGCCGCTTCACGCTCGGCGTGGCCGGGTACCCCGAAGGGCACCCGGGGATCCCGGATCACGTGCTCCTGGAGTCCTTGCGGCGCAAACAGGAGCACGCGAGGCGGATCGTCACACAGATGTGCTTCTCGGCCGAGAGGATCGGCGAGTACGTGACCGGTCTCCGCCGTGAAGGGGTGGACCTTCCTGTGCGGGCAGGGGTGGCCGGGGCGGTCCCCACGGCACGGCTCGTGTCCCTCGCCGCGAAGATCGGGGTGGGGTCGTCCCTTCGTTTCCTCAGCGGCAAGACGTCCCTGGCGCGGAACCTCCTGCCGGGGAACCGGTACGCCCCCGAGGAGATGATCGGCCGGCTCGGCGCGCAGTCCGGAATCGACAGCGTGCAGCTGTACACCTTCAACTCGCTCGACGGGCTCCCGGCACTCGGACCCGGGAGAGCCTCGCGCGCCTGAACCGGAACCGGTCCGCCGGGCCATTCACGTCCTGTTCACCCGGCTGTATAGACAAGTGCAGTCAAGAAGCGAATGCCCTTCACTTCGCCTTCCTACGGTGGGACCGTCCCACTCCCCCCGTGAAGGATCCACTCCACCATGAAACCCCTCTCCCGCCGCACGGCGATCGCCACCTCCCTGGCCGGCCTGGCCGCCGTGGGCACTGCAACGGCAGCCCAGGCGGCCGGCGGCTCCGCACCCACCACGTCCGGCTGGGGCCGGGCCCGCAGCGTCTTCTCGGTCATCAGCGACATCCAGGGCGATCTGCACGATTTCGCCATGGCCCTGCAGGACATCGAGACCACCAACCCCCGCACCCGCAGCGCCGGCCTGGTGATCAACGGTGACATCACCCCGCGCGGCTACGACTTCGAATACACCGACGTCCGCAAGGTGCTGGACTCCAATCCGCACCCGCGGAACGCCCACTGGGTGATCGGCAACCACGAGTTCTACGTCCCCAAGTGGCTGAACCCCACCACGCTCCGTCAGGACACCTGGCCGAACGGGTGCACCGAAGAGAAGCTGTACAACAACTTCTACGACTTCACGGGCCGCAAGAAGGTCTACACCGAGGTGGACCTGGGCGGCGTCCCGGCGCTCCTGCTCGGCACCGAGAAGTACATGCACTACCACGACAGCAAGCTCTGGGACGAGGTGTGGCTGAGCGATGAGCAGTTCGCCTGGCTCGAGTCGCGCCTGGCCTCCTACGCCCGCCGTCGCAAGCCCGTGATGGTGTTCTGCCACCACCCGCTCCCGAACACCGTCTCCGGCACCCGGAACGCGCTCTACAAGAGCGATTACCTGCAAGCCGACCGGCTCCTCAGGATCCTGGGCCAGTACAAGAACGTGTTCTTCTTCAGCGGGCACACCCACTGGGACCTGAACCTCTCCGACTGGGCCGTGCGCCGCGTGGTGCCGGGCACCGGCAACCCGGAAGGTTTCATGACGGTCAACACGGGCGCCATCCAGACCCTCTGGGAGGACGACGGCCACGGCGGCGAGCGCGCCCTGGATCCCCTGGAGGCCAGCGGTCTGCAGGTGGAGGTCTCCCACGACGGCGTGCTGCTCCGGGCCCGGGACTACCGGCGTCGGCAGTGGATCAAGGAGTTGCACGTCCCGCTGTCCTTCTGAGCTCCTCTGAGCTCTTCTTCCGAGCGGCCCGGGCCCTGGCCCGTGCCGAGTGGCGGCCCGTCCGTCGCACGGAGCAACAATGCTTCCGTGCGGGGGCGGGCCGTCCGTAGTCTGGCAAGGTGACCACCTCAACCAGCTCCGGAGTGAAGCAGCTGTTCGCCTTCCCGAATCCGGTGAACGAATACGCCGCCCGCTCCACCGCGGGGATCATCGTGGTGCTGAGCGTCGTCACCCTGGTCCTCGGCCTGACGGCCGGCTGGGGCTGGCTGCTCTGGCTCATCGCCCTGGGCTTCTGGCTCCGGGTGGCCGGCGGCCCGCGGTACTCCCCCGCCGGACGCCTCGCAGTGCACGTCATCGCCCCGCGGCTCGGTGCTCCGCGCCTGGTGCCCGGCCCTCCGAAGAGGTTCGCCCAGACCATCGGCGCCGTGCTCTCGACCGCCGCGGCCATCTTCTGGACCGTCGGTCTCGCCCCGGTGGCGTGGGTCCTGCTGGGCCTGCTGATCGTGGCGGCGTCCCTCGAATCCTTCGCCGGGTTCTGCCTGGGCTGCTGGATCTTCGGCAAGCTCCAGAACGCCGGTGTCATCCCGGAGAGCGTCTGCGAGGCCTGCAACAACATCTCTCTGCGACGGGCCTGAGCCCGTCACTGCCCCCGCGGTCGGCACGCCGCGACCCGAACGCCGGACGGGCGCCCTCCTGAGGTTCAGGAGGGCGCCCGTCCGTCTCGTGACAGTGCCCGCGGCTGAAGGCGCCGCTCAGGCGTCCCGGCGCTCCACGTAGACGCGCAGGGCATCACGCACGAATTCCGCTCCGCCCTGCCCGCCGTAGTTCGCCGCGAATCGCGGGTCCGCCACGTACATCTCGGCCAGGCCGAGCAGGTACTCCTTCGGAGCACCGTCCGGATGTCCCGGCGTTCCCGGGATCCCGGAGAGCCAGGCGTCGTGCCGTGCGGCGAGAGCCTGCGCTTCGTCGCTCGCCGGGTCGGCCCCGCGGGCCGCCGCGGCCGTCCAGTCGGCTCCCAAGCGCTGCTGGCGTTCCTGCCAGGCTCGCCGCCCGTCCTCCCCCAGGCCGCGCCACCAGGCGTCCGAATCCGCGTAGGCCTTGGCGCCCCAGCGCTGCTCGACCTCTTCCTTGTACTGCGTGTGATCGAATCCATCGAACATGTCCTGTGCCATGAGACGACCACCTCCTTTCACTTGCCTGATCGTGTGCTCAACCGCCTGGATCTGACGGGCCAGCCGCTCCTGGTCCTGCCGCAGCAGGTCCAGGTGGCGGCTGAGCGCCTCCGCCGGGTCGGTCTGCCGGGACAGCACGTCGCCGATCGCCGGCAGGCCCAGCCCCAGGCCGCGGAGCAGGAGGATCCTCTGCAAGGTGAGCAGGGCGTCGCGGTCGTAATGGCGATACCCGTTGTGTCCCACCCGGCTCGGCTTCAGCAGCCCCACCTGTTCGTAGTGCCTCAGCGTGCGGCTGGTGGTCCCGGCCATGCGGGCCACTTCCTGGATGCTCCAGTCCTCGTCGTCCTCCATGATCACCAGCGTAGAAGTTGACGCAGCGTCAAGGTCAAGGGGGCGATCTCAAGTGCTCGACGGCGGCGCCCCGCGGCGTGTCAGGCACCGGCCCGATTGTCGACCAGGCGGTGAACGCGATCAGGAAACTAAGCATGCGGAAAAGCGCAGGGAAGCGAGCGGAGAGCTCACTTCCCTGCGCTTCGGCGCCTCCGGACCTAGACCAGCGCCGGCTGCCGAAGTCCCGTGAAGGTCGAGGAGTGGAACACGAGCGGGTCCACGTGCCCCTCCCGCACTTCGTGCCCATGCACGCGCAGCAGCACGACGGCGTGGTCCCCGGCCGGGACCTCCTGCTCCACCGAGCAGTCGAGCCAGAGTGCGGCGCCCGGCAGGAGCAGCGCACCTTCGCTGCTGACACTCACCGGGAGCCCGGCGAAACGGTCCCCGTCCTTGGACGCGATCTGCCGTGCGGCGTGTTCCTGATGGGCGGAGAGCACCGAGACGCCCAAGCGGGCTGACCCGCGCAGGACGGGCCAGGTGCGGCTGGAGTTCTGGACCGCGAACATCACGAGCGGCGGGTCCAGGGAGACCCCGACCGTGAACGTTGAGACCACGAGTCCCTGCGGGGCGCCGTCCACGAGGGCAGCGAGCGCCGCCACGCCACTCGGCACTTTGGCGAACGCGTGGCGCAGCTGGGTGCTGTCCGGATCACTGACGAGCGGCACGAGCGGCACCTCCCCCGAGCAGGACGGGCTGTTCCCCCGCGACGGCGCCGCCGGGGCTGCCGGGAGAGGCGGCGTCGTCGCGCTCCGCCGAAGCGTGGTGAGCGGCGAAGAGGTTCGCCGGGCGCGGCAGGCCGTAGTGCTCCCGCAGCGTGGTCCCCGTGTACTCGGTGCGGAAGAGCCCGCGCTCCTGGAGGATCGGGACCACGTCGCGCGTGAAGACGTCCAGGCCGGAGGGCAGGACGGGCGGCATGATGTTGAAACCGTCGGCGGCGCCGGTGGTGAACCAGTGCTCGATGCGGTCCGCCACCTGCTCGGCCGTCCCCGCGAAGGTCTGGTGCCCCCGGCCGCCACCGAGCCGGCCGATGATCTGCCGGACCGTCAGGCGCTCACTGCGGCCCAGCTCCACGATGAGGGTGCGGCGGCTCTTGTTGGCCTCGATCTGGGACTCCTCGGGGAGGTCGTCCGGAAGCTGCTCGTCCAGGGCCAGGCGCGACGGGTCGACGCCGATGACCCCGGCGAGGTGGCGCAGCGCGTGTTCGGGCAGGATGAGACGGTTCAGCTCCTCGTCGAGCGCGCGGGCCTCCTCCTCGGTGGCGCCGATGACGGGGACGATCCCGGGCAGGATCTTCACCGCGTCGGCGTCACGCCCCGCGAGCGCCACACGGCGCTTGAGGTCGGCGTAGAACTCCCGGGCGCTCTCGACGGTCTGGTGCGCCGTGAAGATCGCCTCGGCCCAGCGGGCGGCGAAGTCGCGTCCGCTCTCCGAGGAGCCCGCCTGGATGATGACCGGGCGGCCCTGCGGCGAGCGCGGCGCGTCGAGGGCGCCTTCCACCTGGAAGAACTCGCCACGGTGCAGCACGGGGTGGACCCGGGAGGAGTCGCCCCACACGCCGCGGTCCTTGTCCCCCACGTGGACCTCGTCCTCCCAACTGTCCCAGAGTTTCTCCGTGACCTGCAGGAATTCCTCGGCCCGAGCATAGCGGTCGGCGTGGGCCGGCTGGCTGTCCAGGGAGAAGTTGCGGGCCGCCGCGTCGCCGGCCGTGGTCACCACGTTCCAGCCCGACCGTCCGCCGCTGATCTGCTCCAGCCCGGCGAACCGGCGGGCCAGGTTGTACGGCTCGTTGTAACTCGTGGAGGCCGTGGCTACGAGTCCGATCCGCTCGGTGACGGCGGCGATGGCGGCCAGGAGAACGGTCGGTTCGATCACGCCGTAGGGGCGCTGGGTGACGTCCCCGTGCAGCAGCGGTGAGTCCGCGAAGAACACGGCGTCGAAGTGTGCCTGCTCCGCGGTCTGCGCGAGCCGCTGGTAGTGCTTCACGTCGGTGGCGGCCCGGGTGTCGCTCTCCGGCAGGCGCCAGGAGGCCTCGTGGTGCCCATTGCTCATGAGGAACGCGTTCAGGATGAGTTGGCGTGGCATGGTGTTCCTTCCTCTTCAGACAGGTCGAGTGTTCAGCGGCTGGACTCGGCCAGGCGCCAACGGGAGAAGTGGCGTTCCAGGGCCACCAGAAGGTAGTTGACGGTGAGGCCCAGCACCGCGACGGTCAGGATGCCCGCGTACATGTCGGGGATCAGGAAACTCGACTGGGCATTCGTGATCAGGTATCCGAGCCCGGCCTTGGCTCCGACCATTTCGGCGGCGATCAGGACGAGCACGGACGCGGTGCCCGCCATCCGCACGCCGGTGAAGATGGTGGGGACGGCGGAGGGCAGGATGACCTTGAGGAACAGCCGCCCGCTCCCGAGACCCAGGGTCCTCGCGGCCCTGATGAGGAGCGGATCCACGCTCCGGGCGCCCAGGATGGTGTTGAGCAGGACCGGGAAGAACGCGGCGTACGCGACGATGCTGATCTTGGAGACCTCCCCGATGCCCAGCAGCAGGGTGAACACCGGCAGCAGTGCGAGCGCCGCGGTGTTGCGGAACACCTCGAGCAGCGGATTGAGGAAGCGGTCGAGCCCGCGGTACCAGGCGATGAGGAGACCGAGAGGGACGCCCAGGCCGACCGCGATGGCGAAGCCGCTCACCGACCTGCCGAGGCTGGCCAGCACGTGCTCCTGCCACTGTCCGGACTCGATGAGCTTGCCCAGTGCGGCGAGCACCTCGTGGAGGGGCGGCAGGAAGACCCGCGTGGCCTCGTCGAGGAACAGCCCCGGGCCGAATTCCCACAGGAGCAGGAACAGCACGATCGCTCCGGTGGACCAGAGCACGCGGCCGGAGACCCTGCCGATCGCGCCTGCCACCCGCCGCACGCGCGCCCCTGCGGACGACGCCGGCGCCCCCGCCCGCTCTCCCGGACCACGCGTCGTGGGACCGTCAGCCGTGGTCACCCCACCAGGAGTGCCGTCGGCCGCCGCGGTGGCGGGCTGTGTGGACGCCGCGGAGCCGGCACCCGCCCCGGCTCGGTCCGCGACCCCGGCCGGAGCCGTCGTCGTTCCCGCCGCACCGGCAACCGGACCGGCACCCGGCTCCGTCGCCGCCGTCGTGATGATCTCGTCGTTCACCGTGCTCGTGCTCATCAGGCCGCGCTCCTCTCACGTCCGGCGCCCGCCCCGGCGGGGACCCCGGCCGGGACTGCGCCCGCCCCCGCCGGGACCTCGTCCGGTGCTGAGCCGTCCGGGCGGATCTTGGCGTGACCGGAGGCCTGAGCCCGCCGGACCTCGTCGTGCAGGAGTTCCCAGAGCAGGTGCCGCTGGCGGACGAACGCCGGGCTGGACCTCAGATCGCCCTCGGCGTCCCGGTCCCCCAGGTCGATGTCCACGATCGTCTTGACCCGCCCGGGCCGCGAACTCAGCACCGCGACCCGCTGCCCCAGGTACACCGCCTCGTCGATCCCGTGGGTGATGAAGATGATGGTCTTGCCAGTCCGCTGCCAGAGCCGGACCAGTTCGTCCTGGAGCTGTTCGCGGGTCTGGGCGTCCAGCGCCGCGAACGGCTCGTCCATCAGGAGGACGTCCGGTTCATAGGCCAGGCTCCGGGCGATCGCCACGCGCTGCCGCATGCCACCCGAGAGCTCGTGCGGGTACCGGTCCTCGAACCCGTCCAGTCCCACGAGGGACAGATATTCGAGGGCCCGGGCCCGGCGTTCCTTCCGGTTCAGGGACTTGCCGTCGAGCTGACGGTCCTCCAGACCGAACGCCACGTTCTCCGCGGCGGTGCGCCACGGGAAGAGGGCGTACTGCTGGAACACCACGGCCCGGTCCGGACCGGGACCCGTGACGGGACGGCCGTCCAGGAGGACCTCCCCGCTGTCCGGCGAGGCGAGGCCCGCGAGGATGTCGAGCAGGGTGGTCTTGCCGGAACCGCTCGGCCCCACGAGGGTCAGGAACTCCCCGGCCGCCACGTCCAGGCTCACGTCCTGGAGCGCGGTGAGGCGGACGCCTTCTCCGGACTTCGACCCCTTGCCGGGCCGCAGGCGGAAGGACTTGCTGACGTTCCGGAGGCTGATCTTCGGGGTGCTCATTTCTTGCCCTCCGTCCCGGTGCCCGCGAGCGCGTTGAACTCATTCGTGTAGTACTTGGACGCCTGCACATCCTTGTTGAGGATCCCGGTGTCCTTGAGCCAGGTGTTCCAGCGCTGGAAGTCCTCGTCCTGGATCGCGCCGTTCGCCGGGATGGCGATGCTCTTGAAGTACTTGAGGGTCGCGGTGCTCTCGTTGCGGTGCCGCTTGGTGATGATGTCGGTGAACCGCTGGATGACGGTGGCACGGGGCGTGGTGCTCGCCCACTGGATCGCCTTGGCCACGCCGGTGGTGAAGGTGCGCACCGTGTCCGGGTTCTTCGCGATGAAGTCGTTCCGGAAGACGTACTGGCCTCCGGCGAACGCCCCGAACAGCCCGTAGTCGCTGAAGAGGGACCGCAGCCCGCCCGTGGCCACCGCGTTGTCCTGGAGCACGCCGCTGAGTGCGCCGGCGTCGACCTGTCCATGGCGGATCGCCTGTTCGGTGTCGTTCGGCGCGACCACCACGAGCTGGACCTGCTTGATCTCGTCCTTGCTGAGGCCGTTCTTCTGCAGATACGTGGTGATCACGGCGTCCGCGTGGGCGCCCAGGGTGTTGACGGCGATCTTCCGGCCGATCAGGTCCTTCGCGGTCTTGATCGGGCTGTCCGCCTTCACATAGAACCCGTAGAAGGACTTCGCGTCGGAGCCGTAATAGTTGATCACGGCCTTGACCGGGGCGCCCGCCTCCTGGAGCTTCACCACGGCCCCGGCAAACGCTCCGCCGAACTCCGTGTTGCCCGTGGCCGCATTCTGGATGCTGGCCGGGCCGCTGATGGTGTTGCCCACCCAGTCGAGCTTCAGGTCTCCCAGGTAGCCGAGATCCGCCGCCAGCTCGGGCAGCGTGACGCTGTTGGCGCTGCCTTCGTAGCGGAGCGTCTTGACCTGGTCCTTCGCGCTCTGGGCCGTGGCGGCCCCGCCGCAGGCGCTCAGCACGAGTGCGGTGGCACTCATGATCGCGGCTGCGATCACAGTCCTGCTCACGGTTCTCTTGCTGGTGCGCTGGCCCACGGGGCTTCTCCTCGATTGCTCTGGCGGACCCGGTGGCCCGCCGTGTGGGAACCATCTGAGCAGAAGCGGAACGGAAATTCGCGGGTCCGTTCACGGGAGGAAAGGCGGCTCAACATTGCGCGCCGGCCGGGCGTGCGACGGCGGATGACGCCCGGCGTCGCCCCGTGAGCTTCGGCGCGGCGCGCCGCACTCGGAGGAGGCGCACCGGCGGGCCCGGTGTGACGCTCCGTGGCGCACGATCACGCCGTGTGAAGCCGGATCACGGCGCATTGCGCGATGCCGGCCGCACCCCGCGCCGCCCGATGGCGGAGATTCGTGACAGAGAAAGTCGCTCCGTGACCCGGCTTCCGGACACGGAAAAGGGGACGGCCTGAAGCCGTCCCCTCGTCCACTCACACACTGCTCTCACCAGTAATGCGCCACATCCACCACCAGGCGGGATCCTCCCCCCGGTCCGTCCAGGATGAACGCCCGGAACGGCAGCCGGGCCCTCACACCCAGGCCGATCGACGTCTTGCCCTCGAAGGAGCCGGCGAACGCCACCTGGCGGAAGGCCGAGTAGCCGGAGACGTTGGACAGTTCCCGGGGATTGGCCGGGATGTAGCTCGCGGTCCCGTCCGCCCGGTAGGCCGGGTCGTTGACCACGATGTTCAGGAACGCCCCGCCGCGCAGCGGAACCACTTGCCCGCTGGCGATCTGCCGCACCTGAGTGACATAGCTGACGGTGAATCCTTTGGCCTTGCCCTGAAGGTCCACCACGAGGCGGTCGTAACAGGTCTGCTGGCCTGTCCGGACGTTCGTCACGGGTGCCGTGGACATGCCGCCGGCGCTCTTCGCCAGCGACCCCCAGGTGATGCCGCAGTACGGGCTGGCCTGCGCCCCTGCGGGGGCGATCAGACCGAGTCCGGCCAGCAGGAGAAGTGCCATCAGCAGCGCACGGATCTTTTTCATGACCGCTCCTCCGCAGAATGAACGCTGATAGGCCCACGCTACGCCGGTCACGGTCCGCGGGATCCTGCCGGAGCCGCGATGAGCACCGGATCGTTAAACGACCGGGAAGGCCGAGTCCGAACAGTGATCCGGGCGGGGTCAGTCATCCCCGCCGAGCTCCAGCGCATGCCAGCGGACGGCGGTCACCTCGGGGATCGGCACCACGGTGGCGATGGCCTTCTCCAGGGCGGCGTCGCTCCGTTCGGCCGCGCTGAGGACCACGGTGAGCTCGGTCTGCCCCTCCTGGATGTCCCGGGCCTCCACCGAGTGCACCGTGAACTCGGGGCGCTGCACGGCCTCCACCACGGCGGACCGGACAGCGACCTCCGCCAGGGTGCTGGACCGGACCACGAAGTGGTACTCCGTGGCCACGGTCTCCCGGGCGGCCGGACCTCCGCGGCGGTCCAGCAGACGTCCCAGGGGCCGCAGCAGCAGATTGGACAGCACGACGGCGAGGGTCCCGCCGAGCGCCGGCAGCAGCATCCCGCCCCCGGCGAGGGCCCCGACCGCGGCCGAGGCCCACAGCGTGGCCGCAGTGTTGAGTCCCGAGATCGAGGCGCCCTGCTTCATGATCACGCCGGCGCCCAGGAAGCCGATGCCGGAGACGATCTGCGCGGCCACGCGGGTGGGGTCCGCGCGTTCCCCCGTGAAACTGAAGGCGCCCATGATCACGAACAGGGCGGCCCCCAGGCTGACGAGGGCGTTGGTGCGCAGGCCGGCGGTGCGGGACCGGAGCTGGCGTTCGAAGCCGATCGCGGCTCCGAGGCCCAGCCCGGCCACCATGCGCAGGGTGAGGTCGAGGGCGTCCATGGGGTTCCTCCCAGTCTTCGGTGGCGATGCGGCGCGGGGCCGCGGGACGGCGGAGCGCACGACGACGGCGGCCGGCGGCTCGGCGCGCTGCCGGCCGCCGTCGTCGTGCGTTCCGGAGAGGGTGGCGAGGGCTCAGATCCAGGCGCCGAAGCGGCGGATGAAGAGCCGCTTCGCCAGCTGGACCACGCCGCAGTACGCGGCCAGGGTGAGCACGAGCCAGGGGAAGTACGTCCACGGCAGCGGCACCAGGCCGAGGCCCGCGCCGAAGCCGGTGAACGGCAGGACCAGTCCGAACACACAGACCGCCAGGGTCGCGATCAGGACGGGCAGGCTCGCCCGCGAGCGCAGGAACGGCGCCCTCCGGGTCCGCAGGAAATGCACGATCAGGGTCTGCGAGATGATCGACTCCACGAACCAGCCGGACTGGAAGAGTGCGGCGTGCTCGGGGGTGTTGGCCGCGAACACGAACCACATGAGGGCGTAGGTGCTGATGTCGAAGATCGAGGACAGCGGCCCGATGCGGGTCATGAACCGGGACAGGCTCTCGGCCTCCCAGACCCGGGGACGGCTCAGTTCCCGACGGTCCACACGGTCCCACGGGAGCGTCAGCATGGACACGTCGTAGGCCAGCCCCTGGATGAGCGCCACCACGGGGATCATTGGCAGGAACGGCAGCATGGCCGAGGCCACGAGCACGCTGAACATGTTGCCGAAATTGCTGGACGCGGTCATCTTGATGTACTTCATCGTGTTCACGAATGTCCTGCGGCCCTCGATCACTCCGGCTTCCAGGACCGTCAGATCCTTATCGAGCAGGATGATGTCCGCGGACTCCTTGGCGATGTCCACCGCGGTGTCGACCGAGATCCCGACGTCCGCGGTGCGGAGCGCCGGGGCGTCGTTCACGCCGTCGCCCAGGTACCCGACCGTGTGGCCGTGCTCGCGCATGGCCTCGAGGATGCGGGCCTTCTGGGCGGGGTTGACCTTGGCGAAGAGCGTGGTGCGCTCCGCCAGTTCACCCAGCTGCTTCAGGTCCAGGGCCTCGGTCTCCTGGCCGAGGACCACGTGGCCGGTGTCGAGCCCGACGTCGGCGCAGACCTTCTGCGCCACGAGCGCGCCGTCACCCGTGATCACCTTCACGGCCACGCCGTTGCGGGCCAGGCTCGCCAGGGCGGGCCCGGCGCTCGCCTTCGGCGGGTCCAGGAAGGTGAGGAATCCGAGCAGCGTCATGTCCCGCTCGTCATCCACGGTGTACTCGGTCCGCGGCAGATCCTCCTCCGCCCGCGGCCCGTCCGCGGCAAAGGGGATCTCCCGGACCGCGACGGCCAGGACCCGCAGCCCGAGGGCGTTCTGGGCGGCCACCAGCTCTTCGATCTCCCGGCGGCGGTCCTCGGCGAGCGGCGCCGCACGTCCCCCGGGCATCCGGCCCACGAGTTCGTGGGTGCACAGCGAGAGGACCTCTTCGACCGCGCCTTTCGTGACCACGGTGTGGCCGTCCAGGTCCTCGACCACCACGGAGAGCCGGCGGCGGGCGAAGTCGAACGGCATCTCGTCCACGAGGGTGAACGCCCCCGTGAGGCGGGGCAGCTCGTCTCCGGCCGCGTCGAGGATGGCCCGGTCCAGCAGGCCGCGGAGGCCGGTCTGGAAGTGGGCGTTGACGGCGGCCGAGAGCAGGGTCCGCTCGCTCGGGCGGCCCGTGCTGTCGAGGTGCTGCTCCAGGACGATCCGGTCCTCGGTCAGCGTGCCGGTCTTGTCCGTGGCGAGCACGTCCATGGCGCCCAGGTTCTGGATGGAGTTCAGGCGCCGGACGATCACCCGGTGCTTCGCCATGAGATTCGCGCCCTTGGCGAGGTTCGCGGTCACCACCAGCGGCAGCATCTCCGGCGTCAGGCCCACGGCCGTCGTGACGCCGAACAGGAACGCGCTGGTCCAGTCCTTGGTCAGCCCGTTGATGACGAACACGGTGGGCACCATGATCAGCATGAACCGGATCAGCGTGCTGCTGACCTTCCGGATGCCGACGTCGAACGAGGTCTCGGGGCGGGTACCGGACAGGGAGGCGGCGAGGGAGCCGAACGCGGTGCGGTTCCCGGTGGCGACGACCACGGCGGTCCCCGACCCGGACACCACCGACGTGCCCATGAAGCCGAGGTTGTCGGCGTTCAGAGGGTCGACGTCGTCGGACGCGTCACCGTCCGCCCCGGCCACGGCCGGCGGCAGAGGCTCTGCGCTCTTCTCGACGGGCATGGCCTCGCCCGTCAGCATGGACTGGTTGAGCTGAAGGTCCTTGGTCCGGAGGAAGCGCACATCCGCGGGGAGCATGTCCCCCGCGGCCAGGGTCAGGATGTCCCCGGGGACGATCCCCTGGATGTCGCGCTCGCCGCTCACCGGCTTGCCGCTCACGCACCGAGTCACGGCCGCGGTGGTGGTCACCATGGCGCGGAGCTTCTCGGCGGCGTTCCCGGCACGGTACTCCTGCCAGAAGCGGAGGACGGCGCTGATGGTCGCCATGACGGAGACGGTCAGCACGCCCTTGTAGTCGGGGCCGTCGGCCGGATCCGCCATCACGACGTCGGTGATGAACAGGACGCCCGCCAGGAACAGCAGGATTAGCACAAACGGGTTCCCGAACGCCTTCACGAACTGGACCACGGCCGGGGCCGGACGGTCGTGACGGATGTCGTTGGGGCCGAAGCGCTGCGTCAGCTCGCGGACGTCGTGGGCGGTCAGGCCTTCGGGGGCGCTGCCCAGGTGGCGCAGGGCCGCGTCCGGGGTCATCCGGGCGACGTCCAGCAGTGCGGTGGAGCGGCGGGCGGTGGCCTGCCGGGTGGTCTCGGAGAACGCGGTGCGCTCGGCGCCGCGGGTGAGGAAGGTCAGCATGAGGTACTCCTTGGCTGCCGCACGGCCGGACGGTGACCGACGGGCGGCGGGGCAAGGGGATCCGGCTCGGCGCTCGGCCGCTCCTGGTGTGCCCGTCCTGAAGCGCACGACGGCGGGCCACGGGCAGGCGCCCGCCGTCACCGGTGCGGTGGACGGGGCTGCCGTGGGCAGGAGTGGTTCAGGAGCGGAGGCGGCGCGCGGAGGCGGTCCCCTGGATATGACGGGGTTGACTGCAACTGTCCGCTGACATGGGACTCACCTCCTGTGATGCTCGTGCGCGCCTCACGAACGGGGAGGTCCCGGGCGCTGTGGTCCCGGGCTGGTGGACCGGCGTGACCGGACAGGGTCATGGCGCGTGCCATGGATGTTCCAGTGGTGCCGTTGTCGCCTCCACGTAAGAGCTTTGGCACTGCACGACGTATCCGCTGCCCTCGGCAACCGGAAGCCACTTTGAGTCAACCCTTAATCCGGGAGGACCTGTCCTAACCTTGGGCGTCTCTCGACGTCGTCAGATCAGTGGCCTGTATTCGTGCAGGAACCTCGCCTAACGAAGCGCTGCCTTTTCAGGCTAAGCCGGTCCGCCGGGAATGGCAATTCCCGGCGACTGTGAGATCACTGACAAGGCGCCGGACCACGCTGGTCCCGCCCCACCCGCCGAGTCCGCTGTCCAGGTGGTGAATCAGCTATCAGATGTAGCGGATTCACCACCTGGACAGCGGACTCAGCGCATAACAAAGGCCCCCGGAATCGCGCGGATTCCGGGGGCCTTCACGTGGAGCCCCCTGCCGGATTCGAACCGGCGACCCCCTGTTTACAAGACAGGCGGAGTAGCCTATAGAATGGCTCAGAATCCCCGGAAAACAAGGGGACTATGGTGGGCCAAGAGTGACCATTAGCCATCAAAAACGATACATTGGCTACAGTTAATGGCTACAGTAAACAAGGAGGCCCCATGGCGCGGCGAGGCAAGGGCGAAGGAAGCATCTACCAGCGAGCAAGCGACGGCCTATGGTGCGTCACCGTCGAGGTTCCCAACGGCATCGGAACCCGCCCGCGCAAGACCCTGACAAGCAAGAGCAAGGCCAAGGTCATCGAGAAACTCCGCGACCTCCAAGCCGAGATCCGCGCCCACGGAACCGTACAGACCGCAACCGACACCCTCGCCGCATGGATGACCTACTACCTGGACGAAATCATGCCCAGCCGAGTCCGACCCAACGTCCTCGCCGACTACAAGCGGTACAACGAAAAGTGGATCACGCCGGTTCTTGGCCGGAAGAAGCTCGACAAGATCACACCTGACGACGTGCACAAGCTCGTTCGCATGGTCGAGAAGGCCCCAAAGGATCCGAAGCTCCAAGGACTGAAGGCTTCCGAGCTTCCCGACGATTGCGCCCGCTACTCCAAGTCCTACGTGCGCGGCATGTTCAACGTCCTCTCAGGGGCGCTCGGCGAGGCCGTGACGCGCCGCCGAATCTTCCGGAACCCCTGCAACGACACCGACCGGCCCAAGATCAAAAAGACCGTTGAGCGGGCGTTGGAACCCGCTGAGGCGATCAAGCTTCTCAACCACCTCAACGGACTCACTGACGCAGAAGCAGCGCTCTGGGCAACTTACCTGCTGAGTGGAGCTCGCCGAGGCGAAGTCATCGGCCTCGAGATCGACCGGGCCCTCAAGTCCACGATGGACTTCTCGTGGCAGCTCCAAGACGTTCCGCACATCACAGAGGTACCCGCCGACTGGGAACACCGGCACGTTCGCGGAAACCTCTATCTCACTCGCCCGAAGACAGCGTCCGGCTGGCGAACTGTCCCGATGATGCCCGTCCTCGAAGCACTGATCAACCTGGCCATCGGTGATCGCAAAGAGGGCTTCGTTTTCCTGCACCCAACCACAGGGAACCCTTGGCGTCCAGACACTGCCTACAAGGCATGGAAACGGCTCCTGCGGGACGCCGGCCTGCCGGAGGACGTGAAGCTGCACGGCACCCGCCACACCTTCATCGATCTGCTCTTCGAGGCGAACGTGCCCGAGTCGCTGATCATGGACATCGTGGGCCATTCGACACGAGCCCAGTCCCGGGCCTACAGGACGAGAGAATCGGACACGTTGAAGCTGGAAGCGGTTACCCGGGTGGGCGACCTGCTCGAGCTGAACTAAGCCCGTCACGCCGAGCGCTTCAGCCCTTCCAACTCGGCGAAGTTCAGAGTCGTCAGGTAAACCCGCAGGACCTCTGGCATGACCCCGAGGTGCGCGGCGACCTCGGGCAGGGGCATTCCCGACCCGGCGAGCGCTCGCAGGTCGTCGTACTGGATTAGCCGGTAGGCGGCCCATCGGTTCGCTAGCAGCTCTTGCTTGGGGGTGATGCCCTGGTGCCCGTAGTGGGCGTGCCCGAGTTCGTGCATGAGCGTGCAGGTCTTCTGGATGGGGCTCAGACCAGGACGGAGCGTTATTAGGCGACGAGCATGATCGTATGCGCCCCACCAGCGAGGCGGGACAGGCGCAGTGCGAACACGTACGCCCATCTCCCACGCCAGATCGCTAGGGCTCTTCCGGAAGGTCCTCTGGTCCAATGTTCGGGTCCCCCTTGTGTGCGGCCAGGCCATAATTCATAGCCTCCTCCTCCGACATAATTGCGTAGTCGGGATCCGGCCCATCCGGAAGCGTGAGCCCATACAGGTCCTCTGCGACCAATCGAAGCTCCGCAAGCCGTTCCTCGTTCCTCTCGAGGTAGCCGGTTGACCAGTTTGTGGCCTGCTCGCCGCGTTCGGACGATCTTCGAACAAGCTCGAGCGCTAGATCACGCTCGGTGAATAGGCGCAGGATCGCGGTCTTTCGGGCGAATCCGGACTTGCCGCGTTCGGGCTCGATCCGCTCCTTCTCGTCGGCCTGCTCGTTCACGAAGTGGATTGCGTGTTCGATGCTCATGAGGCGGTCCAGGATGGATCGGTACTCCATCTCCTGCTCTGGGTTCTGGAACGTCCGACGTCTCGGCGCAGGATCTTCGCCCGCGGCCTTTCGCAAGGCATCCCCAAGCACTTGCCCAAGTTTTGCCTTGCTCCTGTCCGGAATGGCGACCTCCCCGCGTTCCCAATTTGAGACAGTCCGCAGTGAGATGCCGACCCTCTTCGCAAGCTCGGCTTGAGTCAAGTCAGCGATGTGTCGTGCTGAGCGCAGTAGCTCTGAGGTGATCTCCATGCATCCAGTCTAGGCAACTCGACGCAACTGCGCAACGCTAGAGCCCAGTAATTACATAGGTTGGGAAAAATTTCAGTTGCGTATCTTGCGTGTTGCACAAGAATGCGCCTACAGTTGCATACATGGAACCCATCACTATGAAACGCCGGATCAACGGCACTGCGGTACGGGTGATCCGTGATCTGGCGGGCATCCGACACATGGACCTCGCAGCGCGCGCCGGGATCAGCAGGGGATCGCTCACGCATGTTGAGAGCGGAAGCCGGGACGTGTCTGCGGCAACCCTGCGCAAGATCGCCGATGCCCTCCGAGTCCCGCTGGAAGCCATCAGCTACCCCGACTTCCAGACAAAGAACTAGCCCCCAGCAACTGCCATTGCTGAGGGCTTAGAGAAAACCTAGAGAGAGGAATCTCATGAACGAGATTACCACCCCCATCCAGATCACCAACACCCCTGACGGCCTTAGGGTCGAATCCACCACGATCGCCGAGGGAACAGGCGTCCAGCACAAGAACGTCCTGGAACTCATCGAGACACACAGGGCCGCGCTCGAAGAGTTCGGGCAGCTCGCGTTTGAAACGCGACCTGGCTACAACAACGCACCGGTTCGGATCGCGATGCTGAACGAACCGCAGGCAACACTTCTCATGACCCTCAGCCGAAACCTTGGCCGAGTCGTCGAATTCAAGGTAGCCCTGGTGAAGGCGTTCTTCGACATGGCGCAGCAGCTCGCACAGCGGAACCTCCCTTCGCGTGCCGACCTTGCGAAGTGGGTTCTCGAGGCTGAAGCGAAGACTTCGGCGCTGGAAGCCAAGGTTGCCGAGGACGCCCCGAAGGTGCTGTATGTGGACAGTTTCGTTGCCGACAACGACACCCACCTCTTCAGGACTGTCGCATCGAACCTGGAAGTCTCGGAGGGCGACCTTCGAGCCGCGCTGAAGTTCGCTGGCTGGATCTATCGCCAGGAGCAGCGGCGCAGAAACTCCAAGGGAAAGGTCATCACCGAGTACCAGTGGTGCGAGTACGCGACGAAGAAGCCCTTCTTCTTCCGGAAGGCCGCTCACGAGAATGCACCCCTCTTCAAGGGCAGCGTGGCCTTCACCCTGACGATCACGCCCGCAGGGGCAGCGGCCATCACCGAGTTCGTGGAGCGCTTGGCATCAGAGCATGGCTCCCTGCGAAACGCTCTGCCGACCCTGCAGGAGAAGTACAACGACCGCCAGGAGCGGCTGCGCAAGGAGTGTGCCTGATGGCGAAGACCGCTTACACCGTTGAGGAAGCGGCCGAGGAATTCGCAGTCTCGGCATGGCAGATCCGCAACGCCATCGCCAAATCAGACCTCGCCGCGAAGCGCGTGGGGAAGCAGCTCAGCATCTCGCACACCAATCTTGAAGCCTGGTACGAAACCCTCACAGACGCCTAGCCGGCGCACCTTCTCGCCCACTCTCTGGGCATCACCTATCACTATTCCCGCTCCGAGGTTCGCCACGGACGATGAGATTTAGGGGACAGCTATGTCTACTACCGGGTTTGAGAACCGGATTGCGGCGTATGCCGTTGAGCATGAGATCACGATCAGTCGGGGCAAGGTGCAGCGTTTGGCGTTGCGGTTGTCGAAGCGGATGGATCGGTTGTCGGACGAGACGTTGGAGCGGGTGTTCATGCATTCGGATCCGACGCCGAAGTTGGCGATCCGGAACATCGAGCGTGAGGCGGTGGTGTGATGACCGCGTATTCCCGCACGAGTGACCTTCCGACGTCGCATGAGGCGGCTGCTGGGGTGCGTACCGGCTGGTGTGAGTCGTTGGTTGCTGATGCGTTGTATACGGCCCGGAATCGTCCTGTGACGCATCGTGAGCTGGTTCTCAGGGTGCGTGGGCTGTGTGTGGAGCGTGGCGTTCCGTCGAAGTCGTTTCCGGCTGATCAGTCGATTCGTTCGCGGTGTGCGGAGTTGGTGCGTCGGGGTGTGGTCGAGCCTGCCGGTTCGGTGCGTGGTGAGAAGCGGCGTGAGATGCAGTGGCGGCTAACTCGTTCTGCGATTCGGGAGCGTGATGCACGATGAACGCCTACAACTCCTTGCTCACCCTGTTCCTGCTCGTCGGGTGCGCGTTCACAGGAGCATTCCTCTTCCCGCCGCCGAAACACTGGCCGTACACCGAACCCACTGACCCATTCGACACTGAGGAGAACAAATGAACTTCGCACGAGCATTCCGCTGGCTCAGCAACACTTACTGGCCAGCCCTACTCACCGCTCTGATCCTGACTATCTACGCTGTCATGGCATTGATCCGTGGCGAGCGCGAGACGGCCGTGTACATCAGCCTGACAGTGTTTTGGGCGGTGTTCGCGTGGCAGCTCGAGCGGAAAGCCTTCGGTCGTGGCTACATCAAAGGCCAGATCGACCACGCAGAGCAGATGAAGAACCGAAAGTCCTCACGGTCTGAGGTTCACTTCACCGGATCGCCGATGTCTGTGGAGGACTTTGAACGCCATGTGCGGAACAGTGCAAGAAATCGGACCAGCAATGAAGGACTCTGAGGCCCCGAACACCGGGGCCTCAGTCGTATCCAAGGAGACCCACCAATGACCACCACCCAGCCCACCGAGTTCGAGAACCGCGACGGCGACCGCTTCCTCCGTGTGGGAGGCGGTGCGCTGAGGATCAAGTTGAACCAGGGCCGCGAAGAGCTGACCTTCACGCCCAAGTCCCCTGAGCAGGCGCACCGTGTCGCCCTGGCGATCCTCACCGGCCCCGGGAAGGTAGAGGCCGTCGCATTTGGTAGTGACCTGGAAGAGGCCGCTAAACGCTTGACCGATCACTTCAGGATGCTCGATGCCCAGGCTGCCGCTGAGGCGGAGGCCGCCGAACTCCAGGCAGAAGCGCTGGCGATCCTCAACGCCATGGACCCCGACTGCGCCACCGATGAGTGGCAGCACTGGGGCGAATACAGCCAGGCAAAGGCCCTCAACGCCGCCGAGGCCGTGCGTGAGGTCCGCCGGCTCCACACCAACAAGGAAACCCAACATGGCTGAGCGAAACCAGCGAAACCGCTGGCGGTGCACCGTCGTCGGATGCAACCCGGTACTCATCGGAGAACCCGCCGCCCGCGAGCACGAGGCTACCGGCCACAGGATCGCGAAGTGGCCCATCCGATCAGCAGCTGGGAAGGCCAAGGCCCGCCGCCGAAACAAGACTGGCTACTACGACCAGTACAACGTCGGGCCCAAGTCCGCTGAGGAGCGGGGCATCATCCATGACGACTACATGGCTTTCGGAGAGGACGACTTCTGATGACCGCTCCCACCCCCACCCCTGGTTTCCCGCCCGCCCTGGAAACCGCCATCACCGAGGCACTGGAACGGCACCAATCCGTGGTCGCAGCGCTGCGTCACGCGGCAACCTATCGATGCACTGGCTGCAAGGAAGATAGCGGCTCACCCCTCCGAACAACTGCAAAGGCGTGGCTCCGCAAGCATCAGGCCGCTGTGGTCATGGAGACCATCGCCCAGCACACCACCACCGAATGGGGCGTGCGATGGGAAGGCTCGTCCGAAGTGGACATGACGGGCCACGAGTCAACGTCCCGCGAGTTCGTGAGGCAAGGCGCTGACCACGGGTTCGTTGATGTCGCCGTCGCCCGCCTGGTTCTTCCGTGGCAGGAGGTGAAGGCGTGAGCGAGCAGTACATCGTGGCTGTCCTTCTGGACCTCAGTCTCGTGGTCGACGCCTGCGGCCCCTTCCGCTCTCGCCAGCGGGCGGGCGCGGCGGCGAAGAAGATCAACGATGCGGGTGCGTGGACCGAGGCCGACCCGGATGGCGCGACGATCATCGCCCAGGTGGTGCGCCTTCGGTCCGTCGAAGAACTCGTGGAGGAGGCGCGCGACCATGGCTGAGCGCAGGCTCTACTACGTCAACTTCAACGAGGTCGCCGTCGTCACTGAGGCCGTCGAGGCGAGTTCCAAGGCGGAGGCCATCCGGTTGGTGAAGGTCGGCGAGGGCGAGCGCGTGGACTTCTATATCGACGAGCTCAGGGACCCCATGAACTTCCGGGCGTATCGAGAGGGTGAGTAGGTCTACTCCACCCGTCGCCATCCTCTCTGAGGCCGGTTGTGGACTTGTTCGGGTGCACGGTTGGGGCGGCTGGGGATGATGGCGCGGCGCTTCACCTGGGCGGCGTTCAGCCAGAACTCCCGGGACCCGAGGAAGTACGACTGCTGCCACCGGGTCTGCACGAGCACGAACTGCCGGGTCCATGCGACCGCGAAACCCTCAACGATCCTGTCCGGCTCACCACCGTCGAACGTCAACGTCGCCCACACCGCGACACCATGCACAGGCCGGTACACCAGCCGCTCATCCACCAGCTCATCCGGCACCACAACCGGCAACCGCCACGGCTTCGGGTCCCGGAACCCAACATCCTCACTCACCACACCACCATCCCACCAGGGACCGACAACAAACACACCAAGGAGAACAACGCAATGAACACCCCCAAGAAGTTCCGCAAGAAGCCACTCGTCGTTGAAGCTTTCGAAGTCCACACGCTCGACACGCCGACCGCCAAGAAGGTGACCGAGTGGTGCCCAACGGCATACATCCGCCCCAGCGACAACCACCTCGTCATCAGCACGCTCGAAGGCGACATGACGGTCAGCAAGGGCGACTTCATCGTCAAGGGCGTCAACGACGAGTTCTACCCCTGCAAGCCCGACATCTTCGCCAAGACCTACGAGGAGGCCTCCGATGACTGACCACCTCGAAGCCGCCGTTGACAACGTCGCCGAGTACTACGGGTGCGACATGGACGAAGCACGCACCGCAATCAACCGCGCCATCCCGCACCTGGCCAAGCACTTCGCGCAGGACCCCACCGTGCGCCGGGCCATCATCCAGGAACTCGCCAACGAAGCCGAAGAGGTTTACGAGGAGGCATGCGACGACGCCTGGGGTGCGTACTCGTGGCTCACCGAGAAGTTGAAGGAGGCCGAGAAGAATGACTGACGAGCGGGACGAACTGACCACCGACTACGTGCGGGATCGCTTCGTGGACTCGATGTTCACGTCGGCCGAGGCATCGGAGCTGGCCTACGCGGACTTCGCCGAGGTCGAAGAGGAACAAGCCCGGTTCGACGCATGGCTCGAATCCGTGAGAGCCGAAGCACGTCGGCCCCGGGTGATCGAGAACGCCGACGAACTCGACAAACTGCCCGTGCGATCCGTGGTGCTGGACCGGTTCGGTGATCCCGTCAAGAAGAAGGCGCAGGACTGGTGGCAGGGAATCGGCTACGAACGTGACTACACCAGCGAGACCCTGGCGCAGTTCAACCCGAACGGCGTCACCGTCGCCTGGGAAGGGGGCGAATGATGGGCAACTGGATTCCAGTCAGGGCGATCTACCGGGACTCGACTCGCCCGGATATGTACTTCAAGTTCGATGGGTTCACCCGAGAACGGCGGGATGAACTTCTCGCCGAACTTGAACAGTCCGGGTACATCGTTCAGGAGATCCTTTGGAATGACCCGCTCTTCCTGTTGGTCCAAGCCCGCCTACGCAAGGAGATGGAGAACCATCATGACCGTGCTTGATCTTGACCGGATCGAAGCCCTCTGCAACGCCGCCGATACTGGCGTGAAGTGGTGGGGGCCAAACACCCTCATGAACGGGCGGCCCAGACTCACCGAAGCCGACGCCATGTTCATCGCGGGGACCGGCCCCGACGTCGTGAAAGAACTCGTACGACAACTCAGGGAAGCGAGGGCTGGGCTCGCCGAGGCCAACAAATTCGGGTGGGCGCTGCTCGACAAACTTGGCGGAACCGTTCACTTCACCCGCGAAGAACTCGACTGCATCAACACCAACCGCTACCTGATCACAACCTATGAGGACGGCAACCGTGGAGGTAGAACCATCACAACATCATCACCCCTACAGGAACGATGATGATTGAGCCCGTGACCATCTGGAAGCGCGACGACATCGCCAACGTCTACACGCACCCCGCCTCCTGGCCGACTACCCGCGCGGTCCACTTCCTCTGGGCTGACGGGATGCGCAAGGCCAAGCACCTCACCGACGCCGAACTCGCGGCAGAGCACTTCTCCTGGTGCTTCCTCGCATCCCACACGGCCTTCGAAGACGGCGGATGGAGCCGCGACGCAGAGGCGTACAGCAAACGCGCACAGACCATCCGCCGCTTCGCCACCCACGACCAAGCCGTCTAGGCGGTCATGTTCCTGATCAGCGCATCAATCAGCTGGCGTTGCTGCAACGTCAAACGTGACGACTCAGCAGGCGGAACGTAAGCCCCGAAATCATCCCGCACCCCAACCCCGGGAAGATCCTGCACCGGGACACCCAACGCCGACGCCACAGCATTGACCGTCTCCGCCGATGACGTGCCCGTCCCGTTCACCAACCTGGCAACCGTCGGCCCCGACAGGCCCGCAGCAACAGCCAACGCCCGCATCGAACGAAAACCTGCCGACATCATCAACCCCGACCACGGCTCAGGAACATCAGCAACCATCCCCAAAACATACCAAGCACCCTTCCTGGGTGCTTTTTTCATGCCCGGAAGGAGAACCGAATGGGCTACTACGACGAACCCGACGACCGGGACCGCGACGCCGAGGAAGCCGAAGCGGACACCAGATACAACGACCGCGCCGACGAGATGAGAAAGGACAAGTCATGACCCAGGATGAGGCCAGATTCTGGTCGAAAGTCGACAAGAGCGAAAGCTGCTGGGTCTGGAATGCATTCAGAAACGAGCACGGATACGGACAATTCCGTTTCAACGGAGGTATGAAACTCGCCCATCGAGTTGCCTACGAACTTTTTTACGGCCCCATCTCATCAGGCCTCGCGATCGACCATGTATGCCATAACCCATCATGCGTGCGCCCAGACCACCTTCGGGAAGTGACCAACAAACAGAACGGGGAAAACAGGGCAGGCGCACAGGCCAACTCTCGAACGGGGGTTCGGGGGGTGAGCCCAAAAGGAAATCGATTTGTAGCCCAGGTGAAGCACCGGGGCAAGGTCTACTACTGCGGCGCATTCATCGACATAGCCTCCGCCGCACGTGCCGCAACCGAGATGCGGAACCAACTCTTTACTCACAACGGAACCGACAGGAGGAAAGGCGAATGAGCAAGGACCCCAGGCCGGTTGGGCTGCGGCTCAACCGTGACCGTGTCGTCAAGAAGAGCGGCTACTGGTTCGTGCTGGCAGCAGATCTTCAGCGCATCTTCTGGAACAAGGAGTTCAACTACCCAGAATCTGTCCACCTGGCTCACACACATCGGGAAGCCATCCACGCCCTGGATGTTGCTCGTGGGCGGGTGAAGCCATGACCCGGAAGTACGCGGGCTACGACCACACCATCAACCCGTCACCCATCAAGGGCATCGCGGTCGGTTACCAGGACCGCACCATCATCACCGCCGACAACACCGACGACGAGAAAGCTGCTGCGGCCGCGATCTGCATCGCACACGGCGCAGACGACCTCCTTCAAATGCTCGGACTCGACAAGGACACCCCATGACCCTCACCGTCTACAACAACCTCGAGCAAGGCTCCGAAGAATGGCTCCAAGCACGCTGCGGCATCCTCACCGCCTCAGTCATCGGCCAACTCATCACACCCACCAGCGTGAAAGTCGCGAACAACGACACAGCGCGAGCACTCACAGCGACCCTCGCCGCCGAACGAATCACCGGCTACGTAGAGCCCGTCCACGTCACAGCAGACATGGAAAGGGGAACGCTCGACGAACCGTACGCCCGAGACTCATACGCCCAGTGGTCAGCAACCACAGTCGAACAGGTCGGATTCATGGTCCTAGACAACTGGGGAATCCGGCTCGGCTTCTCACCCGACGGCCTCGTAGGCGAAGACGGGCTCATAGAGATAAAGTCGCGCCGCCAGAAGAAGCACCTCCAGACCATCACCAACGGTGAGGTTCCCACGGAGAACATGGCCCAAATCCAGACGGGGCTCCTCGTCTCCCGCCGCTCCTGGTGCGACTACGTGAGCTTCTGCAGCGGCATGCCCCTTTTCGTGAAGCGCGTCTACCCCAGTGAGAAATGGTTCAGCGCGATCATCGCGGCTGCACTCACCTTCGAGAAGAACGCCGAAGCCCTCATCGCCACCTACACCGAGGCAACCAAGAACATGCCGCCCACCGCACGAATCGACCACTTCGCAGACCTGGAGATCTAACCATGGACCTCACCAAGAGCATCGAACCACGCTCCGACCAACTCAACGCCGACGACCTCATGGCCGGCCCACGAACGTACACCATCCACGCCGTCACCGAGGGCAACGCTGAACAACCCGTCAACGTCGAACTCGTCGAAGCACCTGGCCGCCCCTACAAACCGTCCAAGAGCATGCGGCGAGTCCTGGCGTTCGCATGGAGCAAAGACACCGCAGACTTCCCCGGCCGGCGCATCACCCTCTTCCGAAACCCGGACATCAAGTTCGGACGCGACACGGTCAGAGGGATCGAAATCAGCCATCTCTCCCACATCGACAAGCCCGTCCACGTCCCACTGACGGTCACCCGAGGAAAGCGCAAGAGCTTCACAGTCCAGCCCCTCACCGAAGCGCCCCGAACCGACTGGGCTACCGAGGCCGACAAACTCGCAGGCGACCCCGACGAACTCCGCATCCTCTGGACCCGCGCACAAGCAGCAGGGGCAACACCCGAAGAACTCGAACACATCAAGGAGGTAGCAACACGTGGCGAATGAAACCAACATCACCGTTACCGGGAACCTGACCAACGATCCGGAACTCAGGTTCACCCCCTCCGGATCAGCCGTCGCGAACTTCAAGGTCGCCGTCACTGCCCGCAAGTTCGACCGCAACAGCAACGAGTGGCGAGACTCCGAAACGAAGTTCTGGCGTTGTGCAGCCTGGAACCAGGGCAAACTAACCCTCGCCGAGAACGTCGCCAACACCCTCCGCAAGGGAGCAAACGTCATCGTGCAAGCCGAGATCGAGACCCGCTCTTACACCACCAAAGAAGGCGAGAAACGGACCGTAGACGAACTCAGGGTCATCGCCATCGGCAAGAATCTCGTCTTCCACGCGCAACCGCGCGGGACCGAATCGCAGGAGTTCGACGCCGTCCAGTACAACCGCCAGAACCGGTCCACCAACCAGCCACCAACCGAACCCCAAGGCTGGGACGCCGCACCTCCCTTCTGAGCCAGTCACCCACTGACTGGCTTTTTTCATGCCCAAAAGCGGGTGCTGTACCCCAAACGGCACAGCACCCGCCCAAACTCACAGGACTCACAAATGACTCACGATCCTCGAACAATTCAAGACCGCGACGGTGTCGCCGTGGTGATCTATGAGAAGCCCGAGTGCTCGCAGTGCACCCTGTCCAAAAAGCGCCTCGACGAAGCTGGCGTCGTATACGGACGAGTTGACATCACGGAAGATCCCTATGCATTCCTTTTCGTCAAGAACCTCGGCTACATGGCGGCCCCCGTCCTCTACGTATCCACCCCTGAGGAAGACCTGCACTGGTATGGGTTCCGTCCCGACCTTATCGCGAAGCACATCACCGGTCGCGAGGACGCCGCATGACGGATCGCTGCTGCCACCTCTGCCGCTCCCACACCGGCGTCTGCCTCACCCGCTTCCAATGCGACCACCACAAAGAGTACGAGGCGCAAGAAGACCTCGACCACCGCGCAACCCGCGACCACCCAGACCCAGTCGGTGACCTCGCAGCAGCCAACGTCGACCGCGAAAGGAGGAACCATGTACCAGTACCGCGGAAACAAACCCCCCGCAACCCCCGCACATGACGGCATGGACCCCCGCGCCCGACTCGCCCAGGCCGTTCAAACCATCCATCGGCTCAAACGCGCACCCGCGATCCGTCGGTGGGAGAACGTCATGCGCACGCCCTCGCCGCCGCCCACCGTACCGAACAGCCGCGGCAAGCATCGCCTCAACCCCGCCTTCACCGAGTGGATGATGGGCCAACCCGCCGGCTGGATCACCGCCGTGGACATCAGCGCCAACGACCAGATCAAAGCCTGCGGCAACGGCGTCGTCACCCAACAAGCACTCGAAGCCCTCCACCGCATGGCAGCACGACAAGAACAGGAAGGAGGAGCGGATGTCAGCCCCAGACAAGCGGCTGTGGGCGAAGGTCTCCGTTGACTACTTCGACAACCCGAAGATCGAGTTCCTGACCGACTCGGCACAGCTCCTCCACCTCCAGTTGATCCTGAAAGCGAAGGCGCAGGGGCGTGGCGGGATGCTCGCTGAGCGGGCATGCAAAGTGCGTGGCGCGGCCCCGTTCAAGGAGCTGGTTGACGCTGGCCTCCTCGACAGGAAGGGCCCTCAGAAGTGGGCAATCCACGACTACGAGAAGCACCAAACGGAGCCCGAAAACCTCACCGAAAATAGGGCCTCCGCAGGGGCTCGCGGGAACCACGTCAGACACCACGAGAACAAACGCGTCTTCGACGGGGCCTGCACCCACTGCAAAACCGCCGCTGACAAGGGCGAACAGTGGGTCACGCACCCCGAAACGGTACCGAAGTAGCCTCGCAAACCGTCGCAAAATCCTCGCAAATGCGATCGCACTTGCGATCCGTTTGCGAGCAAAAACCGTCGCAAAACCGTCGCAAACAGCTCGCAGAGTTAAGAGTACTTACTTACGTAAGTAGCGAAACTCACCTAAGTCTCCACTCAAGTTCTAAAGAAGAGATCAATCACTTTCAGTCAGATCGTCACCATAGTGACGCGCGAGACCGCGACGCCCTGACTGACCGAAACCATCATCCGAAAGGACAAGCCATGACCACGAAGATCCACTCCGACATCGTCGCCCGCATCGATGCGCTCATTGCAGAACTCGAAGAGCTCCGCTCCGAGCTTGGCAGCAACCAGGTAAAGCGCCACACGACTCAGACTGGCGGGCTTGATGAACTTCTGACCGCCGAGGAGATAGCGAGTTGGTTGGGGAAGAGCGTGCAGTCGCTCGCGCAGGATCGATACCGAGGCGTCGGGCCGGCGTTCATTCGAGTCGGCACTCGGGCCGTTCGATACAGGAAGGCCGACGTTGAAGCGTGGCTGACAGAGGTAGTTGGCCGCCAGGCGAACGAGGGCTAATGATGCCGATCACGCGGCGGCAGGCAGTGAACCTCGCCAACCACCTCCACGACCTCCGCCAAGCCTGGACAGTCCCATCACTCATGTCCCTCATGGAAAAGCACCACGACTGACTATGTCAACCTGACTGGAGCCCACGATGACGGCTTGAACGGTGCCCGTCTGGGCCTGAGTTCTATCGGTCGTTGCAACACCTGATCTATTCGGGAGTTGCAGATGAATTTCGAGATTCGTGCTGTGCGGTCGCCGCAGGGTCGGAAGAAGTTGGTGGCTGAGCGTCAGCGCTACTTTGAGCTGATGCAGCAGGGATACTCCAGCAGGGCCGCGTGCCGTGCGGTTGGCATCAACATCAAGACCGGTCGCGAGTGGCGCAACGGTCCCTCGAAGCGAAACAAGAAGCAGCCCCCACGATCACCGCACCGGGTGATCGTGGGGGCTGTTCGGTCGTCCCGGTTCCTCTCAGAAGAGGAGCGGATCGTGATCGCCGACCGGCGACGGATGGGGTGGGGCGTGCGACAGATCGCCGCAGAGCTGGAGAGATCGCCGTCACCGATCAGCAGGGAGCTTCGCCGCAACAGCCATCCCCGCTCCGGCGATTATCGGCCTCATGCTGCGCAGGCGCGGGCTGTGGGTCGTCTCCCGCGTCCGAAGACCGGGAAGATCGCCCAGATGCCGGAGCTGCGCGCGTACATTCAGGAGAAGCTGGATCGGCGGTGGAGTCCAGAGCAGATCTCGAAGACGCTACGGGTCGAGTTCCCCGGCAGGGAGGAGATGCACGTGACGCACGAGACGATCTACCTCGCTCTCTATATCCGAGGATGCGGAGAACTGCGCCGTGAGCTCCACAAAGCTCTGCGCACCGGGAGAGCACGTCGTAAGCCGCGCCGGCAGGCCCAACAGCGCCAGCCCCGCTACCGCGACCCTATGGTCATGATCAGCGACCGGCCCGCGGAGATCGAAGAACGCGCCATCCCTGGACACTGGGAGGGCGACCTCATCATCGGGCGAAACCAGCGCTCCGCGATCGGCACGCTCGTTGAGCGCTCCACCCGCTACGTGATGCTCGTCCACCTGCCCGGCGGCCATGGCGCCGAAGCCATGCGCGACGCGCTTACCGCGACGATCGCGCACCTCCCGGCCCGCCTGATGAGATCCCTCACCTGGGACCAAGGGTCAGAAATGGGACAACACAAAGCATTCACCGTCACGACCGACGTCCCGGTCTACTTCTGCGATCCCGCGTCCCCTTGGCAGCGCGGCTCGAACGAGAACACCAACGGCCTCCTCCGCCAGTACTTCCCCAAGGGCACCGACCTCGCCCAACACGATGCCACCGAGCTCGAGCGCGTCGCCCACGAACTCAATACCCGGCCCCGCAAGACGCTCGACTGGGACACCCCAGCCGAACGCCTCTCTAAGCTCATCGCCGCAGCAGCATGACCTCGTGAGACGATGGGCGTCATGACCGATCAGCGCAGCGTCGTAATCGTACGGTGGAACCGGAACAGCCTAAGAGAATCCACAGAGCTGACGGCCTTGTTGACGGACTACCACCTGCAGACAGAAGCCGAGAAGGGAGTCCCACTCAGATCCGTCGACGCCCTCCCAGAGAAGTACTTTGCGGAAGTAACTGATCCTCAAACAGCGTTTGCGTCAGACGAAGTCTTGATCGCGCGCCACGCAGGTCATGCCGCAGGCTGTCTCGTACTCACGACGCCAGCCAACCGACAGATCGAGATCAAACGCCTGTGGACAGATCCGAAGTATCGGGGCCGACACGTTGCCACGTCCTTGCTCGAAGCCGCGCGCGATCACGCGGCGCGCACCGAAGCTGAAACGATCCGACTCTCGGTATGGGACTGGCGCGCAGGCGCGATCGCCCTCTACAAGAAGACCGGGTACATCGAGACCTCGACATGGGACGACCGGGACCATCTGATATGCATGGTCCAAGCCGTGTAAGCGACGTCGACGCAACGCGGTCAAGTCGCCGTGTTGCGACGACCACCAGAATTCGCCGGGTGTGGGTTAGGTGGTTTGGTTGGCGAGGGTTTGGGCGAGTCGGTAGGAGTCGGTTCCTGTTTCGATGATGGTGCCGTGGAAGGTGAGTCGGTCCACGATGGCAGCGCAGAGGCGTGGGTCGGTGAAGGTGCGGGTCCAGCCGGAGAAGGATTGGTTGGAGGCGATCGCGATGGAGTTCTTCTCTTCGCGTTCGGTGAGGACTTGGAAGAGAAGTTCGGCTCCTCGTCGGTCTAGTTCCATGTAGCCGAGTTCGTCGATGAGGAGTAGGTCGACGCGGCCGTAGCGGGCGATGGTCTTGGCGAGTTGTTTCTCGTCGGCGGCTTCGACGAGTTCGTTCACCAGGCGGGTGGCCAGGGTGTAGCGGACTCGGAAGCCTTTCTCCGCGGCCGCGGTGCCAAGGCCGATGAGCAGGTGGGATTTGCCGGTTCCGGAGTCTCCGATGAGGCAGAGGGGCTGGCCTTTGCGGATCCAGTCGCCGGTGGCCAGGGTGTGGATCGTGGCGGGGTTGATGTTCGGGTTCGCCTCGAAGTCGAAGTCACCGAGCCATTTATCCCGGGGGAACCCGGCGGCTTTGACTCGCCGGATGGATGAGCGTCGGTCGCGGTCATCGCATTCGGCCAGGAGCAGCTCGGCGAGGAAGCCCTGGTAGGAGAGCTGTTCCTTGCCGGCCACGGCCAGGGCTTCGTCCAGAACGGCTCGGATCGTGGGCAGGCGCAGCCGGCGGCAGGCCTGGTCAACGGCCGCGATCGCGGCTTGCTCACTCATCCCGCGCCGCCGGCGCAGCGTCGTAGTCACGGGTGTCGCTGGTGGGGTGGGGCTCATGAGATGTTCTCCTTTGACAGGGGGTCAGGACTAGATGCGGTGGCTCGTTTGGCCAGGAGCTCGTCATAGGCGCCCACGGTGGGTAGGGGCCGCTTATCTGGTGGCAGGCCAGCGATCACCGCTGCCGGGTCCGTGAGCCGGCGTTGTGTCAGGCTGACAACTCGGTGCTCGACAGGTTTGGTATGCGCAGCGGGATGACGGTCCGAACTGGACCCACCCTGGCCGTTCTCGGCGGCATGCCGTCGGGCCTCGACCGCGACAACGTCGGCGCTGACCGCCCCGACGGTGAGCGCGGCCAGGATCCCGGACTGAACATCGCCCGGGTCCAGGACCCGATGCAGGAGCAGCACATCGATCAGTTCCCTCGTGCCCTCAGCGTCACCGTTGACTTTCCGGGACTCGGCCCAGAACGCTTCATGCGCGTTGGTGAACACGCCTTGTTCCCGGGCCCTGGCCAGGGCGGTGGATCCGGGGAACGCTCCCGGTTTTATCCTGAGCACTTCCAAATAATGGTCCAGCTGGACGGATTGTCCGGTCCGGGCGGCGATGCGTTCGTGACGGGCCACGATAGTGCGCCCATCGAAGACCACAAGCTCTGAGGCCCGCAGGGAAACCCGGAGTTTCCGGCCGATGAACCGTGCCGGGACGGAGTACTTCACCATCCGCACCGTCACCATCGCCGAGCGATCCACTCTCGGGGTCAACACCAGTCCAGGGTCAAAACCCTCTGCCGGCACCGGGGCCAGCAACGATCGTTCCGCGGCGTAGTCTTCCCCGATGGTGCGGAACCGGTCCCCGATCCGCCGCCCCTCGTCCTGTTCTTCCCAGACCCGGATTCTGGCATTGAGCTCGTCCAAGGAATCCACGACTGGCATGGGTGAGAGATGGTTACGGCGGAACCACCCCACCTCACCTTCGACCCCGCCCTTTTCGTGAGCACCGGTGATCCCGGGCTGGCAGTAGAACGCGTCGAAACCATAGTGAGAGCGGAACAGCACCCAGCGCTCGTTCTCGACCCTGGCCCGTCGTTCACCGAACAGCACGGAGGTCACCGCTGCGGTGAGGTTGTCATAGCGGATATGACGGGTCGGGACACCACCCAGTACGGTGAACGCTTCGATGTGGCCCTCCAGGAACGCTTCCTGCGCCTGGGTCGGATAGACCCGGTGGATCGCTTTTCCCGAGTGCGAGAGCCGGTAAACGAACATGTGGCACTTCGTCTTCACCCCGGCCAGGATCACCCAGACCTCACCGAAATCAACCTCGGCCTCCGCGCCCGGGGCATGCTCCTGAGGGACAAATACCTCCACCCGCCGACCAGCCTGCAGATCGATCTGCGCCCGCCGGACACGCACGTAATCCCGGACCGTGGAATACGACAACGCCTCCGCGGCATGTTCCTCGATGAGCCGGGCCAGGATCCGTCGAGCCGTGTGACGCTGCTTCCGCGGAGCCCTCGTATCCTCCAGGAGCATCGCATCGATCGCAGCCTTGAACGGCTCCAAACGAGGCGAAACCCGCTCGGGGGTCTTCCGTGGCGGTGGAACCGGAGAAGCCAACGCTTTCCGCACGGTCTTCCGGGCCACTTGATACCGTCGCGCGAGCTCACGAATTGAGGCACCCTCAACCCGGGCATCTCGTCTGATCTGCGCGAACAACTCCACCTTGGACTCCATCCAGCCCTCCCGAACGCCGTTCCCTACATGATGGGAACCACGCTCACAGGTGGGTACCGTTCAAGCCGCCATCACACCCGGCATGTCGGCGAAGTGGGTACCAATCAAGCCGTCACGGTGGGCTCCGATCAGACTGTCAGAACCACACGACCACCCAGCACCCTTCCCGGACATCGCACACGCACTCTGCACAGCCGCGAGAGACGACAAAACCAACACCCCAGGCCTCGCCTTCCAAGACCCCCGCTTCTGGCCCCGCGCAGCCGCGGACAAACCCGCAGGCGCCCGATGCCCCATCCACCCCGACGACAGACCGGACCGCAAATGGTGCCCCGGCTGCCGCTCCGAAATCATCACCGGCATGCGACCAGAAACCCACCACCGCCAACACTACGAACCCCTCGACGGACCAGAGCCCGCCTGATTAACCCTCCACCGCCCCTACAACCGCCCCAAACCCTCAAGCCGCACCCAGAACAAGGGCGCGGCTATTTTCACGCCCCAGAAAGGCACGCAGCCATGAAGCACCCTGACACCGGAATCCTCACCGCAATCGCCGTAGGCCTCGCCATCGGCATCCTCATCATCCTCGCCCGCATGTGGGGTGTGCGATGAGCATCATGTCGGCCGCCTCAATCCTGATCTCGCTCGCCACTTTCTTATTCGTCATATGGACCTTGCGAACCGCGAAGAAAACTAGCCAGGCGCTCAAAGAGACTCAACGCATCCTTGACGACGAACAGGCCCGCAACAGGGGGAACGTGCGATGACCCGCATCCTCATCTTCACCATCGAAGCCCCCTGCGACTGGATCAACAGCAACCACCGACTCCACCCACTCGCCAAAGCCCACCTCACCAAAGCATGGCGCACAGCAGCAATGACCGAATGCCAACGAGTCGCACCCGGCCTCCAACTCAAAACCCCAGTCCACATCGAAGCCCGAATCCACAAGACCCGAGGCGGCAGGTGGGATCCGAATAATCTCGCCCCCACCACCAAAGCCATCGTTGACGGCCTCGTAGACGCCGGGCTCATCCCCGACGACTCCTGGCGCGAACTCGAAGGCCCCGACCACCGACGAGGACACCCCGGCCCCAACGCCATCACACTCACCATCACCCACCACGGAAAGGACACGTGACATGTCCAAGAAGCTCTACCTCTACGAGGATGTCGAGATCGTATCCGGCCGGTACCACCCAGGCGGCGGGCTGGTAATCATCACATCAGGGAACCCGCAAGCCGCCTACGTCAGGTACCTGGATCTCGTCCAGGACACCGCAGAGTACCCCCGGTCTGCGCGGCCAAACCTTCCCGCCCCGACCAGGTCCATTGAAGTGCCCGACGCTGAGCCTGACTGCATTGCAGCCTTCCCCGATTCGGGGTGCTGCTGACATGGCGATCAGCCCAGAGCACATCCGCACCGCCTGGCGAGACTGCGGCGGCAAACCCGAAGACTTCGACCACTGGCTCACCCACCAACGCTCCGAATGGTTCGGCAAAGGCCTCGACGCCTGCGCCGAACACGGCCACGGCATCCGAAAACCACCAAAGTACGCAATCGGCTGGCGATTCTGGTCGCTCATGAGCCTATCTGCGCTCTCATGCGTCCTGTTCATCATCGACCTGACCAACTGAAAGGACCCCCGTGACCCTCGCCCAGAACATCCACCAGCTCATCAACGAACACGTCGTCAGCGACGGATACGGCGGCTACACCACCAACAGGCCCCTACTCGAACAGCTCAAGGAGGCTTGCAGCAGCGACCTCGGCACCAGCGGCAACGGACGCGGCACTGCAGGCCGGATACCCATCAACGCCGCCGCAGTAGACCTCGACATCGAGATCCGCAAAGACCTCGTCATCCACCAAGAAGAACGAACCGGCGAACGCTGCTCAACGCCGACACCCGAAGTGCTCAAAATCTGGGCAGACCTCGACGACCCCGAATGGGAAGCCTTCCTCGAAAACATCACCGCCGACTGGGTCACCAGCATCAACGCGCTCTTCACCCAACGCAAACCACCCATGCGCCCGTCAATCCCCTGCCCCTCATGCGGCCAACGCTTCCACGGCGAAGAACGCGACCAATGCCTCTGGGTCGATGTCTGGGACCACGACAACGACACCATGGCCAAACCCGGAGAATGGACCGCAGGGTGCGACGGATGCGGGGCAACATGGGACGGCGACAACCTCAAATGGTTCGTAGCCGCAACACGCCTCACATGACCTTGAACCACTAACACGCCCGTGTTAAAGTGGTTCATGTTGAGGGCAGAACTCTCAAAACAGCCGGATCGCACAGCAACCGGCTTTTTTCATGCCCTCCTTCCGGATGGTGACGGGAGCCCGCCCAGCAATGGGCGGGTACACACCAAGGGCAGGATCGTAGCGAACAGGACCACACGCCCCCTGTAGGGTCCTCAGCCTGGTGCAACACCAGGCCTGTCCACTGGGTTGATCACCCACGCGCCATCAGCGAAAGATGGCACCCGACGCAGCGAGAGCGATCCACAATCGACCTGCGCCATAACTGCCAGCCTTCCCCCGGGAATGGCTGGCCCGCGTTGCCCCATCACGGGGAGATGCACCGCCTCAGCCCACGGGCTGAGTGCACGCGATAGTAGCTCAGTTGGTAGAGCGCCGTCCTTCCAAGTCGGGAGCCTGGGTTCAACTCCCAGCTATCGCTCTCGTGGTCATGGAGACCGCTGCTAGGTACTAGGACAAGTTCCCTAAACGTGCTGGCGAACGGTAAGCCGGGTGACGTCAACGCTCAGCGTTGGCAGAGGACCGAGCTTAGCGGCGGCCTAAGAACGAGGCGACGCTACGCGCCTACTCCATGACCATGTTCACTCCCAGCGCGGTCGCTGGGTCACGACGACCGCACCGCTGGATCCCCGGCCCACCCGGGAACGAGCCGGGAGCCTGGCACCAAGGAGGCCCACATGCCACCCTGCGACCAATGCCGAGTAGCCCGCTCAATCATGCGCCTCGACACACCAGCCGGCCCCCTCTACCTCTGCTGGCACCACAGCAAAGACACCGACGGCCTCACACTCCAAGACGGCTGGGCCAAAGCCTACGACACCGACGCCATCAAGGAACTCCGGTGAAACAAACCCCCGCCCCACGCAAGGAGGGCCCATGGCAAACGACATTCGGAAGCTGAGCATCCACGAGGTCACCAAGCTCCCTGACCTCGTGACCGTGGACCACACGAAAGGAGCCGTGCCGCTCCTCATCGACGGCCAGCCCTTCCCGTGGTACCTGTCCGCCGACGAAGGTATCCACGTGAGCCTTTACGAGCCCAGGAGCGGCATACAGCAGGTCACCATCACACTCCTGGCCGAGCGTGTCCGCGTCATCCCCGAGTAACCAATGGTCACCAGCCGCACAGGCACAGGCCAATGGAAACGCGTCGTACGCGAACGCAGACGCATCGACCAAGAACGCGGCCTCACACGGTGCCCACACTGCGGCGTATGGCTCAACTGGGAACAAGGCCGACTCCCCAACAGCGCCGAAGTAGACCACATCACCCCCCACTCCCTCGGCGGACCAGACACCCTCGCCAACTCCCAGACGCTATGCCGCCTCTGCAACCAACAACTCGGAAACAAACGCCGCAAAGGCCGACCGAAGCCAGCCATCGCGGACCCAGTGACAACAGTCAACTGGTGACCCCAGGGGGAACCCGGTCCCCCACCCCGCCCAAGTCGCTCTCGCGGCATAGCGATCTCTCCCCGTTCCTTTTTCCACATAGAGGGAAAGGCGGTTTTTCCGCATTGCGGAATTAGTTGATGTTTCAGAAGAGGTGATTCGTTTGACGTCGAAGAAGACACTCCGAGTCGCGGGGCCTGAAGATGAGGCCGTTGAGGCTGCGAGAAGCGCTGAGCCGATGTCAGTTTTTGAAGCCTCGAAGCTATCACCACTCTACCTGCGAAGGGCGTTACGAGACAAGATCTCGATGGACATTGACAACGGCGTTCCGCCTCGGGATCTTGCTGCGCTGTCGAAGAGGTTGGTGGATCTCGCCAAGGAGATCGAGGCCCTTGAGGCGAAGGAAGCCCAGGAGGACGAGGAAGAGCGTTCCCGGGCAGAGGCAGGGGTGAAGGCTGGTGGCAACAGGTGGGAAGGACCGACTGCTATCTGAGGTAGCCCGCCACCTGCTGATGCCAGAGGGCATCATGACGCACCGTTGGCCGGAGATCGCGCCGGAGCTGGACCGGATGGGTATCGACATGGATACCTGGCAGGTCGGCTTGAGCAAGGCGATTACCGCGCAGCGCGAGGATGGCCTGTATGCATGCGGTATCGGTGGGGCGATCATCTCCATCCCCCGGCAGGTCGGCAAGACGTTCACCATCGGTGCCCTGATCTTCGCTCTCTGTCAGAGAGACCCTGGGACTCTTGTTCTCTGGACAGCTCACCGAACCAGGACTCACAACGAGACCTTCAAGGCCATGGAGTCCATGGCGAAGCGTAAGCGGATCGCCCCGTTCATCAAGGCGATCCGCAAGACCAATGGTGAGCAGGAGATCGAGTTCACCAACGGGTCGCGGATCCTGTTCGGTGCCCGTGAGGCTGGCTTCGGGCGTGGCTTCGCGGAGGTGGACATCATCGTCCTGGATGAGGCTCAGATTCTCACCGAGAAGGCGATGGAAGACATGGTGCCGGCGACGAACGCCGCCGCGAACGGTCTGGTCATCCTGATCGGCACCCCGCCGCGTCCGATTGACCCGGGCGAGGTGTTCAGCGGCCGCCGTTCCGCCAAGCTGCACGACGACGACCCCGACACCCTCTATGTCGAGTTCTCCGCTGACCCGCACGCCAACCCGGACGACGAATCCCAGTGGGCGAAAGCCAACCCATCCTTCCCTCACCGTGTGAAGCGTGCCGCGATCCTGCGGATGCGGAAGCTCTTGGGGAACGTCGAATCGTTCCTCCGTGAGGGCCTTGGTATCTGGGATGAGCGGACGACGGTCAAGACGGCCTTCTCTCCGGGCCTGTGGGCCAAGTGCAAGGGCACTAAGCCTGAGGGTGGCCGGAAGGTCTTCGGGGTGAAGTTCTCCCCGGACGGCGCGACCGTGGCTCTCTCCGGTGCTCTGCGTCCGGACGACCCGGACGCGCCGATTTTCGTGGAGGCGATCAAGTCCATGTCGGCGTCTGAGTCCACTGCCTGGCTCGTTGACTTCCTGGTCGAGCGGAAGGACGAGGCCGCGCAGATCGTCATCGACGGTCGCTCCGGGGTCGGGTTCCTCGTGAACGCGCTTCGCCAGGAGAAAGTGCCGGCCAAGGCCATCCTGACCCCGAACACCGAGGAAGTCATCGCCGCGCACTCCATGTTCGAACGTGGCGTGATCGAAGGCGGCCTCGAGCACTCTGGCGAGAGTGAACTGACCACACAGGCTGAGGCGGCCATCAAGCGCAAGATCGGCAAAGCTGGCGGCTTCGGCTGGGACTCCCCCGCCGACGGGACCAGCGTCGCCCTACTGGACGCCGCCACCCTGGCGTACTGGGGCGCAAAGACCACGAAACGACGGCCTGGCCGGAAGGGAGGGTTCCTATGAGTTGGGGCTACCAGGATCTTTCCAAACTGACGGTCGAAGGGCTCGGCGATGATGAGCTGAGGATCGCCCGGAAGCTGTTTGCTACGTGGGCGGCCCGCCTGCCGAAGACGCTGCGCCGGTCCCAGTACGCGGATGCTGAGAACCCGTTCAAGGACCTCGGCATCGCTCTGCCGCCTCAGCTTCGGAACGCGAAGTTCTATCTGTCCTGGGCAGCCATGGCGGTTCGTAGGCCTTCCCTGCGGGTGCAGTTTGATGGCCTTCATCTTCCTGGTTCTGAGGACCCGTTCGATCTTGGCGAGGTGTTGAAGGCCAACAACTTCGGGCTCGAGTTCCAGCAGGCCGTGACCGGCGCGAATAAGCATTCGGTGTCGTTCATGACCGTTGCTAAGGGTACTGATGGTGAAGCGCCTGCCCAGATCATTGGGCATTCCGCAGAGTCTGCTGCTGGCATCTGGGACAGGCGTAAGCGTCGAATGTCGGCGCTCCTGACCATCACTGACGTCGATCAGCTCAGCAACCCTACCGAGTTCGTCCTGTGGCTCGAAGACTCAGTGATCACGTGCAAGCTTGATGATGGCAAGTGGAAGTCGAACAAGGAAAAACATTCGATTGGGCGCGTCCTTGCCGTTGCCATCCGTAACGATCCGCAAGGCAATGCACCGTTCGGTCGATCCCGCCTGACGAATTCCGTGATGGCCCTGAACGACATGGCAGTTCGTGCGTTCGTTCGTATGGAAGGCAACGCCGAGTTCTACTCGACCCCGCAGCTCGCGATCTTGGGCATTGCGGAGGATGCCTTCAGCGGTTCGGTGGAAGAGGCCAAATTCAAGCTCGCTATGGCCCGTCTGCTTGCCCTGACGAAGGACGAGGACGGGGATATCCCGCAGCTCAAACAGCTGCAGCAGGCGACGATGACACCTCACAGCGACATGCTCCGGACAGTTGCGATGGCGTTCAGCGGCGAGACTGGCTTGTCACCATCTTCTCTCGGCGTGCTTCATGATCAGCCGTCCAGCGCCGAGGCGATCCGTGCGGCAGAGCATGAGCTACTGATCGACATCATGTGGCAGAACCAGTACGTGCTTGCCCCTGCTGTCGAAGAGATCGCCGGGTTGGCTTACATGGTCAAGGAGGACGAGACGAGCCTCCCGGACGAGTTCTGGAAGCTCTCGGCACGGTTCCGTAATCCGGAGTTCCGCTCGATGTCGGCTGAGGCTGATGCCCTCACGAAGCTCGCCCCTGTGCTTCCTCAGATCATCCAGTACCCGACTCTTGCTGGCCGGGTCTTCACCGATGACGAGGTGGACAGCCTGCGCCAGGAGGCCCAGAAGGGAATGGTCTCAGACTTCATCAACCGCGTGGCCGGTCAAAGCGCGGTTACTCCTGAGGTTGCCGCTGAGGTCGCCAAGGGGGCCGACAACCAGCAAGGCAGAGCATCTATTTCAGGGGGGGGCAAGTAGTGCACTAGAGGACGCCCAGGTGCTGAAGGCAAAGGCTGACGCACTCGGTGTTCTGCGTCGCGCCGGTGTTGAGGCATCGTCTGCTGCCTCCCTTGCGGGGCTACCCGATGTGCAGTTCATGCCAGGTTCCCCGATCACGATTCGTGAGCCGGGTACCTGACATCTTCGAGGAGGGCTCTTGTGATTCCTCTCGCCATGGTCAATGGCTACTCGTTGCTCCTTAGTGAGCTTTCGACCCGGGCTCTTGTTGACCTGCAGCGCACTATCGGCCCGGTCCTTGACGCGTCGCCTGAGGTGAAGCAGCGGACCATGCGGGACCTGTTGCCGGTGCTGGGTGACCAGTACGCGGGGATGACGTCGCTGATCTCGGCGCAATTCTTCACGGAGCTGCAACAGGTCCTTGAGGTCCGTAACCCTGTGGACGCGCAGAGCCTCGCCGGCGCGGGTAGTGACCGGTGGAGTTCGTTGGCTGGTTGGGCTTCCCGCCCTGCTGTGTTCGAGCAGGGCGGTAACGCGTTGATGTTCTCGCTCCTGTCCGGTGGGCTGACACGGATTCTTACGTCGATGGCGGCTGACACGATGATCGGCAACGCCGAGGCGCAGGGCGGCATGGGTTACCAGCGCGTCCCCAAGCCGGGTTGCTGCGCGTTCTGCGGGATGCTCGCCTCCCGCGGTGCCGCCTACACCTCCCGGGACTCTGCCGGGACTGTGGTGGGCCGTGGCGTGCCGTTGGAGAAGACCAAGGGCCGCCGTGGCGGGCAGGGCAGGGGCATCAACCCCCGGGGCTCCCGTCGCCTGGGCGAGTCCTTCCACGACCACTGCCGCTGCGCCGTCGTCGCGGTCACACCTCAGAACGCGGTGCAGATGCAGGCCGACGCGGACCGCTACCTGGATACCTACCGCAAGGGCTACGAGCAGGCCCAGGACGGCAAGATCTGGGTCCCTGCCCAACGTACACAGGACGGCTCCCGTTCCGGCACCGGCCACTGGGAAACCCCCATTGGTGAGAAGTCCTCTCCCAAGGACCGGACCAGCCAGGTCCTTCAGTACATGCGCGCCGAACTCGGCGTGAAGTGACTTCCACGGTTCTCCCGTGAAGCGGTACGCGCCCGTCTGCGCGGTTTTCACCCTCTATGCCCGTACGGGGCCTAAACGGAAAGTGAGGTGCCGCCTTGGGCGACACGAACAACACCGCACCAGCGGGAGAATCCACCGAGCCCCTGCCCCAGCCCGAGCCGAAGGCATTCGTCCCGCCTGCCACGCAGGAGGACCTTGACCGGATCGTGGGCCAGCGTCTGGCTCGTGAACGCGACAAGTACGCGGACTACGAGGAACTGAAGGCCAAGGCTGAACAGTTCACGAAGCTCGAGGAAGCGAACAAGACCGAACTGCAGAAGGCTACCGAGCGGGCTGAACAGCTCGCCAAGGAGAACGCCACTCTTCAGGCGACCGCACTGCGCGCCTCTGTGGCAGCCGCTAAGGGCGTCCCGGAGAACCTTCTGAGCGGTGGAACCAGGGAAGAGATTGAAGCCGCCGCTGACGCGCTTCTGGCCTTCCGTGGGACCAAGCAGACCGCACCTGTCGTCCCCGCCCAGGGGAAGACCCCATCCAAGATCACCGACGACCCGACCCGGGAGACGGCTCGGAAGCTCTTCGGCAACAACTAACCCCACCTGGAGGTAAATCATGGCCGTTTTCACGACCACCGACGCCAAGGTGATGCTCCCCAAGAACATCGCTGACGGCATTGTCACGGAAGCCCGTACGGGCTCGACCGTTGGCCAGCTCTCCGCCCGCGAACCTCAGCGGTTCGGCGAGACGGAGTACATCATCTTCAACGACTTCCCGAAGGCGGAGTTCGTGGAGGAGGGAGCCCAGAAGGGTTCCACCACGGGCGGCTTCACCTCCGTGAAATCCACCCCGAAGAAGGCGCAGGTCACTCTCCGTTTCAATCAGGAAGTCCAGTGGGCAGACGAGGATTACCAGCTTGGCATCCTGTCCGAGCTGGCCACTGCGGGCAGTAAGGCACTGTCCCGAGGTCTTGATCTGGGCCTGTACCACCGCATCAACCCGCTCACGGGCACCGTGATCTCGAGCTGGTCGAACTACCTGAACGCCACCACGAAGCGCGTGGAGATCACCGCGTCCTCGGAGGCAGATCAGGACATTCGTGCCGCTGTCGGTCTGCTGGTGAACTCCCCGACTAACTGGGGTGTCAACGGCATCGCCCTCGACCCGAAGATGGCCTGGGCCCTGGCGAACTTGCAGAGCAAGAACGCCGACGGCTCCCCCTCAGGTGTGCAGCGTTACCCGAACCTCGGCTTCGGCACCAACGTCACCGACTTCCTCGGCGTCCCGGCAGCGACGGGCAACACCGTCTCCGGCACCCCGGAAGCGGCCGACACGAAGCTGCGCGCCATCGTTGGCGACTTCCAGAACGGCATCCGCTGGGGCGTTCAGCGTGAACTCCCGGTCGAGCTGATCCGTTACGGCGACCCGGACGGCCAGGGCGACCTCATGCGAAACAACCAGATCGCTCTCCGCCTCGAGATCGTCTACGGCTGGTACGTCTTCACGGACCGCTTCGCCGTCGTGGAAGACAAGGTGACCCCGTGAGCCGCCGGATGATCGACACCTACACCGGATCCACCGTCGTCGTTGACGACGAGCTGGCCGAGTCCCTGGGTTCCCAGTACGTCCCGGAGGACGAGTACGAGGCCCCGGCGGGGCGCAAGCCGGCAGCCCGGAAGGCTGCGACCGGGCGAGCCGCCAAGGCCAAGGAACCCGAAGGCCATGGCGAGGGCGAGAAGTCCGAGGACGAGTAAGGAGGTCGGGCCATGGCTGATGTGACACCGTTTCCGTTCGCCACTGTGGAGGAACTGAAGCAGCGGTGGCCCGACTTCCCTACCGGGGGTGAAGCAGCGGCGACGGTTGCCCTTGAGGATGCGTCCCAATTCATCTTGGACGTCTGCTCAGGGGCCGCCAACGCCAGCGCTTCGACCCGTCGCCGGGTCGTCTGCTCCGTCGTTCGCCGCGCAATGGGCACCCCCGACGGCGGCGAGGGCATGGAGTCTATGACTCAGGGGGCAGGGCCATTCCAGCAGACCTGGAAGATCTCGAACCCTGACGGTAACTACTACCTGAACAAGCAGGAGAAGATCGCGCTCGGCTGCGGGAAGTCCAAGGCTTTCGGGGTGCAGATCGCATTCCGCCCGGAAGGACGCCATCTGCCCTGGTGCAGTCTGAACTTCGGGGCAATGTACTGCTCCTGCGGGACAGACATCGCCGGGGAACCGATCTACGAAGGCGGGACACCATGAAATTCCCCTCCCCCTACACGGTCGGTCACCAGGAGCGCATTGCGGGGGGCGAGGATCCTATGGGTGATCCGCTCCCGGAGCACTGGGAGGACCGCCCTGATCAGAAGGTCATGGGCTGGGCAACACCCGGTTCAGACGTGGAGATCCGCCCCACAGGCTCCGGAGTCGACCGGGATCTGGACCTCTATAGCCCCACCGGGTTCACGAAGCCCCAGGACAAGGTCATCATCGACGGCGTTGAGTTCTTCGCTGTCGGGTGGCCCGAGGACTACAACCACGGGCCTTGGCGATGGGCACCGGGTTACCGGATCAACCTCAAGCGGGTGGAGGGCTGATGGCAATCAGGGTGAAGCTCAACCAGCGAGGGTTCCGCGAACTTCGCAACGCACCACCTGTAGTCGCTTTCCTCGAGTCCCAGGCGGAACGCGTCGCGAATGCAGCCGGCCCAGGGTTCGAGACCGACACCCATACAGGTGGTGCCCGTGCTCGTGTTGCCATCTACCCCGACACCGAAGAGGCGTACCGGGCTGAGGCGAAGTACGGTGCGCTGTCGAAGGCGGTGGGTAGTGGCTAACCAAGTTGTCCTGTTCGGCAATGCCATGGCAGCGGCCCGGCTATGGCTGATCGCGAGGATCCCTGGCCTGACCGTCGTCGGTACTGAACCGAATCCTCGTCCGGACCAGTTCGTTCTCATCAGTGATGCTGGTGGCCGGCAGTTCTCGCCGATCCATGAGAAGGCGTTCCTCATGGTCGATACGTGGGGGCCGACGAAGAACGTTGCTAAGGCCAAGGCGCAGCTCGTCCGGGCGCACCTGTCGGCCCTGAGCAATGACACCATCACTGTCCCGGCCAGTGCCGATTCCCAAGCAATGGATGTCGTCATCTACTGGGCCCACCCCATGGGTGGGCTCGTGGATATTCCTGACCCGGACGCCAAGATCCCGCGCTACCGGCAGAACTTCGAACTCGCTGTTCGTGGGACGCCGATCTAACCCCATCCAACCCTTGCAAGCCCTGCCACCTGGCGGGGCTTTTTTCATGCCCCCAGGAGGGACAACATGGCACTCACTGCCGGCAATGTGCGCGTCGCGGTCACCGGAACGATCTCGTCCGGCCCGCTCGGAACCGCACTCCCCACTGACACCACGACCGCCCTGAACGCCGCCCTCAAGGATCTCGGCTATGCCTCCGAGGACGGCATCACCCAGGCGATCAGCACCGACCAGACCGACATCAAGGCCTGGCAGAACGGTGACGTGGTCCGGAAGATCCAGACCAGCCACGACCTGACCTACCAGTTCACCATGATCGAGACGTCCGCAGAGGTCCTGAAGGTCTACTACGCGGACCCCACGGCCACCGCTTCGGCGATCAAGATCAAGGGCACTCAGACCGATCACCTGGTCTGGGTCATCGAGGTCCGTGATGGTGCCAAGACCATCCGCATCTGCCTCCCGGACGCACAGGTCACCGAACGCGGCGACGTCTCCCTCAAGGGTGACGAGGCCATCGGCTACGACGTCACCCTGACCGCCTACCCGGACTCCACCGGCACCAAGGCCTACATCTACATGGCCTGATCCCAACCCCTGTGGGGCGCGTGTTGCGGGACCGCGCCCCACAGGTCACCACCAGTCCCGCAACCCCTACCAAGTTCTCTGCCCGCAGGAGGCACCCATGTCTGAAATCAAGATCACCGACGACACCACCACCATCCCGGAAGGTGTCAAGAAGCCCCAGGATCGCAAGCCCAGGGTCAACAAGGACGGCACAAAGACCGTCACTGTGCATGGTCAGGAGTACACCATCGCGGCCGACGCACTCGATGACTTCGAACTTCTCGACGACCTGGACTCCCTCGATGAGGGTGAGGTGCAGCGGCTCCCCCGGATCCTGCGCCGGCTGCTTGGCAAGGAGTCATTCAAAACGGCGCTCGAATCGGTTAGGGACCCCGAGACGGGGCGGGTCTCCGTGGAAGCTGGCAGTGAACTGGTCCAGGACCTCATCAAGGAACTGGCCCCAAACTCCTAACGCTCGCCGCTCTCCTTCGGGAGTTCGGCGGGCAGTTGCGGGCCGACTTCTTGCGATACTACGGGCTCCGTCTCACCCGCACCGGCAGGGTTCCCGGCTTCCACCTCTGGGAGGTTGCCGATTTCGCTGAACATCTCCCTGACGATTCGGCGACCAAGCGGGCGCTCGGACAAGGCTGGACGCTTCTCGAACAACTTACTGCCTTGATAGCAGACCGCTTGGCAGTCCTGGCATGGCAGAAGACCGCTGACGGGCAGAAGGGCAAACGCCCACCCAAGCCCATTCCGCGCCCAGGGTTCGAGGACAAGACCACCACGACGTTCAAGGGCAAACCCATGAGCCTCGAACAGGCCGAGAAGTGGAAACAGGCTCGGCGTGCACCGCAACCCCCACCGGGGAAGGTTGCTCACACCACCAAGGCCGGCGTGGTCAAGTTCGTCACCGAACGACAAGTCGCCTATTACAACAGAAACCGCTAGCCCCTGCACCGTCCTGGTGCGGGGGCTAGCCGCATTCCAGGAGGCCCCATGTCTGAACTGGCGACCGCGTATGTCAACATCGTCGCCTCCTCCAAGGGCCTTGGCAAGAGCATCGTCAACGACCTAACTGGGGCAGCAGACGCGGGCAGCGCGGCCGCTGGCAAGCGCGGCGGAAGCTCGTTCGGCGCTGCATTCGCCGGTATCGCCGGCAAGGTCCTCGCCGTCGCTGGACCTGCAATGGTTGCAGGGCTGGCAGTCAAAGGCGGGATCTCTCGAGCACTGAACATCGAGGACGCACAGGCCAAACTCACCGGGCTGGGCCACTCCACCCAGTCGGTAACGAAGATCATGAACAATGCCATGGCCGCAGTGAAGGGCACGGCGTTCGGCATGGGTGACGCGGCCACCGTGGCTGCTGGCGTGGTCGCTGCTGGGGTGAAACCCGGCCAAGACCTTGAACGGACCCTGAAGCTCGTGGGCGACTCGGCCACCATTGCGGGTGTCGGCATGGGTGAGATGGGAGCGATCTTCAACAAGGTCGCCGCGTCGAACAAGATCCAGGGCGATGTCATCGCCCAGCTGAACGACGCTGGCATTCCGATTGTCCAGCTCTTGGGCAAGGAACTGGGTAAGACCTCCGACGAGGTCTACGACCTCGCGTCCAAAGGCAAGATCGACTTCGCGACCTTCCAGAACGCCATGGAAAAGGGCCTCGGCGGTGCAGCGCTGAAGTCCGGCGAAACGTTCCGGGGCTCGATGGCTAACCTCAAGGCAGCCCTCGGACGCGTCGGCGAAACCGTCATGCTCCCTTTCCTCGCCGCAATGAAGGACGGGGCAAACGGCCTCATCCCGGTTATCGACGGGCTCAACAAGAAGCTAAAGCCGATCTTTCAGGACATCGGCAAGGGCTACCAGGAGATGAAAAAGTCCTTCGACGATGGTGAAGCCCCGAAGTTCGCCAACCCAATTCTCACCACCTTCGCGGCAGTAGGCGCAGCAGCGGGGAAAGCCTCCCGAGAAGTCAAGGGCGGGATCAAGGCCATGAAGGCCGCTTACGAAGACGGCGGCTCCGATGTCACCAGTTCCGGTTTCGCAGGAGTCCTTGAACGTATTGGGATTAGTCTCCGTGCCGGGAAAGATGGCGTAGACGCATTCTTCAAGGCATTTCAAACTGGCACACAGGACTTCAGCAAATCCGGATTTGCCGGATTCATGAGTGATTTCGGATCAAAGATCAAAGGGATCTTTGACGCGATTGGGGATTCATTCGGGCCGCTGATGCCGATCTTCGGGTCCATCATTGGACAAATAGCTGGGATTGTCACAGCCGCCTCACCAATTGCAACAATCTTTAGCGGCCTGGCGGACGTGATGCCCGATCTCATCGGTACCGTAGCGGGTGTCATCGGCGCATTTGCAGGAGCCATAGCCGGCGTCCTTCCCACCATTAGTGACACCGTTGGCACGATCTCCGGAGTCATCTCAGGAGCCTTCAAAGAGATCGCTCCTGTTCTGGCCAGCGCGGCCGGCGCAATCGGTGGAGCATTGCAAGACCTAGCCCCTGTTTTCGCGAAGGTCGTGGGAGCAATCGCGCCGCTGATCACGGCAATTGTTAGTTCACTTGTGCCGATCATCGTGAACCTGGTAACCACGATTCTTCCACCGGTGGTCACAATTTTCACTGGAATCATCTCGGCGATTGGTCCGCTCGTTGACATCATTTTGGCGATTCTGGTACCCGCGATTCAGGCACTTCTACCTGTGGTCACCACAGTATTCAACGCTGTTGCAGACATCATCAAGTCGGTGATGCAGATCGTGCAGGGCGTGATTCAAGTCGTGACCGGCGTCATCTCCGGCAACTGGTCCCAGGTGTGGGAAGGCATACAGAACATCTTCGGTGGGATCTGGAACGCGATCAAGGCCATTGTTTCAGGCGCTATCGCGGTAGTGTCCTCCACAATCAGCGGAGCGCTCTCGTTGATTGGTTCGTTGTGGTCTTCGGCGTGGAACGGCATCAAGTCGTTCTTCACCGGTCTCTGGTCGAACATCACGGGTGCGATCTCGTCCGGGATCAACAATGTGGTCTCGTTCTTCCGGGACCTCCCGGGCAAGATCCTCGGCGCGCTCTCCGGTCTGACGGGCTCCCTCGTCCAGATCGGTCGAGACATGATCCAGGGTCTTCTCAACGGGGCAGGAAGCCTCCTGTCTAGCATTGGCAGCTTCTTCCTCAACCAGCTCCCCGGCTGGATCGTCGGACCGTTCAAAGCAGCTCTCGGGATCCACAGCCCGTCGCGAGTGTTCCGGCAGTTCGGTGAGTTCATCGTTCAGGGCCTCGCCGGTGGGGTGAAGAAGGCTGGGCCGCAGGCCACGGCAGCCATTACCGCTGTGGCTCGGAAGGTCACCTCTGAGGCCACGAAGCACTTCACGAAGGCTGACCAGCTCCGCAAGGCCGCGTCATCTTTGATGAGCCGTGCCGCTCAGGTGTCGGGGGTGAAGGCCCCGGCCCTGGGGAAGGACGCGAAGGCCAACGCGAAAAAGATGACCGCCTACTACGCGGCCATCGCCAAGCGGAACAAGCAGGTCGCGAGCCTGATCGCTCAGGGCCGGCAGAAGCTTGCCGAGGCCAACCGGGAAACGTCTCTGGGGCGGACGTTGGATGCGACGTCGCGGATGATCAGCGCCAGCAACGCGCAGATCTCCAAACTCACCACCCAGCGTGCCAGCATCGCGTCCCGTCTGAAGACAGCGCAGAAGAGCCTTTCGGATGCGGTCAAGACTCGGGACAAGGCGGCCAGTGACGCGGCTGAGAAGTTCCGGGACGAGTTCAACCTGGGCGATCTTGCCGGGCGTAGCGCTCAGGGCATTGTGGCGGCTGCGAAGAAGACCGTGGGCAACGTCCAAGGGTTCAAGGGGCAGCTCGACAAGCTGCGCTCCATGGGTCTTGATGCTGGCCTGCTGGCGCAGATCGGTGAGCTTGGCACCGGTAAGGGTGGCTCCATCGCTAAGTCCCTCATCGCCGGGGGCAAGGGCCTTGTCGGGCAGCTCAACGGGCAGTGGAAGCAGCTTGGTTCGGTGTCCCAGTCTGCGGGCATGTCCCTGGCAAACGGGATGTACGGGGCGGGGATCGCCGCGCAGCAGGGTCTTGTGAACGGGCTGTCCGGGAACCTCAAGGCCGTGGACGCGGCGATCAAGAAGGTCACCGACCGGATGACCTCGCAGGTGAAGAAGAACCTCGGGATCCACTCACCCTCTCGGGTGTTCCGGTATGAGGTCGGGCGGCAGGTCCCTGCTGGCCTGGCGCTTGGTGTCCGGGACGGTACGGGGCTGGTTTCCCGTGCCGTGGACTCCCTGGTGCAGATCCCCAACGCCGTCGCTTCCCAGCCCTACCGGCCAGCCTCCTACGTGCCCGCCCCCGGCAGTCACGGACGGTGGGCAGACGGCAAGCCGCCAATCCAGATTCATGTCCACGAAGCAGTAAACCCGAGCGCTACCGCTATGGCGGTGGCGCGTCGATTGGAGGGCCAGTGACCGACATCGTAACGGCCACCATCGGCGGGCGAACGTTCGCCGGGTCAGGGCTCTACCTTGACCCGGCGGACACCGTCGGCGGCGTCCTCACAGCACCCATCGAAGGATGGGGCAACCCGGGAACGCGCGGGGACGTGAACCCGTGGCCCGACCGGGACGGGGCCTGGTCTGACCCTGCCTACTACGACGGTGCGAACTACGTCCTCCGGGGTGTCCTCGTGGTCCCGTCGTTCGCCCGTGGGGCGCTCGTTCGGGACCAGTTCGTCGCCGCCCTGCCCATGAAGGTTTTCAAGCCTCTGATCGTCGCTGAAGCGGAACTGACCCGGTACGCGATGGTCCGGGTCGTGGGAACGCCGGAGGTGGTGTGGGACGGGGTTGAGACGATCAGCGTGAACGTGCAGTTCGTCGCCACGGACCACCGGCGATTCGCCGGTACCGGCCCGAACGACATCAGCGGCTCCGGGGTCGCCAAGCTCCCCATCACCGATGGGGGCCTGGTCATCCCGCCCACCACTGTCGCGGACACCAACTGGTCCAACAACCCGTCCTTCGAGGTAGACACCTCTGGCTGGGTCGGTGTCGGCGGAGCCCTGACGCGAGAGACCGCGTCCCCTCCGGCGTGGATCGTCGGCACGGCCTGGGGCAGGCTCACCACCGGTTCCGGGGCAACCCGGCCCGGCGTCCTGGCCGCCTCATCCACGGACCAGCGAGTGAACCTCTCCCCCGGAGACTGGGCAGCGGTGTCGATGCTGATGGCCAACGACTCCGGCTACACCAGCCAGATCGGGATCCGCTTCTACGACTCCACCAACACCCGAATCAGCGAGTCCATGAGCGCCCCCACCAACAACACCGGGGGCAGGGTCACCCACTCGGCACAGGCCCCGGCAGGCACAATCTACGCCCAGCCAGTGCCCTACCTGTACAACGGCGGAACCGTCATCCCCTCCGGCGTGAAGCTGGACTTCGACGCCGTCAAGATCAGCGCCGCTGCTACCCAGTCCGCTGCGGTCGCCTTTGCCGGGGACTACTTCGATGGCGGCTCCGCACCCTCCGGCGGGTACACGTTCCGGTACACGTCCACAGCGGGAAAGAGCACCTCGGAGAAGGTTCAGCTCGCCGGTTTGACCGTGCCGTTCGCGATCACCGCGACCGTGACGAACAACGCCGTCACGGTCGGATCCTCCGGCACCGGGACTCCCCGGGTCGTGGTGACCATCGCCGCCGTGAACACGCATCTGACCAACCCTCAGATCACCGATGACCTCGGCAACCGCATGACGTTCAACCTCGTCCTGACCGTGGGGCAGTTCCTCGTGATCGACCTGGACAAGAAAACGATCCTGCTGAACGGCACCGCCTCACGGCGCACCGCCCTACGAGGATCGTGGATCAACCCCCGCCCGGGCATGACCCTCACCTTCAACGCTGAGGGGTTCCTCTCCACCAACCAGGCCACCGCCACCGTGGCCTGGACTGACACCTGGAATTAGGAGGGCCTACTGTGCCTCTTGACGCAATCGACCCCAGCTTCATCAACGCGCCCTCCCCCGCTGGCCCTCCCCTCTACACGGGAGAGTCCCTGCGCCGTGACATCGGCGGGCTCCTGGCCCCCGGTGCCGCGGTGGGGACCAGCCGCAGCGGTGTCCTTGACGCCCGCGCCCTGGCGATCACCCTCTCGGGCAACAATGTCCTGGCAACGGCAGGGCCGGCAGCGGTCGCGTCCAGTACGGGAGCGTACCTCACCGGACTGGCCACTTCAGCCACCGTTGACCCCCTGGTCGCAGCGGATGCGAACAACCCCCGCCGTGACCGGGTGATCCTTCAGGTCTGGGACCCCAGCAACCCGCAGAATGACGGCACCAGCGGCGGGACGAACCGTAAGGGTGTCGTCCGGATACTCACCGGGGACCCGGACCCGCTCGCCACCACGGGCGGCGGGGTGAAGCCCGAACCAGGTCTGGCCCTGACTCTGGCGTTCATCGACGTCCCCAAGGCCGGAAGCGGCTCCCCCGTGGTAACCGATCAGCGGCCAATCACCGCAGCAGCGGGAGCACCGATCCCGGTCAACAGCCTGGCCGAGGCCCGCGCCCTGCCCAAGGTGCGCGGCCTGCAGAGGCTCCGCATGGACCTTCCCGGGTTCCCCACGCAGGTCTACAACGGCACCGTCTGGACCCATGTCGGACCGTGGAAGCGCACCACCTTCACCGTCAATTCCACGAACATCCCCACCTCGGCCAGTGATGGCACCGGCTCCCGTGCCGTGGCGACCATGTCGATGAACGCGGAAGCCTACGACCGGCGCATGAAGGTCTTCGTCCAGACCAGCGTGAACTCGGGTGCCATCGCCTCCGGGATCAGCCGGTGGGATGTGTGCGCATCCCTCATGCAGTCCCAGGCATCCAACGCCCAGACCCGCTCCCCGCTGTGCTGGACAGCCCCCGGCAACTACCTGATGAGCAGCTACATCGAAACCGAAGAGATCATCGTCCCGGCAAACTCCCTGCCCATCCCGCGCTTCTGGGTGGACAAGGTCACCGGCAACGTCTTCACGGGCGTGTCCGTGGATCCGAAGATCACGAAGTTCTGGGTTGAGGAATGCCCCGCTGACGAAGCCTAGGAGGTGCCGTGAGGTTCATCATCTGTGACCTGATCACCGGCACCGTCCTAGACGAAGCGCCCCTGGTCATCGCGGAGGACCTGACCCGCCAGCTCAAGGGCGTGGGCGAGGGCAAGTTCTTCGCCCCGTTCTTCGACGGGGAAGGCCGCCTCTACAAGAACCGGTACTGGGAGAAGCTGATCGTTCCGTGGAAGTCCCTCATCCTCGTCACCGACGAGGATGGCCGGATCATCTGGCACGGGATCCCCAACAGCACCGCCACACCAGGTATCAACGGTCAGGAAATCCCCTGCAGGACCGTGGAGGAATACCTTCTGCGCCGGTACATGCCCACCGCCGAGTTCCTTGACGTCGACCAGGCCAACATCTTCGCCGCCATGATCAACGCCGCGAACGTCAACGGCATCGGCCTCGAGGTGGACGCCCACTGACGGGGTGATCTTGGAACGCCTCTATCAGGACGCGGAGAACACCAGGATCGGGACCGTCTCACGGAACTGTCCAACGCTTCCCCGGCTTCGACTGGATGATTGATATCCAATGGGCCGACGCCGCCCAGTCGCGGGTGCGGAAGATCGCACGGATGCGCCCACCATGGGCAACCGCACCACCACCCGGAGCACGCGTTCATCTCCGGGTGAACATCACCGACGCCACCCCAGAGACCCGGTGGGCCAGGGAGACGCCGCGACCCTCGTCACCGCAGTCGGCGACGGTGAAGGCGAATCCGGCTGATCTCCGCACCCGGGATCGACACCATCCGGGAAGCCGCTGGATGGCCACGCCTGGAAGAACGCCGCAACTTCTCCGGCGTGGACAGCGAAGAAACCATCGCCGCCCACATGGCCCGCATGAAGCAAGCGTTCTTCGGCGGCCAGACCCTCGTGACTCTTGAAGCGAAGATCCCCGGCGACGGGACTACTACACCGGGCCGGCGGACCTGACCTGGGCGATACCGCACAGTCAACGTCCGCGTCGGGCAAGACCCCGTCGACCTGGACGAGTTCGCCATCGAGCTTGATGCTGTCTGGCCTGTCATCGGGTACTCCCTGACCAGGACATGAAGACCTGGAAGCCGACCCTTGCCGACCTGACAGGAGGTGACATTGGTGCCAGTGGATAACAGCTTCATCCCCGCCCTTCGGTGTCACCGATGCGCGGAACCGGGTCGATGAGCTGGCACGGAAGCAGCAGGCCCTTGACGGGGCCAACCGGAACAGCTCATCCACCATCCCGCCAGGTGGCACACTCCGCGTCGAAGGCGGCGTCCTCGTCCCCGGCGGGCAGATCAGCGTGACCGGGGGCGGCAACATCTCCACCACCGCCGACGGCATCGACCGCTATACCAACCAGCCAATCAAGGTCAGCACCAGTCTGGGCAACCGGGAAGTGATCGAACCCTGGACGGCCTGCCGGTGCTGCGGCCCGGATCTGGCTAGCGAATACTTCCTACCAGACCGACCCCGCCAACATGGCATCTTTGACGTCACGCTACGGCGACAACATCGAAATCCAGTCCCTGAACTACACCGACAGCGAAGGTAGGCGTTGGCGTTCAGCGGCGAACATCGACCCGGCAGGAGCGAGCCTGTACTGGAGCCGTCAAGACGGCGACCCGGCAAGCCCCTCCACCGGGGAACGTCCCAATCCGGAGGCCTGTCGGTCAGCCTGGATTCTGCACTGTCCGTGGCAACCTACGTGCGCAACGCAGCACCGGACGACCCAGCGGTCATCCACACCAACACAGCGCTCAGCATGCGCCCCTGGGGCGGCAGATGGGCCCACCGGACGGTCTCCAGATCCGGTACGAGCAGAGCGACTACAACGGCACCTACATCAACAAGGGCCTGTTCAAGTTCGACAAAGACGGCCTGATGACCCTCCACAGTGAGAAGGGTGCCAACAAGGTAGACGTCATCCACACTGGTGACGGCGTGCTGACCCTGAAGGGCAGCAACAGCGTCACGTGGTGGGACCTTCACTGTCAACGGCTCACCCGTGGCGGGCCGTGACGATGTGGCCGGTAGGACCGGTGACGTCGTGCTCGCCGGCACGGACATCCCGGCAGCGACCACGAGCGCGCCGGGTGCGATGTCAGCGGCGGACAAGGCGAAACTCAACGGCTCGGCACCGAGTCGATCGTTAGCGCGCTCAGCCTGCGGGATGGAACGTTGGCGGTCCATTTTCGTCGAGCCACTCGCTGGCGAAACGAAGATCACGATCGCGCTGGTGCCGAAGTACACGGGCGCGAACGTAACCATCACCACCACCGCGTACACGTCGATGGGAACCGTGCTGCCATCGGCGCGATGAGCTCTACCGCGGACTCCCCCTACTTCTCACTCAGTCGTCGGGGCCGGCTTGAACAACCAGGCCATCGCGTTCGTGAACCTAGCTACCGGGGCCGCTTCTATCCGCGCAGTCGGGCGAACTTCACCCTCGCATCCGGCGCACTGTTCACCATCTCGTACACCTACAAACGCTAAGGATCCACATCATGGCCCAAGCAATGGTCTCCATCACTCTCGAAGGCAAGCGCATCGACCTCAACGGCGACATCCCTGACGACATCGCCACCAGCATCGTCAAGCAGATCACCGCACTGCTCGTCGGCATCCAGGAGGTCCCGTGACCCTCCCCACCGACAACCATCAGAGAGGGAGTAGGAGCGTGTGAGTCCTGGGGACCGACACTCACCGCAGTGGGTGCACTGCTGGCCGTCCTCGGTGGCGGCATCCGTTACCTCATCGGCCGGTCAGACAAGAAGCGCGAGAAGCGGGAGGCGTCTGTGGAAGAGCTACTGAGAGAGCGCATCGAAGCCCTCGAGCGAGTTGAAGGAAGCGAAACTCGTCAAGCGCGCAGCCGGTAAGTGGCGTGAACAGCTCATCGCCGCGGTATCGAACCGGACCCGAAAGA